>JAFGJB010000274.1 GCA_016929295.1 Candidatus Zhuqueibacterota bacterium | reverse complement strand
CAGCTGATGAGCTCAAGCTCGCCACCCTCATTGTGAACGCCGGTGATTTTGACCGGCAGGATACACCCGTCTCCATCCCCCTGGATCAGATCAGCGTCAATCAGGATCATGGTCTCTTTCGGCTCTATGAAAAATCCGCCGGACGCGTCGAAGTGGCGTGTCAGCTCGAGATGGGACAGGTGCGTCGCTTGTGGTGGATTATGCGCGGCGCGACCGCGAGCGGGACAAGCCGCACCTTTGAGCTCACCATCGGCGACACGTTTCAGGTCGTCACTCCCATCAAAATTTCCATGGATGAAAATAAACTGATTTTGCTGACAGAGAAGCAAAAGATTTTGCAATACAACCACGGCACGGTTTATCCGCCGGCCGGCGTTGATGATATCTACAAGCGCAGTGGCTTCATCCATCCGCTCTGGTCGCCCGGCGGCGAGCTTTTGACGCGCATCCAGCCGCCGGATCACTATCATCATTATGGCATCTGGGGTCCGTGGACCAGGACGATATTCGAGGGCCGCGACGTCGATTTCTGGAACCTGGCGAGCGGACAGGGCACGGTGCGATTTGCCGGCTATGTGTCGGTCGTCGAAGGCCCGGTGTACGCCGGCTTTCGCGTCCGGCAGGAGCATGTCGATTTCACCGCCAGGGGCGCCGACAAGGTGGCCTTGAACGAACTCCTCGAGGTGAGGGCGTGGAATATAAATGAAGCGCAGGATGTCTGGCTGCTGGATTATGCGACGACGCTGAATTGCGCCTCGTCGAGTCCGATCGATCTGGACGCCTATCGCTATGGCGGCGGCATCGGCTTTCGCGCCGTCGAGTCGTGGACGAACGAAAATGTGCGAGTGTTGACCTCCGCCGGCAAAACTCGCGTGGATGCGGACGGCAGTCGGGCCTTCTGGTGCGATGTGAGTGGCGCGAATGGTGGCGGAGCTCGTGCCGGCATCGTCTTCATGAGCCATCCGACCAATCGCGACCATCCGGAACCCATGCGCGTCTGGCCGGAGGATGCCAACGGCGGCAGGGGTGATCTGTTCTTCGAATTCTGCCCCATTCGTCACAACAGCTGGAGATTGAATCCGGGGCAGGATTACATGCTGAAGTATCGACTGCTGGTTTACGACGGCGAAATGGATGTCAAGACGGCCGAGCGCATCTGGCGGGATTTTGCCTATCCGCCGCGGGTGGAACTGAAGGCGGAGTAGTGACTCAGGTTTGTCGAATAATGAATCATGGAAAAATTTTAACCGCCGAGCTCGCCAAGAAGCGCAGAGAGAAAAAGCGGCTTTTGCTTGAAACAAACAAGAAATAAACTGACAATGCTTTTAATTATTTTACTCGGCGTTCTTTGTAATACAAGGCGGCAACATATTGTTTTTTTAAAATTTTTTGTACATCCGGCAAATACGCCTATAATCTTTCATTGCCTCGCTTATCTCGAGAGGTTTACAATTACGCAGCAGATCCATTTTTCTCTGCGAATCTCTGCGGTCCTTTGCGCCTTTGCGTTTAGCTTTTCGTAATTGCTACATTGTTTGGTTGCGGCCAAAGGCCGCGCCAAGGTATCTGCGTTTATTTTTCATACAGCCACAGCACGAACCAGACCTATGCCATAGAAGGAGAATAAAATGAAAATATTCCAGACATACATGCTTGTCCTTGCCATGCTGACGTTGGCCTGTGCGCAATCACCTAAACAGGTCCTCATCTATACCCACAATGAAAAGGGCGAGGGCATGTACATTCACGATAATATAGAGACCAGCGTAAAGACCTTGGCGAAGATATGTGAAGCGCATGGGATCACCTATGATGTCTCCGAAGACCCGGGACTGTACACGCTGGAAAATTTGCAGAAATACGATGCCATCATCTTTGCCAACACCAACAACCGGGCATTCGATACTCAGGAGCAGCGCGATGCTTTTCAACGCTACATTCGCACTGGCGGCGGGTTCATGGGCATCCACTCGTCTTGCGGTTCGGAGCGCGATTGGCCGTGGTTCTGGGCCATGACCGGTGGCAAGTTCGTCCGACATCCGAAATTTCAACCTTTTGACATCAAGGTCATTGAGCCCAATCATCCCTCGACGAGACATCTGGATGCTGTCTGGCACTGGGAAGATGAGTGTTATCTGATCGATCATCTCAATCCGGACATCAAGATTCTGCTGGCGGTCGATCTCACCACCATCGAGGATGATCAGCTGGACGAGTTTCCTGGCGAGGTGTTCGGCTCCTATTATCCGCTCGCCTGGTATCACGAGTTCGACGGCGGCCGGCAGTTTTATACGGCGCTGGGACATGAGATCAGCCACTATGCCGATCCGGATTTTGTGGGGCATCTGGAGGGGGGATTATTGTGGACGGTGGGGATGGCGGAGTAAAATTTTTGAATTTTCTGGCCATTAATTGATGTGAATTTAAAGGGGGCGGATTAATAATGATTGCTCAATTTGGTCATAAAGAGCAGCAATGAGCCAAAATTTATCAAGGATATGTGCGGAGAAGCAAGTCGTGCCCGCGCAGGCGGGCATCCATTTCGCCTGCTTGAATGGATTCCCACCCGCCAGACTGTTACAGATTAGGATATTGTGAGGATATTGTCCCACAAAAGTGCACGAAAGGATAAAACAAGTCATACTAGCGAAGGCTGGTATCCATTTAGAAAAAATTCACTTGTTCTCAATAGATCCCGGACACCGTTGAGAAACGCGGTTCCGGGGTGACTTGATTTGTGTTTCAAAATCTGGAGCGATCTTACAGGCAGCCTCATTACTCTATCGTTTCAGGCTCCTCGCAGTCCTCTTCTCTAGGTTCTGCAAGTGGTCTCGTCTTGGCAAAGACGTATACTGCATCTGTCGACTTTACTGGCTCAATCCAATGGCATGATCCTTTTGCAATGACGAAAACATCGCCTGCACTAAGCACTTTTTCCTCCACGTTGACCTCATTTTTCAAATTAAGACGGATCTTGCCGTCCAGCACAAAAAGTACTTCAGTTTGCTGCGGATGCTGTTTCGGTCTACCCGCTTTTGCACTATCTTCCGGCAGCACGGCAATTCCGATAGCAAATCGATCATTCCATAAAAAATATGGGTGCACTTGCAAACCGCCAGCAAAATAGAAAGAGGAAAGAATGGGATGCTCCCGGCTTTTTTCTTTCATCAGCTTGACAAGAGGATCAAGTAAGATGGTCTGACAATTTGGATCAATCTCTCGGCTTATTTGCTGGGCATCCACTAGTAATGCACGCCGAAGCGCAAAGTCATTAGCTTTATCTTTTGAGTTCATGACCTATGCTTTCATTTTTGGTCGCTTCATTACTTGCCAAATAAAGGGCTTTAAGCACTGTATCTACTTCCTTCAAGCGCAGATGTCGAAAACGCTGCTTTATCACTCTCATACATATCATGCATATTACGATGAGCACAAGAAGCAATGCAATAACTGGAATATCACTCAGACTATTAGACAAATCTTTCGCATGCACTTTTACAAAGCTAGTTTTTCGTTGATTTTCTGATAGAAATTGGATTTGTAGCCATGTTATTTCAAAAAGTTATTTATACATCAGTGCCGTGTTCGCTAAGCATCTGGTTTCGACGCCTACGAGATATCACGAACATGAAATAAATTAGCACCAAGATTAAAATAAACCAGGCCGACACGATCAAATAGTAATTATGACGCAAGAAACCAATCCCCTCAAGCAAAGATATCTTGTCTTTTAATAATAGTAATATAAACCAAGACAAAAAGGTTATAAGCCAGGAAATTGATTGAGAAACCCACGATGCTAGATGTTCCCTATGCACTGGCTCGCATAGCCATTCTTCCCATTGATATTGCATGTCACATTCATTATGACATTTCTTTCTACTAAATACTCCTATTCGCTTTACTTTGAAATCCTCTGAAAATATGTACATATCAAATGCCAACGCAACAAGGGGTACAAAGAAAAGAAGCAAGCTCAAATCTATTGATAGATTTGTATCGTTCGCTTTGATAGACGTGTTTAAAAAACTTAAAGTAAACAGACTGAGTGTAAAAGTGAGCTTCTGCTTTAAGAACTCATGTCTATGTTCTTTATGCTTTAATTTTTCTTCATAAAGATGATGAATAAAACCAGTATTCCGCACCTCGCCTAACGTTTGCTCTGCCATAGGAACCTCCCTTTAAAATTGTGGCTAATATTGGGTTATTTATTATTGCCCAGCCTGCTTTTCTCACTCCCCCCACACCCGCGCAATCCGCTCCTTGATCTTGGTCTCGTACAGCTCTAGCAACTCTTTGTTGGCATTAACAAGCGCCTGCTCACGCTCAAGCTGTGCTACCAGCTGCTCCTGCATCGGCATGTCTGGAAGGGGAATTTGATATTTTTTAACAAATTGTTTTGGAACTCTTTGCTGGCCAGCTGAGCCAGTCATGTTTCTTTTTCCAATTTCACAGAATTTATCATCACTCACAAAAAAATATATCCACTGCGGAAGAATGTTCGCGTATGCTCTGAATACAATAAATTCCGTGGAACCGAATCCAATCCCATTTATGAGATTTGTAGCGATACCGGCTTTCCCGTTTTCAAAACATGGTGTAATTTTCGCTAGTAAGACATCATTATCTTTAAAATATGTATATCCTTTAATTACCTCAGATAATTTTCTTTTTTGCATTGGTTCGAAGTGCATTTGATTTTCATTCAAATCCGACATTGGGATAAAAGACACTTCAGTTTCTCCGCATACATTTGATAACTCTGCTTTCGATGGATTTATATCACACACCTCCCCCAGCTCCACCATCTCCCACTCCGGATCAATCGTAATCCGCGGCTTGTAATTCTCCACCACCTGGCGGGTGCCGTCGATGATTCTTTGGTAGCCGTCGATCTCGGCGACGATCTCGCGCTGGATATCGAGCGGGGGGAGGGGGATCGCAAAATTTTTGATTATAGTTTGAGAGATATTAGGTTGCGCACCACCAACACTCTGCCTAATAAGTTCATCTTTTTTGTGTCGAAGTATAAAAAACATATACTCAGGGACGAATTTATTATTAGGTTTTATTGCACAAACCGCCTGATTAGTACATGCAGGAATTTTTAGCAAACCAATCTGTCCCGCGGTTGCACCATACATCGCAACTAAAACGGAGTTGATTGGAAGCATCTTTGCCGATGAATTTTTAAGTCCTAGTTCAGTGATAAATAAATCTGCCTGTGTGATTAATCCTTGGGCGACCTCGCCACTTCTAAGCCAAGGGATATTTCCATTTTGATAGTATTCTGATTTACTTTTGGTCGGAGTACCGCCAGATGTCGTTTCGCAAAACTCACCGATTTTTTTTATGGGAAACTGATTTTGTGAGCTTTTAGCCACACGATACCTCTCCCCGCTCAAATTAAACTCCCCGTTCTCCCCCAGGCGCGATTTCTCCACCAGCAGCGCATTGCCCGTCGTAGGGACGCGCCATGGCGCGTCCCTACGACGCAATGGCGCATCTCCATGACCATCACCGCGATCATATTGAAAAGAATGAATGTAATCCTTTATCAACGCCGCCGCCGCGGGCAGATCATTTTTCGCAATCAGCCGCCGCTGGGCGCCAAGATCAAAACCATCATTGTCAATTTTGACGAACAAGATCTTGTCCGTTTTTTTGTTCACCCTTTTGTCCAGCAGCAGGATCGATGTCTTGACGCCGGAATAGGGGTTGAAAACACCGGCGGGCAGCGAGATGACGGCGATGAGATAATCTTTCACCAACATCTCGCGCAGCTGCTTGTAGGCGTTCTGCGATTGAAAGATGATGCCCTCCGGCACGATGACGCCGGCGCGGCCGTGCGGCATCAGGTGCTCGGCAATGTAATCGACAAACAGCACCTCGGAGCGCTTGGATTGCACGGAAAAGCGGTTGTGCGGCCGGATGCCGCCCTTTGGCGACATGAAAGGCGGATTGGCCAATATGACGTCAAAATAGTCGTTCCAGCGGTCCTCACTGGTCAGGGTGTCGTACTCGGAGATGTGCGGATCCTGAATGCTGTGCAGATACATGTTCACCAGCGACAGCCGCACCATGTCCGGCGAAATATCATAACCGTGGATGTTCTCGGCCAGGCGCCGGCGGTCGTCCGGTCGCAGCAGATCGCCGCGATAGGCGCCGGCGCCATTCGAATTCGATGGCTCGAGTGGCGTGGCGCTTTTTTCAGATGCTGTCTTTTTTGTATCCAACTGGTAAGCGGAGGAATTGGTCTTGAGGATGTGCTTGTACGCTGAGATGAGAAATCCGGCGGTGCCGCAGGCGACATCGAGAATGCGGTCCTCTTTTTGCGGATCGACGATATCGACGATGAAATCGATGATGTGCCGCGGTGTGCGAAACTGGCCGGCTTCGCCCTGCGAACCGAGCACCGACAGCAGGTACTCGAACGCGTCGCCCAGCTTTTCGCTGTGATCGTAACGAAACTCGTTGATGATTTTGAGAAAGGACTTTAGCGTCTCGGGATCGCGGTAGGGCAAAAAGGCGTTTTTGAAAATATCGCGAAACAGCTGCGGTATGCCGGGATTGATGTTCATCTTTTGAATGGAGGTGCTGTAGAGGTTCAGCACCTCGTGGCCGCCAAGTGCCGGCGACATCAGCTGCGGCCAGGCGTACTGCTCGAATTCTCCCTTGAAAAATGTCCGCTGACCGCCCAACGCTTCGGCCTCGGCGTCCATGTCATCCATGAATTTATAGATCAGGGCGATGGTGATTTGCTCCACCTGCGATTTCGGATCCGGCACCTTGCCGACGAGGATGTCCCGTGCCGTGTCGATGCGTCGTTTGGTGTCGGTGTCTAGCATAAGTCTTTTAAATCACGTTCGACGATGGCGAACAGTTTTTGAATTTCATCACGACTGGTCTGATGCTGTTTGAGCCAGTTGCTCTTGAGCCAATCTTCTAAACTCATTTTCTTGTCCAGTGATAAAGAGTTTTGGTTTTTGCAGAATGGCGGTAAAAAAATGATCATGTGCGGCGAATCGTCTGCTCACTTCTTCAAAAGGGAAAACCGCATAATTCACCTCACGGCCGATTTTGGCGCTAATGTCAGAAAAGACGGTCGCCAATTGCCGAGAGAGGATGGAACCGACGACAAGAATATCAATATCACTATTCATTTGATAATTGCCATTCGCAAACGAACCATAAATAAAACTAAAGTCGATGCGGTTAAGGAATGGCGCCAGTTGATTTGCGAACAGATCTTTGATTCCGACAGTTTTGATAAATATCTCTCTCAGCTCGTCATAAATCGGGTGCTTTTGGTTGATGGAAAAATAGTGTTGTTTACCGGAAATACGCTTTGTAATTAAGCCCAAATCGAGCAGATTATTCAACTCTCGATTGACAGCGCGAGGATTGGCGGTCAGCTCGTTGATGAGCTGCCGTACATAATACTCTTCGCCCGGATGCATCAGGAAACGATTCAAGAGATCAATGCGTATTTGACTCCCGAAAAGATTTTTTAACATAAAATTACCGTATTAAATTTGTATACAATTGTATACAATATGTATACTTTAAAAGTAATAATCAAGGATTTTTAAAAAGATCACTGTCCACATACCGTTTAATATAGTCAGGAATCTTTGTCCGCCACGTCACCGCCAATGCCTTGTAATCATCCATGGTAAAAGTGGGATTCACATTGAGGTCGACGTAATTCTTGCTGTCGATGATCTTTCGCACCGTCGCATCCGACGCATAAGCTTTGAAAAAGTATTTCATGCCCGGCACTTGCTTGGGATCCGGCTTGTTCACATCCATGAATTTGTTGAACTCTGTCTCCAACACATCATCTTTGCTCGGGATGCTTTGGCCGTGCACGAGGTAATAGAGCAATTGGGCGGTTGAAATCTGCCAGTCCACACCATAGGCGTGCCGCAGTTTCTCGATATTGTAGAATTCCTCCGGACGATCGTACAGCTCTTTTTCGGCCAATTGCGCCGCCTTGTACGGCTCATTTTGCAGGATCAATTCGACGATTCTCGCATGCGTGCGCACCGACTCTGTGAACCGCTGTCCGAACATTTCGCGGTCGATGCGCATGCCGTTCAGTCCGATCTGCCTTTCATGCATTCTGCTGAGGTTATCGGGAGAGAAATTCTCGTACTTTTTCAGTTTGCCGCTGCCGTCTCTGCCGCCCTCGGCGTCCACTGCGGTTTGTTTGGGCAATGTCAGGATTTCGTCATAGTCATACTTTTCCTCAAAATACTCGCAGGTGGCGAAAAAGTCAAAGAGATAGAACTGTTTCTTGGCAAGGTCGCGCTTTTCATTCTTCTTTTCCTGGTTTATGATTTGCTCATTGAAATGGTGCGCCCGCGTGCCGCGGCCTTTGATCTGGATGAAATCGGTGGGCGAGAAGATGGGTCGCATCAGGGCGATATTGAGAATGTCGGTGCAATCGTAGCCCGTGGTCATCATCCCCACGGTCACGCAGGCACGCGCCTTGCAGGTTCTATACCAGTCGATGAAATTGGCCGTGCCTCTGAGGTTGTTGTTCTTGTCGGAAAAGTTGATGGTGAATTGTTGCGCATTATCGATGAACGATGTCACCTGCACGGCGAAATCGGACTGATATTTTCCCGGCCAGATGTGCTGCGCCATCTCGTTAAAGATGTTGGTTATCTTGGCCGCATGCGATTGACTGACGGTGAAGACGATGGTTTTGCCGAACTCGCCGCTGATGGGATCGCGCAGGCCCTTCTCCAAAATGGTGCGGCAAAAGACAGTGTTGGTGTGTTCTGAGAAAAATTTGCGTTCGAAATCACGCTGGGTGAAAATCTTTTCCTCGTCATCGCCTTCTTCGTTTTTCACCATGACGGCGTAGCCTTGCTCCGACAACAGTTTCGTCGTCACCTCCGTGCGCGCATCCAGGACGTACGGATTGATCAGATAGCCTTCTCGTACGCCATCCAGAAGCGAATAACGGAAGGTTGGCTCGCGGTCTTTGCAGCCAAAGGTCTCATAGGTGTCCAGCAGCAATCGCCGTTCATAATCACGCGGGTCGTGCGCATTCACCTTGTTCGGATCGACATTCTTCAAATAGTCCTTCGGCGTGGCGGTCAATCCCAGTTTATAGCCGACAAAATACTCGAATACAGCTCGGGCGTTGCCGCCGATGGAACGATGTGCTTCGTCGGAGATGACCAGGTCGAAATCCGTCGGCGAGAAGAGCCTTTGATATTTGTCATTGAACAGGAGTGATTGGACGGTGGTCACGACGATTTCTGCGTAATGCCAGTCGTCTTTGTTCTCTTTATAAATGACCGTCTTCCAGTCCGGCGCCAGATAGCTTGAAAATGCTTTCAAGGCCTGTGTCTCGAGCTCCAGACGATCGACCAAAAACAGGATGCGGACGGCATTGCCGGTTTTGAGGAACAGTTTTATCACCGCCGCTGCCGTCAATGTTTTACCGGTGCCGGTCGCCATTTCAAAAAGGAAGCGGTCATTGCCATTGTCTACGGCTCGCTGAATGGCTTGCACCGCCTTCACTTGATAGTGGCGTAGAAATCTCAGGCTGTTGCGATGGATGAATTCATTTTTGGTCGTCTCATCGAGCCACATCGGATCGATCGAATAATGGGGCATTTGGGTGAGAGCGATGTAATCCTGTCGCACAACTTCAGCAACAAGTTTTTTTGCATCGGGTTTATATCGTGAGTGGATTTTTATGGAAGTTGGCGATGGAAATTTGGTGATCACCTGCGGATTACCCTGAAGCAAATCCCACATATAGTGCACATTGCCGTTCGACAAGATGACAAAGCGGCACTGTTGAGCATTGGCATAATCGCGCGCCTGCTCTTTGCCGACGAGAGGATGCTTGCGCTCCGCTTTGGCTTCAACGACGATGATGGGGCGCCGGAGTTCGTCGAGCAGGAGATAGTCCACAAAGCCGCGTTTCACATGTTGAAAATCATCCCCCAGGGCTTGCAATTGTTCGACTTGCAATTTGACGGATGTCTCGAGCGCGATATTCGCCTTGCGGCCATCCTCATCGAAGAAGCGCCAGCCTGCTTCTTCCAGCAGTTTATTGATTTTAATTCGGGCTTTAGCTTCTTTATCGTTCACACTATCGCTCCGTTACCGGCAACTGAATCCGCAAAAAGCATTTATTACAGACAAACAGAAAAGAAAGGTGGGATGAGATGCACTCTTGATTACTGTCAATTGAGTGGTATCTCGTTCATTTATATTATTATACAATTTTATGTTCGGAATGCAAAGCATATTTTCTTCTATCCAAGTCGGGTATACAGAAAAAGTGGTTGAGATTGCCGGCGAACCCAAGATAAAAACTGAAATGGGTTTCGGGATATCCCGCTGGCATTATGGCGAAAACGCTTTTGTATCTGTGGAGAACGATACAGTTGTTAAAGTAGTTTTAGATGTAAAAGGGACACAGGCGGAAATGGATTCGTTTTTTAAGTCTCTACAGGAATGAACGAAACCAAAGAATTGTTTAAGCGCTTAATATCATTGAATGTATTGAAAATTAGAACTTGACTTTTAGAATAGAAAAGTCTATTTTTAAGAAAATTCATCCTTGACTTGTTAAATCATGTCAAGCCCCCCTAGATTCCGGTCTAGGGGTTTTTTATTTTAGGGTGTTATGAATAGAGTAACTTTTCTAATTGACGGGTTCAACCTGTATCATTCTGCTGTAGACGCCTCTAATGCACTCGGATTAAACGGGGCTGGTACGAAATGGCTCAATATTAGATCGCTTTGTCAGTCCTTTATCGCTGGAATCAGTAAAGACGCCAAAATTGAAGAAATTCACTACTTTTCAGCCCTGGCGCTTCACCTGCAGAGAAAAGATCCCTATAAGGTGGCAAGACATTTAAAATGGATTAAGTGTCTAAAGGATACCGGAGTGATTGAACATCTACACCAATTCAAACGAAAAACATTAAAGTGCTACAAGTGCGGAACGAATTTAATAAGACATGAGGAAAAAGAAACAGACGTAGCTATTTCGGTTAAGTTAATTGAGCTTTTTGTCTTAGATAAATGTGATACTATAGTTGTTCTTACGGGAGATACCGACGTTGAGCCGGCTTATCGAACAGCCAAGAGTCTCTTTCCTGAGAAGGAAATATATTTTATGTTGCCCTTTAAAAGACACAATAGCGAACTAATGGCTTACGGAAAATATTTCGTATTAAAAGCGAAACACTACACAAAACACCAATTCCTCCCTGTTGTTACCATTGACGGCAAAGAGATAACAAAACCGGAACAATGGTAGTCCCTCCCTCGAAAATCTAACGTCCCTATTCAGAAAACAGGCTTTCCCCTACTCTACCGGTAAAAATCAGACGCAGACGACACGCCGGATATATTTTATCCTCGTCTCCCCGCAGCTCCCCGAAAACATCGGCGCCGCTGCCCGGGCGATGAATACAATGAGCTTTGACAATTTTCAAAATATGATTTGTGCCTTGCGCCAGCCAGCGTGTGCGGTCGCTTAAAAAATCACCGGGACTGACGAGACGCAAAATGCGACGATATTTGCGTCAAAAGCAAACGTATGCGCGCCGGAAATATCAGCAATGACAGGAAGTGAGCGTTTTTCTCCCGCCCGCCTGCATCCCATCTTGTAACAATCCCCCCTTCTCGCCGTATATGGCTACTGAATTTCAAATTTGATGATAAAATTTGACATATACCATCTATTAGGAGCGAGTCAATGAAGCGCAAGTCGAAGAAACGCTTTATCTGGATCGGAGCCATCATCATCCTTATCGCCATCGTCGGCGTTGCTGTGGTCAAATCCAATGGCAATAAAAAGGATGAGAACGGTCGCCGCACCGTCAAGGTCGAGAAAAAGACCATCGTCGATAAGGCGCTCGCGGTGGGTTCTGTCGAGCCGATCAACGAGATCGCGGT
>JAFGJB010000273.1 GCA_016929295.1 Candidatus Zhuqueibacterota bacterium | reverse complement strand
TTATTGCGACGGCACTATCCCCGGCAATGAGGTCAAACAAGTCGATGGTCAAATGTACATCAAATCCGGCAATTTTGAGAACAGAGCTGCCGTCGGCCTGGTGCAGACAAACGGCGTTTCTTTCATCGAGTTGATAGACTGCGAAAAGCC
The DNA here is from genome assembly GCA_016929295.1 of Candidatus Zhuqueibacterota bacterium. Classification (GTDB taxonomy): domain Bacteria; phylum Zhuqueibacterota; class Zhuqueibacteria; order Residuimicrobiales; family Krinioviventaceae; genus Kriniovivens. The sequence continues at coordinate 4,276 of JAFGJB010000273.1, read as the reverse complement.
GACCGCCGAATCGATCGAAGACATTTTACTGGACGACTATAGCAGCCCGAACCTCGAGCTCACATTCCAGGTCAAATTGAAGACGATGACATCGTCGCTCTTTATCGTCGCTGTGCGGGCTGTCCTCAATGCGTCTCAACTCAGCGCCGATCCGCAAGCGACGCCGGCCTACGTCATTCTTTCCAATCCGCTGGAGAACAAGATCGGCATCGCGCGCTTTGATCAACCTGGCGCCGCCTTTGATCCGACCAGCTGGACCTATTTTACGCCGCTCAAGGATTTCACCTTTGAGATAGATGTTTACTATTCCTACAAACTCTACCTCAATGGCGGCGATATGAGGCTCAAGGTGTGGAAAGGCGATCTGGCGGCCGAGCCAGATGGCTGGGATCTCGTCGGTGTGGATCCCGCTCCCAGGGTGGAAGGCAATTCGACCCTCTTTGCAATCCTGGGCGCCGTGCCGGGCGATGAGGTCTATATCGACAATGTGACCCTGCGCGATGCGGAAAAAATTTCTCTCGTACGACATAATATGCCCAAGACGCCCGCACGCTTCACCCTCTATGCAAACCACCCAAATCCTTTCAATCCCGAGACAGAGATTTCCTATTCTCTCAGGACAGCTGGCGAGATTCGATTGACGATCTATGATCAGAGCGGTCGACTGGTCAGGCAACTCGTGGCCGAGGAGCAAACGGCGGGACACCACTGCGTCACCTGGAATGGCGCCAATTCGGCCGGTTTGCCGCAGCCGAGCGGCCTCTATTTCACAAAATTGTCCTGTCATGGTGAAACGCAGACGATCAAAATGACCTTGCTGAGATGATATAAAATCAATTTCGCCTATATCTGTATACTGGTACGATATCCGTACATTATCATTCAATTTATCAAGGAGGTCTCTATGATTATAAAATTGTTACAGTTTTACTGATCATCTAGCCTGGATGATTCACAAACACGTCACACAAAGACACTAAGACACAAAGAAACATAAAGTTAGGTTCAAGTCTGTAAAATAAAGTTTTTCAAGCTATCTTTCGCAGGATATTTCATAATAAAATCAATCTTGGAGTCTTCGTGTGCGTAAATTTTTCAGGCTAGGAGTTGTTTTTGCAGTTTCATCATTGTCGAGCGAATTTGCCGCTTGTGTTGGATCACAAAAAATTTATGAATGTTGATGAAAAAGGTCAAATTCAGGAGATACAAAAATGAAAAAGAATCTGATCACTATTCTCTCTGTTTTTCTGTTTTTATACGCCACTGTGCTCGTGGGACAAGATGTGGGATCGGTCATGTGGGACGATGATTTCAGCGACGATGATGCGGTCGCTTTTTATGATGTGGGATGGTTTTACTACGGCGAGTCCGACGGCCTGGTTGGAGCTGTCGTCGAGCAGCGCGATGGCCACCTCTATTTCAAGCAAGGTTCTTTCACGATCATCGGCGCTGTTCTTGCCGGGACAAACGGCGTGCCGGCGCTCGAAGTCGATGAAAATGGCGACCCGACCGAAAAGACCAGAGAGGATTTGCTGGCGAATGATTTCAGCAGCCCGAATCAAGAGGGCACATTTCAGGTGAATTTTAAAAGTCTGACCACCTCATGGTTCCTCGCCGCCACCCGCATGATCCAGGATGATGACCATATTGATTCCGATCCAACGGAAACCCCATCGTACCTGGTCTACATCAGTCCTCTGGAAAAAAATGTCGCATTGGCCAAAGTGCCGGAAGTGCAATATGCCATGCTCGATCCGACCGGCTACCAATGGCTCGGCAATATGGCGCAGTATCCCTTTGAGCTGGATGTCCTTTACTGGGTGAAATGGTATCTGTACGAAGGTGTCTACAAAGTCAAAGTTTGGGAAGGTGATCTGTCGGATGAGCCCGATGCATGGCTCATCGAAGCCGAAGATCCTGAACCGCGCGTCACCGGCAATTACACCTATTTTGCCCTGCTGAATCCGAATCCCGCCGGTACGGATGAAATATTCATCGACAATGTCACCCTGCGCGAAGTGACGGGCGGCAGCGCTGTCGCCGACCGGCCGACTATCCCCATGACGCTTGCGCTCGAGCAGAATTATCCCAATCCGTTCAATCCGTCGACCGAAATAAGCTACACGATTGCTCAAGAGGCTGACGTCCGCCTGGAGGTCTACAATCAGGCGGGACGACTGGTCGAGCAGCTTGTGCAGAGCCGCCAGAACGCCGGCCACTATCGGGTCATCTGGAACGGCAGAGATGCCGCCGGCGCCATGCAGCCGAGCGGCATCTATTACGCGCGCCTATCCGCCGACAACTCGACGAAATCGGTCAAGATGGTGCTGATGAAATAAGTTTATTTGCTAAAGTCATTTGCCTGGCACCTTCAAGGTGCCGGGCAAATAGGATCGGCCGGAAGTCCTATGACCTGAACGGCAATCACCTCTCCCGGTCATGCAGCCGGGATCATTGGTTTGCGAGCAGCGCCGTCGCCTGTTGGTAAAACGTCGGACCCGCATCCGGGCCCAGCGAGTTCACTTCGCCGTACATGGCCTTTTTTTTGCCATAGGTGAAGGGTGCTTTCGCATCCCAGTGCGATTTTGGCATGATATAACCGACTTCATCATTCGCCAGTCCAATGGCGAAATTGATGTCGCCGCGCATGAGCTGGCGCAGCGGCGGGACTTCGATGGCGTCGACGCCAAAATCACGACCGGCCGGCGTCTCGATGCCGCCGTTCAATATCTCGGGATTCACCTCGCCCGGCATGGTGAGAAACCAGGCCGGACCGATGGTGAGCAGATTCACCTCGCTGCGCACATTGGTGAGCCATCTGAAGCCGCGATCAAAGACACCGAGGATGGCGGCGAGTTTGAACAGCTTGTTCTGCAGCCTGAAATCGAAGGTCTGCGCCCTGAGCGAGATCGTTGGCTGGTGGATGGTCTGCCAGTCGTCACTGGCGATTTTATCCAGGACCTTGTCCGCCAGACGATAGCCCTGAGCGCGGGCTCGCTCAAAGGTCCTTTCACGTCCGCCGAACGTCCTGTTCAGCCATGGATCGTGCGTCTCGCTACCCATGGCGGTCATCAGACCGCCGACCGCGCCCTGTGCGTAAATGGCCAGGCCGCCGACGCCCGGGCGCGCGCAATCGCCGTCGTAAAAAATGCCGCGTTCGATGCCGTCACGCCAATAGTGAACATAATCGGAGGTGATGAGCAGATTGCGGCTGCCCAGGGTCTCCGGGTGGCAGCCATAATTGAGCAGAATGCCGAGGAACTCGCCTGTGTCTGCATGCTCGACGCGCAGCATGCGGATGGCGTCGTCGTAGACGTAGGGCGGACGACTGTCTTCGACCAGATCTTTTTCGACCGAGTCGATGACGGCAATTTTTAGAATCGCCGGCTGCCGGTTGGCCAGCGCTTCGCCAATGGCTGCCACGGTCCTCTCCTGCACAGAGTGCAGATACTCTCGGTTGACGCCGCTTGTGATATAGCTCTCACCCCACATGCCCATCAAGTCCGGCACCTCGTGACAGTGGGTGGCGGTGACGATGACGTGATCGATCTCTGGAAACTGCTCGGCCGCCATTTTGCGAAGCGCGATCACATCATCGTGAAAGAGGCCGATGGCGTCGAGAGAGGCGAGCGCCACGATCACCGCACCGTCGTCCCACAGGATGACGCGCGCCCACAGGTCATCGTGCACGCCAACCGCCGCGCGCTTGTTATCGAATCCGGCCAGCCAGAACGGATCGAATCTTCCGTTGCCGTTGCCGTCGTTAAAGGTGTCACCCTTTTTAGGCTCATACCTGGCATTGCTGTCGGCGTCCACCCAGGTGTCGGCTATCTGCGGGGTGATGGCGACCTTGGCCAGACCGACGCGCAGCGGTTCCGCCTGCGTGCCTTCCGGCAACGTGAGATCGAGAGCATAGCCAGGATAGCGATCGCGGGTGCGATAGAGCGCGAACAGAGCGCCGCAGAGGATGAGCGCGACGAGTACGCCCGCCAGAATTGCAAAGAATTTTTTCATGCGATTTTCCTTTCCGCCAAGAAATCAGGCAAAGCAAGAGGGCTTGAAGTGATGAAAAAACAGCGCATCCGATTCATGCATAATTAACCACCGAGACCTTGGCGCGGCCTTCGGCCGCAACCAAAAAGAGAACACGAATTTTCACGAATGATACACGAATGACCACGAATTAGTACATCAATCATTTTGAATTCGTGAAAATTCGTGCAAAATTTGTGGGAATTCGTGTTTAGTCTTTTTTTGTTTGACTCTAAACTTTGCT
>JAFGJB010000019.1 GCA_016929295.1 Candidatus Zhuqueibacterota bacterium | reverse complement strand
TCGCGCGCCAGTCGCTGCGCTTTTTCCATCGCCAGCTCTTTCATCTGCTCGTCGCCCGTCTCCGCAGCGATATCCAGAAAGAGCGGGATCGTCTTCGCTCGCGGGCCGGATGCCAGCGCCTGTAACGCGCTTGCCCGCAGATCGTCTTTGGTCGATGCAGCTGTTTTAATGACTTGCACCAATGCCTCTTTTGAGTTGAGCTGCGCCAAAACGTGTAAAAGGTGCACTTTTTTCTCCCCGGACTGCTCGCCGAATGCTGCGAGAATCGGTTTGGCGTCGATCGCGCGCGCGCTGTTGGCGGCTGCCACCAGCGCCTCTTGCAGTGACTGGAACTCGAATTCATCGCCGGCAGCGGAGAGCAGATCGAGCAGGCGCGTGACGTCCGTGGAATCTACCAGCGCAGTTAAGGATTGCAGCGCGGCGAATCGGACGACGCTATCCGCCTCATTCGCTTTGCTGTAAAGCGTCTCCTTTGCCTCGACGTCGCCGCGCGAGGCGAACATCTGCAGCACAGACGCCTGCGATATCGATGGCAATGTCGGCAGATCAGCCCGCAACCGCAGCAGCAGTTCTCCGGATGAGGCATATGACAGCAGCTGCGCCGTCGCCTCTGCCATTTCCTGTGCACGACCTGCTTGCAGGACGCGGAGCAGCTCATCATATGCAGCGGCGCCCTGTTGTCGAGCATAGGAAGAGACGGCGGCCAAGCGAACATCATCGTTCAGGCTGGTCATGGCTTCGGCGACGAAAGCCATGGCGCTCTCATCCCGACGGATTGCCAACGCCCTGACGATCATCGCCTCTCTGGCCGGCGTTTGTCGAGCAAACTGAATCCACTGTCGGGAAATATTTTCTTCGGCGAGAACCGCAGAGAGTCGCAGGGCACAGCCGCAGCGTTCTGCATCCTTTTCTGACTGTTCGAGAAGCACAGCAAAACAGTCTTTTCCCTCTATTTCGAACAATCCGCGCATCGCCCGGCAAGCGACATGCGCCGGCGGCGCCGCGTTGAGCAGTTGAAGATAGAGATCTGCTTTCTTTGCCGCACATCCCTCCACATAATCGCAGTAATAGGAACAGGCTTTGTCGCGCTCCATGGCTGCTGCTGCAGCCATCGCTCGCCCCAAGATCTCGCCTGCCTCGGCCGATCCGCTTTTCGAAAGCGCATACAATGCGCCATCGCGCACATCGCGATGCTCGCTCTCGGCCAGGGCGATGAGATCCGGCACAGCCTTCGCACTGCCGATTTCACCCAGGGCATTGAGGATCGCGATGAGCTGATGATGATCTGATTTATCCAAATTTCGAACGAGATAATCCTCTGCGGTTCGCGGATCGATGGTGATCATGGCCCGGACGGTCGCATCGACCAGTTCGTCATTCTGCAACAAGGGTTCGAGAGAGCGAATAGCCGTCGCATCGCCAATGAGAGCCAGCTGCTCGAGCAGGAATGATTGCACCTGCGGCTCGGTTTTCGACTCGATCGCCTGCAGCAAAGCATTCTGGACGATTTTCGCATTATCATCCGACCGACTCGCGACATCGCACAATCCGGCAATGGCGAACCGTTGCGCCGAGTCATCGCTGCCCGCCGGTCCAAGCCGGCTGCAGATGTCAATGATGGCGGACTCGCCGAGAGTGAGCAGGGCCAGGCACAATTCATCTCGCGTCTGCAGATTCTCCGCCGGGAATTGCCTCACAATCTCATCAATTGAAGCTCCGAGAGACAACGATGTACAAAAAAGCAGCAGTATGATATATCTTTTCATTTTTCAACCTTCATTTAGGGACGCGCTGATGGAGCCGCTCAGACATGCCAGGGCGCACGCATGGGTTGGGAGATCAATCTGTTCGCCTCAACGTCGTTGATGAACTGCAGGGATGTGGGATCAAAATAAAGCTTGCGGCCGACTCGCAGCGCCACTTTGCTCAGATTCACCAGGGTGCACGATCGGAACGCCTTTTCCTCATCCAGGGCAAACTTGCGCCGGGTGCGGACGGCTGTCGAGAAATCGGTTAACTGCGGCGCCGGGTCAGGCAGATGCGTCAGCTTTTGTCGCAGGTTGGCGATATCGGAGCGCAATCCCGGCCACAGCTTGCCATTTGGCCCGGCGATGAACGGTGCACCGGCATCCTTGTTTTCGCCATCAAGAATGATCTCGCAGCCATCCGCGTACTTGAGCCAAATTCGGCACCAGGATCCGACTGCATCGGGATGCTGCTGCGGGGCGTCGACGTCAATTTCGACCGGGCTGTCATCATCTTTGTTCAAAAGGTATTGCACCGGATCGAGATAATGTTGCCCCATATCGCCGAGTCCGCCGCCGTCATAATCCCAGTAGCCGCGAAAGGTGCCGTGCACCCGATGCGGGTGGTATGGCTTGACCGGCGCCGGCCCGAGCCATAAATCATAGTCGAGCTCATGCGGAACGGCTTGCGGCGGCAAAAAGTTCTTGCCGCTCCAGTAGAATTTCCAGCTGAAACCGGTCGATTCGTTGACCGTTACTTTCAACGGCCAGCCCAACAAGCCGCTTTCGACGATCTTTTTTATCGGTTTCACATCTGTGCCAAAGTTATAAAAGCCGGCGTGAAAGCGAAACCAGGTATTGATGCGAAAAATCCTGTCATACTGTTGCACAGCTTTGACGACTGCTCGGCCCTCGCCGATCGTGCGCGTCATCGGTTTTTCACACCAGATATCCTTGCCCGCCTGCGCAGCGGCGATGGACATAAGCGCGTGCCAGTGCGGCGGCGTGGCGATGTGAATGATGTCAATGTCCGGCTGGGCGACCAGTTCGCGGAAATCGCGATAGGCTCGGACATCCGGCCCTGCCATGGCCTGCGCGCGTTTTAAATGATTGTCATCGACATCGCAGATGGCGACAAGGCGTGCGCCTTCGTAACTCAAATGCCCGCGTCCCATGCCGCCGACGCCGATGATGGCTTTGGTCAATTCGTCGCTGGGCGCTATTTGACCCGGGCCGCCCAGAACATGGCGCGGAACGATCGAGAAGGTGGCCATCGCCGCGAGAGAGCTCCGCACGAACTTTCGTCTCGAAACAGAGACAGTCATTTCGGACTCCTTAGCATATGGGATAGTGCTGAATAAAGTGATTTATTCACTGAAGAGCAAGGAAAAAGTCAGAGACCAGGTAAAAGGTCAGTTTCTGGTAGCTGCGATGATAAGAATGTTTCATTGAAACATCGTATCTTGGCTACTTTTTAATCGATTTTGCCAGAAACTGACGTTTTACAAGGCCAGCCCGACCGCATCGCATTTCGCCCATGATCGTCTGGAAAATTTTTCTCATTCCTGCGCATCGCTCGCTTGCAATTCATGGTTATTTCACGTATTATTATCCTAGTCGTAGAGCAAAAATCTCGTTTGTAAACATTTGAGCAATTCATGCGCTTGCCGCTGGAATTAAACAATGAGGAGCGTGGACTATAAATGTTTGATTTCATCAATCGGAAAAGAGAGCTTGAAGCACTGCAAGATTCTTTTATCGGTCACGTTTTACGAGATCGAGGCAGCCTCTCTTACCTCATCCAGGGTCGTCGCGGCGCCGGCAAAACGCGGCTCATACATGAGTTCATCGCCGGCATCGAATCGGATAAACGCATCGCCTCGCGCATCCCAAAATTCCGCAGTAAAATTCACGTCATCGAATACGAATGCAAACAAGAGCTCACCGGCCCCTATTTGGCATTTGTCGAAATCTCCAAACAGATACAGGAGCAACAGCAGACTGTCCGCATCCTCAGGCAAGCGGGCATGCTCGCCATCTCGCTTCTCCCCATTCATGACATGATTGAAGATTTCTTAAAGCTCGGAAATGCGATAAACTCCGGTGAAACCGAAGAGGCCATTCGCAGCAAAGAAACCAGGCTGTTCACAAAGTATTTAAAAACGCTCAAAAATCGCAGTCGCAAGGTGCCCCTCATCCTGTACATTAAAAATGTACAATGGATCGATGATCACTCGCTGGAATTACTACATGCCCTCATCGACACGGAAAAATCTCTGTGGGGCATGATCATTCTCGAACAGAATGAGATGGGAACGGTCAATCCAAATGTCAGAGCAATCTTTAACAAACTCATCGACGATGGCAAACTCTTCCAGTTGACGCTTCATTCCATGCAAAAAGGATTCGAAACCGAGATGCTGGAGTGCCGGTTTGGCCCGCAATTATTTACGACGACGGAATATGAGCATATCTACACGATCTCCGAAGGTTGTCCCGGCATCCTTGCCAGATATGCTGAAGAATGGATTCGCAAAGAGTGGCTCTATCCGGAGGATGATCATTGGTGCAAGATTGCCGGCTTTGAGAACAGGATCAAAGCGCCGCAGCAAAAATTACTGGATTTACTGATCACCCTGTTGCAGGATGGCGTCATTTCGGCACGCGAACATATCCTCATCAACAATTTTGCCGAAGAATGGGGAATTGGCGCGGATGTCGTTGCGCAGATGACCGCGATGCTGCTCAAAGCGCAGGAGATGGGCTACATAATTGAGCGACGGGTGCATTCCGGCGCCATCGGCAAAGATGCCTTTTTGGCCTACGACGCCAAAATGAACCGATATCTGGTCGAATATGTGAACAATATCGAAACGATTCACCAGGAACTTGTTCCTCACGAAGTGAAGCATCCGCATCTATTGGGAACAAAAGAGATCAAGCAATTCAAGGATGGCGTTCTCATCGTCAATGACTATTGTGAAGGAAAAACGCTCAAGGAATTGAAGAACGAGGCATATGATTCTCACATAAAAAATACGCTCAAGATGGCGGAGCAGGTGGCAGAAGGCTTGGCAGAATTGCATCGCAACAACCTCGTGCACGGCCATTTGCGGCCGGAAGCGATCATTGTGAGCCGGGAAGGAGACGTGCGCCTCACCGGTCTGGATGCCGACCAGCTCAAAATGCACGTTTCCCATCAGGACCTGAGCTCACTGTATTACTCTTCGCCGGAACAGATCAATCAGGAAAAAATTGACGCGCGCAGCGATATTTTTTCATTTGGCGTATTGTTATATGAACTGCTCACCGGCGAACTGCCGTTTCAGGGCAAAAACAGAGGCGAGCTCAAGCAAGCCATCCGTTTTGAGGCGATCCCTCCTTTTGATTATATCAAATCGCGCATACCGCTCGAAATTCAGAATCTCATTTCAAAGTGCCTGCATAAAAATCCTCAAGAGCGTTTTCAAAATGCCTCTCATCTCCTGAGGGAGATACAGGAACTGCTATTCAAGGCAAGAGAGAGCGAACCGCATGAACAGGAGCTCACGGACAATGTCGGCAGTGGTCGCCATGTCGCAGCGCAAAAAAAGCGACTGCTCGTTCCCGCTTTGGTCTCTTTATTTGCCATTGTCGCGGCTGTTTTTGCCACCTATCTCTTTTTCTTCTCCGGAAAGTCGCGAGAAAAGGTGGTCGAAACAATCATCATTGGAGATTTTGCCGTAGAAGGAGCGGGGCCATCGAGCCGGTTGACCGCGGACATGCTGAAATATCTCATCACTGATGACCTCATGCAGGCAAGCGATGTCGTCGCACTCGATGAGGAAGAGTTTCATTATCTCTATCCCGGCGATAATGTTCCCAAGCTGCGCGTCGATGGCGCGATAAAATTTAAAGGTCTCGGATTTAACATTGTTCTTGATTTGATTCATCAGGATGGACGGGTTGAGCAAAGCACTCTCAGTTTTGTCGATCCGTCTGCCCTGCTGACATCAGAGATAGCAAAGGTGACCGCGCATATCCTCACCCTGCTCGACATTGCTGAAAAAAAGAAATCAACATTCACAACGAGCTGGGACGCCTTTGAAAGTTTTTATGAAGGTGAAAAGGCGTGGGATAAACTGGAATCAACGGCGGCGGAACAAAAATTCAGCCAGGCACTTGACATCGATCCGGATTTTGTCCTGGCAAAACTGAGATTGGCAAGTGTGCTGCAATTCAAAGGCAGTACCTCCCGGGCACAGCAGCTCGTCCACTCCATTCATCCGCATCTGGGCGAGCTCAGCTACGTCGATTCACTCAAGGCTGAAGCCTTGACAGCGCGGCTCAGCGGTCATTTGCGCCGTGAAATCGATATTCTGCGCATCATCTACAACCAGTTTTCGACGCGCAAGGAGGCACCATACGAAGTTGCGGAGGCCTATTACACCATCTGCGATATCAAAAATGCTATCGACTTTTATGAAAAGGTTTTATATCTGGATGAGAACTTTGGTCGCGCCCACAACCATCTCGCTTACTGCTATAGTCATCTTGGCGACCATCGCAAGGCGCTGATCCATTTTAAAAAGTATGTCCAACTGGATTCAACAGCGAACGCCTACGACAGTCTTGGTGACGGATACATGGCGGCGGGAGCTCTTGACAGTGCCGCGTGGGCGAAAGAGCGTGGCATTCGGCTGGATCCGCAAGTGGCCTATCTTTACGGTTCGCTCTGTTATATCCAAATCCGCCAGGCCAGACTTCAGAATGCACTCTCTTCGATTGAAAAGTATCTCGACCATTCACCGGAAATGGAAACAAAGTCGGCCGGGTATTTCCGTCTCGCACTGACAGAGTATACGCGAAAAGACTATGTCGAGGCGCTTGACCTGGCACAAGAAGCGATAGCTCTTTTTGACAGCGAAGATATTGTCTCCCGCAACCACGAACTGCATTGGCTATTGGGGCTTTTATACCTGCAGACTGGCCACCGCGATAAAGCGGAAGAAGAATTGTCGCATATGCAGGCGCTGATCGACTTGCATAACATAAGCGCGACAAATTATCGCATGGGCATTTACAAATATGCCAGGCATTTGCAGGCCTGTCTAGCAGCGCACGATGGCGACATGAATTTTTTGCTCGACATCATCAGGGAATTTGAAGGACCCATCAAGGACAAAATCAAAGACCATGGTTCGCCCTTCGATCTCGCCTTCTTTCACACCCATTTCGCCGAGCTCCTGCAAAGCGCTCACATCGCTCATTTGGAGCGAGCCAAAACACAACTCGAAAGTGCATTGGCCTATAATCCGAATTATGCGATGGCGCGCTATCAATTGTGGAGATTGTATGAAAATGCCGGCCAGATCGAAAAGAGCCGCCAGGAGTTGGCGCACCTGCAATTGTTATGGGACAAAGCAGACGCAGATGTGCGGGAGCTGTA
>JAFGJB010000272.1 GCA_016929295.1 Candidatus Zhuqueibacterota bacterium | reverse complement strand
ATGTCAAGAATATCTCCGCCGGCGAAGGGATTGGCCGCTATGAAGCGCCGCGCGGCGAGGTGTTTCATTTCATCAAAACCGACGGCAGCAATCGACCCATTCGTCACAAGGTGCGCGCTCCCAGCTATAACAATATCCCAACCTATGTGGCATCCTGCAAAGGTATTCCATTGGCCGATGCATTGATCACGTTGGCATCGGTTGATCCATGCTATTGCTGCACCGAGCGATCGCTCAAGATTGTCGATGTAAATCGAGATCCCCATCATATCGACTTGCTGAAACTGTCGCGGGAAAAAACTCAACAGATCAGGAGTAAAATCCATGAATAATCCATTTATCCTGCTCTTTGTCGCCATTCCGGCAGTCGTTGCGTTGATCAATCTCATTCTACCACTTGTATTACGGAAACTATTGAATCTGTTGAGCAGCCTCTTTTTACTCTATTCGATGATCGATGTGTTCTTTATCTCAAAAAGCGCCGAACTGTTGGGCAGTGATTTCGGGACCATACCAATTTTTGCACAGGCCATCTTTGCTGTCGACCAGATGTCCCTGTTCACGTTATTTTTCATTCAGATTTTAGCATTCATCGTTCTTTTTTATTCACTGAAGGGTGTGCAAGCTGACGCACAAAAAGCGTTCTTTGTTCTTTTCCCACTGACAATCGCCGCCTGTAACGGCGTTATTCTCAGCGACCACGCAATTAGTTTTGTCCTGTTTTGGGGCCTCTCGGGCATGTCGCTCTTTTTGTTCGCCCTGCTCGGTCGCACCAAAGAGTCGCCCGCAACCGCCATGAAAACGATTTTGATCATGGGTGGAACAGATGCACTCCTGGTCATGGGTTTGGCCATCATGTGGACATTGAAGGCGCAATCGAGCTGGTCAATGAGTGCCATGGCACTACCGGTTGTTGACGGCATGTCCTGGCTGGCGTTTTTTCTTGTGCTGGCCGCCGCCTTGGCCAAAGCAGGCGGTTTCCCGCTGCATACGTGGCTGCCGGATTTCAGTCGCGATGCGCAAGTGGAGAGCGCCGCTCTCTTGCCCGCATCGCTTGATAAACTTTTAGGCATCTACTTGTTAGCGCGGATGATGACGACACTTTTCACCGTCAATATGATCATCAATATGATTTTGATGAGTCTCGGTGCGATTACGGTCATCACCGCAGTGATGATGGCGATGAACCAGCACAACGGTCGGCGACTCCTGGGTTATCACGCCGTCAGTCAGGTGGGCTATATGATTCTGGGCATCGGCAGTGGTAATCCGATCGCCTTTGCCGGCGGCTTGTTCCACATGGTGAACAACACGATTTATAAGTCGAATCTGTTCCTGACGCTTGGATCCGTTGAGAAGCAGACAGGCAGCAATGAACTGGATGATCTCGGCGGCTTGGCTCGTAATATGCCGATCACCTTTCTCATGGCGCTCATCGGCGCACTCTCCATTTCCGGCATTCCGCCATTCAACGGCTTTTTCTCCAAATGGATGATTTATCAGGGTGTCCTCGAATCGGCAAGAGGGGCAGCGGCCGGCTATCAGCTGTGGATTCTCGTCTGCCTCATTCTCGCCGTGTTCAGCAGCGCGCTCACCCTCGCCAGTTTTATGAAATTTTTGCATGCCATCTATCTTGGCAAACGGCCGGAAAAGTTGAACAACATCAAGGAGACATCAGCGAATCAATGGCTGGCCACAGGGACACTGGCCGTTCTGTGCATTCTGTTCGGCGTCGCTGCTGTGACTGTGCCACTCAAGCTCTTCATCTATCCGGCTCTGACCGGCATGGGAGTCGCACTGCCGATGTTCACCGGACTTTATCAGCCGCTCGTGCTGCTCGCGCTGTTCCTGATCACTTTTGTGTTGGGAATAGGCGTCTATGCGGTGACAAAGAAAGTGCGGTTTGATGACATTTATCTCGGCGGCATGCCGGCGCTGGAAAGGTTCCGCATCGTCGGCACTGCTTTTTACAATGAAATTCGTAACATGCGCGGTCTCAAAGGCATCTATGACGCCGCTGATAAACATGCCTTTGATGCCTATGACGTAGGCGAAAAAGCGTCGCTCGCGCTATCGCGCATCCTTCAAAAAGCGCATCCGGGTCTGCTGCAAGTGTATGTGCTATTTATCGTTATTGGAGTCGTCATATTTTTATTTGTTCTTTAGGCTGACAGCTGACCGCTGAGAGCAGAAGGCTCTCAGCGGTCAGCTGTCAGCTTTCAGCAAGAGAACGAAATTAGAATATTGGAAATAAATCATGGAGCATCCCATGCCTGTCGAAACCTGGCTCATCTTCACTCTCGGATTTATGATCTTTGGCTCCATCGTGGCGCTAGAGTTGAAGGACATATTATCATCGATCATTGCCATCGGCGTTGTCGGCCTCGGCGTGTCGATGTCTTTTTTATTTCTGCAGGCGCCTGATTTGGCCATTGTGCAATTTCTTTTCGAGATATTTGCATTGATCATTCTCGTGCGCGCTTTTATCGGTAAAGAGAATCATCAGCTGGAAGCCTCGCCGACCAACAGGATTTTGACCGTGATCGGCATACTCGCTGTCCTGGTCCTCTTCATTGTGAGTATTCCCGTATTTAAATTGTTGCCGCCATTCGGTGAGCCGCTCATGAATGTGTCGCAACATTATCTGGATGCCGGCGCGACGGAAACCGGCGCCGCCAATCTCGTGGCATCGGTGATTCTCGACTATCGCGCCTATGACACTCTCGGTGAAGTGACGGTGCTCTTCGCCGCTATTCTTGGGGTTTTTGCTATTTTGCGCTCAACAGCCAAACACAAAGCCGCAGGAGGCAGCCATGAATAAAACCGGAATGACGCTGATCGTCAAGACAGTCACCCGTATCACCGTCTGGATGATCCTATTGTACGGTTTTTATATCATCCTGCACGGCCACCTGACACCAGGCGGTGGATTTGGCGGTGGTGTCATCCTCGCCCTGGCGTTGCTCAATGTACTATTAGCCTACGGCCGCGACTACACCGGCAAATGGCTCAATATCCCGCTACTTGAACATGTCGAATCGGCGAGCGCATTACTGTTTTTGGTCGTGGGTTTCCTGGGTATCGTGGTGGCCGGCTCTTTCCTGGCAAATTTCCTCAGCAAGGGACAACTGTTTGCGATTTTGAGCGCCGGGACGATTCCTCTGTTGAATATCATCATCGGCTTCAAAGTGGCAATGTCGCTTTTTCTCGTCGTCTGGGTGCTGGCCGGGATCAAAATGTCGAAAGGAGATGCCGTATGACCGTCTATCTCTTGTGTTTTGCGTTGTTTCTGGTGGGGCTGTACGGTGTCCTCGCCAAACGCGATTTGATCAAAATCATTCTCTCCATCGGCATCATGGGCTACGCGGCGAATTTATTTCTCATCCTGTTCGGTTACAAGCGTGGCGCGACATTCCCGATATTGACCGGTGCTAATCCTGGCCCGATGGTCGATCCGCTGCCGCAGGCGCTCGTTTTGACCTCGATCGTCATCGAGCTCGGCACGACAGCTTTGCTCGTCGCTTTGGTGGTTCGGCTGTTTCAAAAATATGGCACATTCGATATCGCAAAAATCAGGAGACTACGAGGATGATGCTCCCTTATTTTATCATAATTCCGTTGCTCGCGGCTTTTCTCATAACACTCATTGGCGGGAAAAGAGACATATGGGGTATTGCCTTGTCGATGATCGCGACCGCTGCCTTGCTCATCATGTCGCTGGTCAGTTTTCTGCAGTTGCGAGGAGAAACCATCGTCTACGAAATGGGCAACTGGCAGCTTCCTCTCGGCATTGCTCTGGTGATGGATTCATTATCCGGTTTTATGCTGATCATCGTCAGTCTGGTGGCGCTCACGTCTGTCGTCTATTCGATCCAGTACGTTCGGCATCTCGGTCAGGATTTCAAATATTACGCCTTATTCATGTTCATGCTCACCGGCATGAACGGCGTCATTCTCACTGGCGATATTTTTAATCTTTTTGTGTTCATGGAGATCGCCCTGTTTGCCGCCTTTGCGCTCGTCGCCTATGGCTGTCGCGCCGAGGAATATGAGGCCGCATTCAAATATGCCATCATGGGCGCCGTGTCTTCTACCTTGATTTTGATCGGCATAGGCGTCCTCTATAGCGCCACATCGACGCTCACCATGGCGAGAATTGCGCAAGCAATTCCAGGGCTGCCGTCGCAGATCGTCTTATGGATTGGTGGCTTGTTTCTCGCCGGCTTTGGACTCAAAGCCGCTGCCATGCCGTTTCACGCCTGGCTGCCCGATGCGCACAGCTCGGCGCCGGCGCCGATTTCATCCATGCTATCCGGCGTGCTCATCAAAGTCCTCGGCATCTATGCGATTATACGCCTCTTTTTTAATGTGTTCGATGCGCCGTCCGCCTTTCTCACTATTTTCATCGTCATCGGCTCGGCTTCGATACTGATCAGCGGTTTTCTCGCCATCATTCAATGGGATTTCAAACGACTGTTGGCCTACAGCAGCATCAGCCAAATTGGCTATATTTTATTGGGCATGGGTTTGGCGACGCCGTTGGCTATTTTAGGCGCGGTGTTTCATCTCTTCAATCACGCCATTTTCAAATCATTGCTTTTTTACGATGCCGGCAGCGTCGAGTTGGCGTTGGGGACTCGCGATTTGCAGAAACTCGGCAAACTGGGCAAATTGCTGCCGGTCACCTCGGGCACGTCGATCATCGCCTCATTGGCCATTTCCGGCATTCCGCCCTTTAATGGCTTTTTCAGCAAGTTGATCATCATCCTTGCCGCCATCGCCGCCGGACAGCCGGTACTGGCGCTCCTGGCCATCCTCGGCAGTATTCTCACCCTGGCGGCGGTGATGAAAATTCAACGCTACGGCTTGAGACAGGATGTTGACGTTGCGCCAGTCGAAAAGATCGGTCTCGGCATGAATATCGCCATGATCCTCTTGGCAGTGATTTGCATCGTTGGTGGACTGTTAATTGCGCCAGGAATACGGGAGGTGGCGCTCGATCCCGTCGTCAATGTCATTCTTGAAAAGGCTGAATACGTACAAATGGTTCTCGGGAGGTGATATGTCTCTCGCCGTTAAAAGTAAGATTGTCGTTTTTGTTTTAGCGATCGTTGTGTGGCTGGCGCTCACCGGCCTGGGGCTGCAGGAAATTATTGCCGGCGTCCTTGTGGCGGCGATTGTCAGCCTCACGGCCGGCCATTTTCTCATCACCACTCATAAACAGAAGCACATGCTGCACCGCTGGCTGTATGCTGTGCTCTATTTTTTTAAATTTTTATGGGAGATGATGAAAGCGAATCTGCATGTCGCCTACATTGTAGCGCATCCAATGTTGCCAATCAAGCCGGGAATTGTGAAAATAAAGACAAAATTGACCAAAGATGCGGCCATCACCGTACTGACCAATTCCATCACCCTCACGCCTGGTACACTGACCGTTGACGTGAATGAAGAAAAGAAGGAAATATATATACACTGGATTGATGTGAAAGCGACCGGCATTGACGAGTGCAGCAAAGAAATTGGCGCGCGCTTTGAATCGACGCTGACGGAGGTGTTCGAATGAGAATGTTACGCTGGAGTATTGGCCTGGTGCTGATCGCGGCCTTTGGTTATTTTAATTTTTTCATCTATGACGGCCCGATATATTTCAAGCTGATCAACGTGATCCTGGTCAGCGCCCTGTTTGTGCTGTTCCGCGTCATCTTTGGCCCATCGCCGGCGGATCGGATTGTCGCTGTGGACATTCTCGGCATCCTCATCGTCGGCATGCTGGCCATTTTGGGACTGCACTATGATCAGGGATTTTTGATGGATATTGGACTCATCTGGGCCCTGCTCAGCTTTATCGCCTCGCTGGCGTTCGCGAAAATTCTCGAAGGGAGGTCGCTCGATGATTAGAGAGACGATCGGTATGGTATTTATTTTCATCGGCATCGCCTTTGATTTTTTTGGCGTGCTCGGCCTCGTTCGCCTTCCCGATGTTTATAACCGATTGCAGGCAGCGACAAAATGCGTCACTTTTGGCTCGGCCGGCATATTGTTCGGCACTTTTATCATTCAGGGATTCAACAGCTTTGGCTTCAAAGCGCTCATCGGCATCACTTTTATCTTTTTGACCTCGCCGGTGGCGGCGCATGCGATATCGAGAGCGGCGCACCGGGCGAGAATTCCGTTGGCAAAAGAGACGATTGTGGATGAGTATGAGAAGGATAAGGAATTAAAAGAACAAACCACATGATTAAAAAAAGACCTCACGCAAAGGCGCAGAGACGCCAAGGGCTTTTAATGCACCAGCATATTTTGCTTCAAATAAATGCTACAATTCTTTCTTTGCGGCTTGGCGCCTTTGCGTGAGGTCTTTTAAATTATTTGAACTTTTGAGAATGGAGATGCACCATGATTCTCCCCAAACTTCGCGAAGTCAAAGAAGCACTGACCTCCTTTTTCACCGCACCGTACACGACCAAGTTCCCTTTTGAGGGACACACGCCGGAACCGGAGTTTCGCGGCTTGCCCAAATATTACCCGGAATTCTGCATCGGCTGTGGGGCGTGCGCACAGGTTTGTCCGACGCGAGCGATCACACTGACTGATGATGTCGATAAAAGAATGCGCACACTGACCGTCGATTATGCTTCGTGCATTCATTGTGGCCAGTGTCACGAGCACTGCATCACCGAAAAGGGCATTCAGTTGTCACAGGAGTACTCTCTGTCGGTCATGGATTTGAAAGCGCCGGAGATGTTTGAATCCGTGGAAAAAGAATTGGCCATCTGCGAAGCGTGCGGGGAGATAATCGCGCCGCGAGATCAGTTAAACTGGATAAAACGTCGACTTGGGGCCAAAGCTTATGCGCATCCGAATTTGATGCTGCAGACGCAGCGGCAGTTTTTTGACGTTGTCCCGTCCAAAGCCAAAGCGCGCTTGCGGCGCGAGGATCAGATCAAAGAGTTATGTCCAAAGTGCCGACATCAAGTGGTGGTGCAAGATGAATTTTATGGATTTTAAGAAAGCAATCCAAAAGCCGGCACATCGAATTGTGTTCCTTGGATTGGGAAATATAGCCCGCGGCGATGATGCTGCGGGTTTGCTATTTATGCGCGAACTGAAAAAGCGCCTGGAATTTCGCGCGTCCAATTTTATTGAAGCCCAAACCAATCCGGAGAACTATCTCGAGCGCATTCTCGAATTACATCCGGAGCTGGTGGTCTTTGTTGATGCGGCGAATGTCGGCAAAGCGCCGGGGGACATGGGCTGGATCGATTCGAAAGATCTCGATACGGCTCGCATCAGCACGCATGCTTTTAACATCACTATGGTGGAAGAATACTTGAAAACGCACCAGGTATTGGAGGTCAAATATTTCGGTATTCGGCCGGAAACGACGACAATGGGGCATCGGATCTCGGATACGGTGAAGCATCAAATAGAGTTGTTTTTTGCCTAGTTTGGATTATTCACAAACACATCACACAACGGCTAGTTTTCGATACTGTTTTATCACACGATGAACGTAATGGAAATAAAACCCAGCCCCCATGTCTCTAGCAAATCCTCGGCAACTGCTCTCCACTAAACATATCGAGGATTCTCGAACCGCCAAAGTCGTTTTTGGCGACCACGCGGGGATAACCGGAAGTTACCTCACCAATCAGGACAGCATCCGTACCGAGCGGGAGCTGTTTTAAAAGAGCGAGCGCTTGGTCTGAATAGTCCGGTGGGACAAATGCCACAAACTTGCCCTCATTGGCAACGTACAACGGATCAAAACCCAGAATCTCGCAAGCGCCGCGTACGTCCTCTCTGACGGGAATGACCGCCTCATTTATTTCAATCCGTTTGCCTGACGTTTTCGAAATCTCCACCAACGCGCTCACCAGTCCGCCGCGGGTTAAATCGCGCAGACATCGGATGGGAATGCTTTCATCCAATAGCGATTGCACGATGCCGCTGAGCGGCGCGCAATCGCTCTCTATTTTGGATTCAAATTCCAGGCCTTCACGATGCGCCATGACGGCAATGCCATGGCGCCCGAGATCGCCGCTCAGGATAATGTGATCACCCACCTTTATCGAGGATGGTTGAATACTCAAAGTGTGCTCAATGATGCCGATGCCGGATGTATTGATGAACAGCTCGTCGCCGCTGGCGCGATTCACCACTTTGGTGTCACCAGTAACAATTTTAACGCCCGCTTGCTCCGAGGCCGACTTGATGCTCTGGACAATCCGCCACAAGCTCTCCATCGGCAGCCCCTCTTCGATGATGAAGGAGAGGCTCAAATAGAGCGGCCGGGCGCCGCACATGGCCAGGTCGTTCACCGTGCCGTAGACGGCCAGCGAGCCGATGTCGCCGCCCGGGTAGAACAGCGGCTGAATAACATGCGAATCCGTGGTGAAAGCGATTTTTTTGCTGTCGCTTGGCAAAACAGCGCCATCGTGCTCGGCCTTTAAAAAGTCATTGTCGAACAGCGGCTGAAACATCTCCGTGATCAGCTGATGCGACAACTTGCCGCCGCCGCCGTGCGCCATGGTGATGCGGGGGTAGCGGCTGATGGGGATGGGGCAGCTTAGATGGAATGATTTGGGATTATTCATTTTTTCAATTTTTGAATATCGAATGTAGAATATTGAACGCTGAATGATGAAGGATGACAGTTCGACATTCGATATTCATCATTCGACATTCATCATTCATCTTTTATAATTATAGTACGCCGCGCACGCTCCCTCCGACGACACCATCGTCGCGCCCAGCGGATGGTCGGGCGTGCAGACAGCGCCAAATTGGGGGCAGTCGGGCGGCTTTTTCACGCCCTGCAGGATCAAGCCGGCGATGCATTCTTTTGACTCTTGCGCCGATATGTTGTGCAGCTGAAATCTTTTCTCGGCGTCAAATTCGGCATAGTCGTCGCGCAAAACGAGGCCGCTGCGCGGAATCACGCCGATGCCGCGCCATGGCCAATCGACAAGACGAAAAACTTTATTGATCATCTCTTGCGCCGAAACATTGCCGGCGCGGGTGACCGAACGCCGATATTGGTTCTCCACCTCATAGCGCTTCCCTTGCAGCTGGCGCACGCAGGCGAGCACACCGTGCAGCAAATCGACGGGCTCGAAACCGGTGACCACAATGGGCGTTTTATATTTTTGCGCCAACGGGATGTATTCATGATATCCCATCACCGAACAAACATGCCCGGCTGCCAAAAAGCCATCGACCTTGTTCGTCGGCGATGAGAGAATTACCTCCATCGCCGCCGGCACCACGACCTGAGAACAGAGAGCGGTGAAATTGCGCTGCTTCTTCGCCGCAGCCTGCAAGATGACCATGGCATTCGCCGGCGCCGTCGTCTCAAAACCGATGGCGAAAAAAACGACTTCTTTGGCCGGGTTATTTTCCGCTACTTTGAGTGCATCGATGGGTGAATAAACAATGTGCACATCGCCACCCCTGGCTTTGACGGAAAGCAGATCCTCACGACTGCCGGGAACGCGCACCATGTCGCCAAAAGAACACAAAATGACATTTTCCATGGCTGCCAGCTCAATGGCTTTGTCAATCTGCTGCAGCGGCGTCACGCAGACCGGACAACCGGGCCCGTGCAGCAAAGTGATCTGATCCGGCAGCAGCTCGTCAATGCCGTGGCGAAGAAACGCATGCGTCTGGCCGCCGCAAATTTCCATAATGTTCCATTGTTGCGTTATGACGGCGTGAATCTGGGGCAATATTTTTTTGATCGCTTCGGCGTCGCGATATTCGTCGATAAACTTCATCCGAGTTCTTGCAATAGAGGATTTTAAGACATTCTGATTTCGATATCTACAGTACAAATTTACAGCATTACAATGCCATTCATTTTCTCATAAATTCGCAGCGTCTCCATCGCCTCTTTTTCGTCGATGATGCAGATAGCAAATCCGACGTGCACATTGACGTAATCGCCGACTTGCGCTTCCGGCACATAGCCGAGCTGCACCTCTTTGACGATGCCGCCAAAGCTCACCCGTCCGCTTCGATCCATGAGTGAATCGGCTTCTTGAATGCTGAGAATTTTGCCCGGTATTGCTAAGCACATAAGCGTTTAAAAAATAGAAAATCAGTAATAGCGCAATGCGGCTAGCTGGCCGAGAGCAATGCCGCCGTCATTTGGCGGGACCTGCTGATGCGTATAGACTTTAAAGCCCGCGGCTGCCAGTTTGCCAATCGTTTTTTCGACCAGATACTTGTTCTGGAACGTACCACCGCTGAGCGCCACTCGATCCATGCCGCTCTTTTGCGCGAGGGCAAGAATGATGTCGGCGAGGGTGTTATGAAAGCGGGCGGCTATAACCGCCTTGTCGACGCGATTCAAGTCTGATAAGAGGGCAGCAATCATCGGCTGCCAATCAACCACAGAGTATTTTGTCACCGTAGAAAAAGTGATGTCGTATGGGTAGACCTCGTGCGTGGTTTCTCCTTCCCAGGCGGAAAATTCGAGCTGCATGGCTGCCTGGCCTTCATACGCATTGAGGTGCCGGATATCGAGCAGCGATGCGACGGCGTCGAAGAGCCGGCCGGCGCTGCTGGTGCGCGGCGCATTGATCCCTTTCTGCAGCAGCGTGACGATTGTTTTCAGCTCTGATCGGCTCAACTGCTGAAGAGGAGGGAGGGAGGGATGCCGTTCGAGCATCTGTGCATCCATTTCGTAGAGCAATCCTGTAGCCGTACGAAACGGCTGCCTGATCGCTTTGTCGCCGCCGGGCAGTGGAAATGTTCTCAAATGAGCGAAGCGGCGAGGTGCTGCCTTTTCAAGCAGAAAAAACTCGCCCCCCCACAGTGAGCCATCATCGCCGTAGCCGAGGCCGTCCCAGGCGACGCCGAGCAGGGGTGGCTCGACCTCGTTATCCGCCATACAGGAGTAGATGTGCGCCAGATGATGCTGTACGGATATTTTATCGCCGGGCAACGACTGCGCGTATCGAGTTGAGGCATAATCCGGATGTGCGTCATGAATGATGCGTTTTGGCTTGATGTCATAGACTGCGGAGAAATCAGCGACTGTCCGCTGCAGTGTGGTAATGCTGCTTTCCGTTTCCAGGTCGCCGATGTGCTGACAGAGAAATGCCTGTTCTCCCTGTGCGACGGCGGCGGCGTTTTTCAGATGGCCGCCCACAGCAATAGCCGGCTCGATTGTCTTTCCGAGGCTGATCGGCAGTGGCGCGTAGCCGCGTGCGCGGCGCAGGATGACAGGACGATCGGCGATGAGGCGTACGATCGAATCATCGACGTGATGAGAGATGGAGCGATTGTGCACCAGAAAATAATCCGCAATCGCGCCGAGTCGTGCGAGCGCTTCACTGTTATCAGTGCAGATGGTCTCGTCCGCCAGATTGCCGCTGGTGGCGACGATGGGACGTCCCAGCATGCGCAGCAAAATATGGTGCAGCGGTGTGTACGGCAGCATCACTCCGAGCAGTGGATTGTTCGGGGCAACCGCTTCCGCCACGTCGTTGTTGCGCACGCTTTGCACGAGGAGGATGGGCGATTCCGGTGCGTTGAGGAGAGCCGCTTCTGCCGGCGACAGCTGACAATATGTCGCAGCCGCAGCTCTCCCGGCCATCAGGGCAAACGGTTTTTCATCACGGTTCTTTTTTCGGCGCAGGCGATCCACGGCGTCACCATTAGTCGCATCCACGACGAGATGAAAGCCGCCCAACCCTTTGATCGCAATGATCCATCCTTGCCGAACGAGCTCGGCCGTTTTTTCAATGGCCGCGTGCGTTGATTCCAGCAGATGTCCGGCTGCATTCCACAATTCCACATGCGGTCCGCATGTCGGGCAGCCGTTCGGCTGGGCATGAAATCGGCGGTTGGCGGGATCGCTGTACTCCGAACGACACGCGGGACACATGTCGAACATTTTCATCGTCGTATTGGCGCGGTCGTACGGCAGTGACTCGATGATAGTAAAACGCGGACCACAATGGGTGCAGTTGGTGAACGGGTAGAGGTAGCGTCGATTGGCAGGATCAAAAACCTCGGCGAGGCACTCTTCGCAGGTGGCAATGTCCGGCAACATCCAGGCGGTTCTGTCGAGTTGGCCATTGCTCGCTGCAATTTTGAAATCGGCATAGCCGACCGCATCGAGCCGGTGATGCTTGAGAGAATGGATGCGCGAGATCGACGGCTTTTCGATGGGGATGGCCTCTAGAAAGCGCTCGAGCTGTTGCGGTGGTCCCTCCGCTTCGATGAACAGACCATTGGATGTGTTGCGCACCCAGCCGGTGAGCTGCAAGCCGGTTGCCAGTCGCCAAATGAAGGGGCGAAAGCCAACTCCCTGTACGGCGCCCTGGATATGTATTCTCAATCGTTGTGTCGTCACAGCGAACTTTCAAATCAGGTGCTCTAGCCAGTCCGTCCATTTATCCAAACCATCGCCGGTTTTGGCCGAGGTGTCGAAAAAGTGCAGATTTGGATTTATCATTCGCGCATTTTCCTTAAAGCGCACGATATCAAAGTCAAGGTAATCCAGCAGATCGATTTTATTGAGCACGCAGACGTTGGCCACGCGAAACATTTTGGGGTACTTGACTGGCTTGTCATCGCCTTCCGTTGTGCTGACGATGACAACTTTAAATTTTTCACCCAGATCATAGCTGGCCGGGCAGACGAGGTTGCCGACATTTTCGATGAACAGTATCTGGATGTCGTCCAGCGCCAGTTTTGCCAGGGCGTCGCGCACCAGCATTGCATCCAGGTGGCATCCGCCATTGGTGATAATTTGCACCACCGGCACATGATGTCTGGCGATGCGCTGCGCATCAATATCGGTCTGCACATCTCCTTCGATGACCGCCGTTGCGATGTGACCGCGCAGCAGCTCGAGCGTCCGCTCCAAAAGAGTCGTTTTTCCGGAACCTGGAGAACTGAGAAGATTGAGCACCGTGACGTTTTGTCGCGTGAATTGATCTCGCAGCATTTCAGCCACTTGATCGTTTTTTTCCAGCACTTTGCGCTCAACTGTGATAACTGACATCAGCAGAACCTCGCGTCTAGATTAAAATGTCATCAGGATCATCATTTTTTCATAAATATAGCAAAGATAAGGGGGATTTCAACAGATAATTATTCAACCACCAGTTCCTTGATATAGAATTCATTGCCGGTTTTCACTTCGATATGAACCGATTGACATGCGGGACAACAGAATTCAAACTCGTCCAAGCCAAATGTTTTTTGGCAGGAGTGACAAATTGCCGAGATGGGAATGATGGTGATCTCCAGTTTTGATCCATCGATGCGAGTGCCAGAGATGAGAGAGTCATAAGCGTGCTGCAACAAGTCCGGTACAACGGCGACCATCTCGCCAATTGTGACGCGCACGATTTGCAACGAGCCGGCGCGAGATGAAGCGAGCGTCTCTTCAACAATGTCGATGATATCGTGGGCGATGGCTGTTTCGTGCATGCATTTGATATAAAAAAAAAGAGGCAAAAATGCAATGGCTATTTTATCCTCAGCCGCTGAGAAAAGTAGGCCAGAATAAATGAGGTCAACAAGAGAATGGCGCCCAGAATGAAGCCGGCGGTGATTTTCATCTCCTGGTAAAAGGAAACAGCATTGGCCCAATCGAGAATCAAACTGAATCCGATGATGGCGACCAGAGCAAGGCCGAGGAATAACTTGACGTTGGCTGCCGGATGGTATAAAAGAATGAGAAAGGTCAACAGGATGAGAATCATGCGAAAAATTGGATAGTAATAAAGCTGCATGGCCATTGCTTCTAGCATATAGACGAACGACGGCATTTGCATCTTTTTCCTTCCCTGATCCATGACCATGATTTTTTCCCGATCGGGTCCCATCAATTCCTGATCACCCACCTTGATCCAGAGATGTTTCATACTGCCGACGATATTGGCATCATAGCCGCGCGATCGAAAAATGGCGACCGCCACAATGGCGCGACCATCGCAGTCTTCGTAGCCGCGTCGCCATGTTTCGGAGGCGGATGGCCAATACTCCGAATTGCCCCAATTATCCCAGTCGAATTTGTAAGGGATACGTTGATAGACGAATTGGATGATGGTTTTATATTCATCCTGCAAAGTATAGTCCGCAGGTAAAAGCGAGTCTATTTTGGCGTTGATGGCAGCGAGCTCCAGGTCTGTATCGAAAAGAGCCTCAGTGTGCAGGTAGGCGTTCACCTGCTTAAAGGTCAAGACTGGATTGGGGAATGTCACAAAGATGAATACAAAGGAAAAGATGAGTGTTTTTAAAATCATGCGAACGGAGAATGAACGCCTCGACAGCCAGTGCCAGAGAGCCATGCTTTTCATGTCTATTCCACAACAGTGCTATGATGCATGTTGGAACCATAAAAAGGTGGCAGATATTTCACGATGGAATAAAAAAGGCGCGGACTCCGCGCCTTTTTTTAAATTATCTCATAAATACGAGCCGTCTGATGTCGTTATAGTCATTTGCCTGGATTTGATAGAAATAGACGCCTGTCGGCACCAGGGCGCCGTTCATGTCCTTTCCATCCCACACGACCTGGTACGCGCCGCCGGCCTGAAATTGACTGACCAGCGTCTTCACCAACTGCCCTTGCACGTTGAAAACCTGCAGTTCGACATGCATTGCCTGCGGGATTCGATAGGCGATGACCGTGGACGGATTGAACGGATTCGGATAATTTTGCGCCAGCGAAAACTCGGCGGCGGCCGAGATCTCATGCTCCGTTGCTGTGATCTCTTCCGTATGCATGACAATCGTCACATCCGTATGCTCCATGTCCTCTTCGGCATCAATGGCCAGAACGGTCGCTCCGGCCATCTCCGTGACATTCGGATAAAAAGTCGTCTCGTACAAAGCGCGGCTCGCCATGACGGTGTAATCGCCCTCTTGCAAACCGTCAAGGGCATAGCTGCCGTCTTCATTACTGATTTCACAAGCGATCATGTTGTCCTCGCCATCCACGGCGTAGATAAAAGCGCCATCGATTGGTTGACCGTCAAAGCTGCGAACTCGCCCGGCGATGCAGCCATAACGTCCCGCTCCCGGATGTTGGGCGAATCGTGGACCGCGTCGCGGTTGCAGAGCAAAATCAATGCCGCTCTGTGTTGTGAGGCCATCGAGCTCAAGGAGG
Organism: Candidatus Zhuqueibacterota bacterium; assembly: GCA_016929295.1. Taxonomy (GTDB): domain Bacteria; phylum Zhuqueibacterota; class Zhuqueibacteria; order Residuimicrobiales; family Krinioviventaceae; genus Kriniovivens. Next base: position 4,232 of record JAFGJB010000272.1, on the reverse strand, counting down.
GTTGCTCGGAATGGCGTGCGCACATCATCATAAAATTCTGCGATGAAATCGCGCGCCCAGGCGGCGACGATATAGCTGCCTTCCGGAATGCCGGCGACATCGTAGGCGCCTTGCTCATCCGTAAATGTGGAATAGAATACTCTACCCCACTTGATCATGTTGCCATCAAACCACCTGTGCGTCCGGGCGGGGAATACTGTGACCAGGGCGCCGGCGATGGGCTCTTCGGTCGATTCATCGGTGACAATGCCGGTCACATGACTGCCCTCTGTTGATGTCGCCGGGATGGCGAAATCAATGTCAGGTGTTTCCTCACCTCCGGCAACAGTGACAATATCCGCATTGGCGAATTCCTGTTTGTCATTATAGTACTCTTTGTAGGTGTCGGTGCGAAGGACCACCTTGTATTCACCTCTGTACAACGGTGTGATGGTATAGTTGCCTTCCGCATCCGTGAATGCGTACATTGTTGGCTGATGTCTGAACGCATCACTATTGGGCCAAATCTTCACCGGGATGGCCTTGACGCATGCAAATTCGACCGCATCGCCGCTCTCCTCACGCGTCACCCTGCCGCTGATGGAACCATAGCTGCTGGTCACGTCAAGGGTGATGTCGATATCATCGCGTACCGCGCCGTCGGCTAGTTCAATGGGCGTCGCGCCTTCGAGCGTGGGTGAATTTTCGTACCAGATGCCGGAAAAATTCATGCGATCCCATTGCCAGGCACTGACAAAATAGGTGCCGGCGGCGAGATGATCTATTTCGTAATAGCCATTCTCATCTGTGAAGAATTTTTGCCACGACCGGTGAATGGTCCTGTTGTCATCATCCCTTTCAAAGGCATAAGTGATATAAATGTTTTTCAACGGATTGTTTTGCGCATCAGAGATCACACCGGAAATTTTTGCTGATGGTACGGCAAAATTGAAATCGATGCCGGTGATCGCTGCGGCTTGCGCAACAGTGATGATATCCGAATCCCGGGCGTTGTCTTTGTCATCCCAGTATTTCACAGCTCTGTCGACGTCGCAGAGACATGCTGACACGGTATAGTCGCCATCGGCAAGACCTTCAATCTGGTAATTGCCTTCTTCATCCGTGAAAGCAATTTGAACGAGTGATCCCAATCGCGGGATCGTCTCGTACATGGCATTCCTCGAACGCGCTGTCAACTTGACATTCGCCAACGGTTCGTTCTGATCACCCTGGACATGTCCCGCGATGCTGCCGCCCTTTTCAAGGACAAAGTTGATGTTCGGCACCTCTGCGTTCGTGACCTCGACATAGGTGGGAATTGTTCCAGAGTCGTCAACATAGAGTTCAGGAATGTAACCATTCGCATAGGCAGCGACCAGATAGGAACCCGCTTCCAGGTTGCTGATCAGGTAATGGCCGTTTTCATCCGAGATGGCAAAGGCATGGGATGTATCAAAAAAGCGCGGCCTGCCCATGACCATTATCCAGGCGCCTGGAATTGGCGCTTCGCCGCTCACCGTGCCGCTGATGGCGCCGCTGCCACTTCTCGCCCGGCTGAGTTGTATGTCAATACCGCCTGTCGATTCGCCATCGGCAACGCGCACCATATCAGCATCCATGGGACTGGTGCCGGCGCCATAAAAGGCTGTTTGATACCCTTTCGCCGAGGCGACGACAAAATAATCGCCGGCCTCGAGATTGTCGAGTTTGTAGACGCCGTCCGCGCCCGTTGTCGTTGACTGGGTTAAAATCATATGTGGAAGAACCGCCCAGCAAAACACATCCGCCGCCTCAATCAGTTTATTACCGTGAGTGATTGTCCCTTCGATGCTTCCCGTTCCGTCGGCTGTGATATAAACAGCGTCGCCGAGATTATTATCGGGATGCTGAGAATACCACATTTTCAGCGCCAGGTCCATTTTTTGTTCGAAATGGAGAGCGGATTGGGAGGATGCAAAAACCGTGGGTGCCAGTAACAAGGAGAAAAGAACAACGGCAGCAAGCCAATATCGATTGTTTTTCGCTTGCATCAGAAACCTCCTTTTGTGAAAAACTGCGCCATTATGAATTAATCCCTCAGTGGGAAATATTGTCTTTACCTGCAATAACAGTACCATCGCCGCGACCGCGAGGTCATTTCGGCATTTTGTGCTCATTTTCCCGCTGATTGTGGTTATTTACGCAACTGCAATATAAACAATAAGCCGGCTCTGGGCGCCGATTTAATATTTTAACATTGCCAAGACACCAGACAGCGCTGCTGATCAGGCTGTATTATTGAATATCCATTTATGCGAGAAAATTACATATTGGTATGAATTCTTTGCGTATTGGACGTCGTGTTGTAGCTTTTGGCCGCATCCAAACAATGCAACAATTACGAAAAGCTAAAACGCAAAAGCGCAAAGGAGCGCAGAGATACTATGTTAAAGAACAGACAATAACAATGTAGTTTCTAATTACAAAAAAAAATAGTATACATTCAACGCAAAGCCGCGGAGCTCGCAAAGAACACGCAGAGAAGAACTGATATCTAAAATCTAATTCATTGTTCGGTTAATATGCACTTGTCCGCTGTTTGAATGACCATTTTTTCTTTGTTACTATTTAAGTTATGCCGCTTTTAATGCGACCGATATTAACTTGTCAAAGTTATCTGTATTCCCCCAATAAACTCTGCGGAACTTTGCGTTCTCTGCGTCTCTGCGTTGAAAAATATTGAAAGATTATGCGCTTATTTGCCGGATGTACAAAAATTTTGCCAAAAAAACATGATGTTGCTGCCTTGCAATACCGGCCGAGAGCGCACTGACCTCGTGCTGAAGCGCAGAAATCACGAGAACAGCAGACGGCAGATGAACAGCGCTGCCAGTATGCCAATGGCATCGGCAAATAGTCCGGCCGCTATGGCGTAGCGCGTTTTTTTGATGCCCACAGCGCCAAAATAGACGGCGATCACATAAAATGTCGTCTCCGTGCAGCCGTAAATCGTCGAAGCGAGATAGCCGATGAATGAATCCGGGCCATGGTTTTCGAGCAATTCGGTGATGATGCCCAGCGTACCACTGCCGGAGAGCGGACGCATGAGCGCTGCCGGCAGAACCTCCGCCGGCATGCCAATGAGATCGGTGAGGGGAGATAAAAGAGTGATGAAAAAATCCATGGCGCCCGATGCCCGAAACATGGCAATGGCCGCCAGGATGGCGACGAGAAATGGGATGATGCGTATGGCGACCTGAAATCCTTCTTTGGCGCCCTCGATAAATACTTCATAGACATGCACTTTTTTAATCAGGGCTAATGATGGAATCACCAGGAGGAGGAAGGGAATCATCCATGTTGAAATGAAAGAGAACATTGATCTGCAGGAAAAGGGCAGCAGGGAGGCGACTTTGCTAAAGAGACCGAGAACAACGCCGAGCAGAGCAATCGCCAGGAGAAAAACGACAAGCAGCAGGCACGGCCACCAGGAAGCAGCTTTGGCGGGCTGTGCCGCGGAAAAGAGAGAAAAGAACTTGACAGCGGCAATTGCCGAGATGGTCGCCATACTGGATGCAAAGATGGTGGCGCTGATGATGGCGCCCGGATCACTGGAGCCAAGGCTGGCGCGGACGCCGATGATCGTCATGGGGACCAGCGTGATGCTGGCCGTGTTCAGGGCAAGGAACATGATCATGGCGTTGGTGGCCGTCTCTTTTTCCGGATTGAGTTCCTGCAACTGTTCCATCGCCTTTATGCCAAACGGGGTTGCCGCATTGCCGAGTCCGAGCCAGTTGGCGGCAATATTGAGCGTCATGGAGCCGACGGCCGGATGATCCGACGGGACATCGGGAAATAATCTTTTGCTGAGCGGTGTGATCGCCCTTGCAAGGAGTCGCACCAGTCCCGCCTCCTCGGCGATTTTCATGATGCCGAGCCACAAGGTCATGATGCCGATGAGACCGAGGGCAATTTCCACAGCTGTGCCGGCCATAGTCATCGCACTTTGGGTCACATCCGCAATGTTGCCCGTGAGTGCGCCGACAACGATCGCTAGCACTACGAGGAACAACCAAACATAATTCATCATCGCAAGCGCGTCTCCAAAATACTCTTGAATAAAGTACATTCTTTTTTCTATGCAATGCAAGGGAAAAAGGAGACCGGAGACCGGAAGCCGGAGACGGTCTCCGGTCTCCTCTCAAAATATCCTGGGTACGGAATAATCCGCCATTAATATTTCTTGTACTTTTCCTCTCTCTTTTGTATCTTTT
>JAFGJB010000271.1 GCA_016929295.1 Candidatus Zhuqueibacterota bacterium | reverse complement strand
TTAAAAGAGACAGAACCAACATATTTTCTCTCTGCGCTTCTTCGTGTCCTCGGCGGTTCCAAGTACTCATTTTGCGGAAGAACCAAATTTATGCCGGAAAAAAGCCCCGACTGTTTGATGAGCCGGGGCTTTATCGTGGGGAATGCTTCGCGTTACTTGTCTCCTTTTTTGATATAGATATCGCCGCCTGATGTCTCCAGCGAGATAGTATCTCCACCGCCATTGATATCGCCCTCGCTACGGATGACGACCTCGCCGTGCTCTTCGGGCTTGGTCTTTGTCAACGGGAAATCGCTATAAATGTCGTAGCGTTTTGCTTCGTAATTTCGGCGGCTCGTACGAATTTCGGCAATCACGGTCGCGGGCAAGTCCTCGGGAATTGTCAGTCTGATGTCGCCGCCGGACGTCTTGAGGCTGACGCCGTGCGCTTTGCTGAAATCTTGCAGCGTGACGACCACGTCTATATCGCCGCCGCTGGTGTTGCCCTTGACCTCGCCCTGCACATTGTCGAGATCGATGTCGCCGCCGGAGGTGTTGACCGAGATTGATTCCATGAAATTTTCGCCCTTGATATCGCCGCCACTGGTGTTGGCATTCATCGCCCCGCCGATGTCGTACAATTCGATGTCACCACCACTGGTGTTGACCGAACATCTGCCGCCCACCTTGCGAACGAGTATATTTCCGCCAGATGTGTTCGCGCCCACATCGCCGCTGACGTCCTCGACTCTGATATCGCCGCCAGATGTGTTCAGCTTTATTTTATCGGTCGCGTTACGAACGACGATGTCGCCGCCGGATGTCGTGAAGGTCCCCTCGCCATAGATGTTTTGCAGAGCGATATCGCCGCCGGACGTCGAACCGGAGATGGTTCCGGAGACATCGCTGAAACTCAGGTCACCCCCCGATGTGGAGGCGCGCGTGCGCCCGGACGTGTTGGATATGGTGATATCGCCGCCGCTTGTCGAAAGCTCGATCTCGCCTTCTGTTTTAGCCAGCGTTATGTCACCGCCACTGGTGCCGATGGTGACATCAAAAGTCGCCGGCACGTTGATGACAAAGCTGTTGTGCACGCGGTGGCCGCTATAATCGCCATCAATGCGGATCTTGTTTCCGGTCTGCGTATAGGCGGCGTTCGCGCGGCGAAAAATCTCTTCGGCCTCACCTTTAGTGAAGGATTTTATCTTGATTTCCTGGGTGATGTCAACGACATTTTTGTCCCAGCCTGTCACCTCAAAATCGCCCGGCACCTCTTTGATGACGATGCTGCCGCCGGCGCTGACGTCAAATGATTTCTGAATGGTGGCGTAAAAATTTCCACTGCTCCCCTGCAATTTCTGGGCGAGCGTGGACGCTGCCGCTATCAGCACAAAGCTGATGGCCAGAGTGAGTCGTTTCATAGTGAAGTCTCCTTTCTGTTCATTAATAACTGCAAAGATTTTGTGCGAATATAGGCGTTGGAGTCGGTTTGCGCGGTCAGCAGAACCTCATCCAGTACGCTGAGCTCTCTGCGAGAGTGGACAAGCGATTTGAACGCTTGTATGCGAACAGCTTCATCCTCATCCTGCAGCATCGACCTGACCAGCAGATCTTGCGAGTGCGCTGTTGACGTGGTGGCTAAAATCTTGATGACCGACAGTTTTATGCCGACGTTCTCTTCTTCAGCTAAAATCTGTCCCAAAGCGTTCATATAACTTTCATCCAGCGGCCTGGAGAAGGATGTCAGCTGTTCCAGAGCCTTGACAGCGCGCAGACGCAGGGAAATGTCGTCGTCCGACAGGGCATATGTCAGCAGCTGTTTTACCGCCGGATCGTCGCTGCCGCCCTCGATCCGCACATCGTTCATTGTATTATATGAAATCTGTACGGAACCCTCGCCCGGACGGATGGTGATTTTGTCTATGCCGATGAGATAGGGGGAAATAGTGCCGTCATCGAGTGCAATGGCGCGCGTCGCCGTCAAAAGATCATCGATAGCCACCGTCGGTCTTAATTGTCCGAGCTTGAAGCCGAAAAAGATGAGCAAAATGGCCAGTCCGGCCTGCAGGACCGGTCGTGTTATACTCCACCAGGATGCCGATCGCTTCGGCGCTGTCTCACTCCGCAGTTTGTATAATAAAGCCCGACGCGTTGGCAGCAGAATATCATCGCTGATGCTGAATCGGGAGGCCGCCGACCGCCATGTCTGCAGGATTGCCAATTGTTGCCGGCAGGCGGGGCAGACGGCCAGATGCGCCTCCAGCTCGCTGCGGTCGACCTCTGTCAGCTCGTCATAGACCAACAGGATGATATTTTTTTCATGTCTGGAGCATGTACTCATATTATTCCTCAGTGTAAAAAGATAACGCTTTTTGCAGCTTTTTTGTCGCGCGAAACAGCAGGTTTTTCACTGTCCCTTCGGCGCAACCGAGCATCGCGGCGATCTCTTTGATCTTTGTCCCTTCAAAATGGCGCAACGTGAAAACGGCTCGCTCTTTTGCGGACAAAAAATCCATTCCGGCTCGAATGTGCTGCAAAATTTCCTGCACATGAACAGTGGCGCTCGGATCAGAGTTATCCACAAATTGGCTGCAGCTCGAATCTTCAGCATCGCTCTCGTGCGGCTGCGAGAACAGCCGGAGGCGACGTTTTGCCCGCCAATTGATGGCCTGATTTGTCGCAATGCGCAAGAGCCAGGTGCGAAATGAGCTTTGAAAGCGAAAGCCCTGCAGGCCTCTGAATGCTCTGAGAAATGTCTCCTGATAGACATCCTGCGCATCCGCCAGATTGCCGGTCATGTGGTAGGCCAGAGTCAACACCTGCCTGTCCGATAACATGACAAGTTCTTCGAAGGCTTTGCTGTCGCCGCCCTGCGCGCGCCGTACGAGTTCGAACTCTATGTGATTCTCCTGATCCACGACAGAGTTATAGACATGTGAATGTGAAAAAGGTTTGCATTTTTTCTACATCGATTAACATGACATCCATTACGATTCGGACACTGAAGAGTTGCGCATTGTCTGGTGGTTTTTCCATGTTCTGAACTCGGCGCTGACCATGGAAAAATGCGCAATCCAGGTTGTTTGAAAAAAAAGCCGGCGCACTCTCAATGCGCCGGCTTTAGGAGAAAAAGAGATGAAGGGAGTCAATTATAATTGTCAGTTTCGGATCCGCGGGCGTTGTATCGTTGCTGCAAGTTATACAGCAGATCATCAGCGCTGCGTGCCGGATTCTGTCCCGTCCATCCTTGACGATGGGCAGTGAAACGATCCTGGGTTCTGCGCAGCAACTGTTGAAAGCGGTCGTGGTCAAAGAGATCTCTCACCTCGGCAAAAGGCAGAAACTCGTCACATTGCATTTTACCCGTTGCCAATGTTTTCCTTTCCAGGAGCAGATCGTCGCTATGTGGCAGGGGAGGTTTGGCTGGAGTGATCAGCTTCTGAATGCTGTTTTCTAGCTGGTGCAGATTGCCGGGCCAGTGATAGCTTTTCAGCAGGGCGATCACTTCCGGACTGAGAGAGGCGCCACGGATATCGTGTCTCATCGACAGCTTTTGTACAAAATGGCGCGCAAGCATCGGGATATCCTCAGAGCGCTCGCGCAAGGGCGGAATTTCCACAGTGATAAAATTCAGGCGATAATACAAATCCTGGCGGAATTCTCCATTTTGCACCAGCTTTTTCAAATTTTGGCTTGTGGCGACGACGATGCGCGTTTGAGCTGTCAGGACCTCTGTCCCGCCGGCGCGCACATACTGGCCATCCTGTAAAATTTGCAGCAATCTGACTTGCGTGAGTCGATCGAGGTCGCCGATATCCTGGAGAAAGAGTGTGCCGTTTTCCGCACGCTCAAAATAGCCCGGCTGGCTTCTCTGGCCCGCTCCTTCTTCGTGACCAAATAGCGCGCCCTGCAGCAGTGAAGAGGGAATAGCCGACAAGTGCACGGGGATAAATTTCCCCCAGGCCGCCGGATTTTTATCATGAATCATCCGGGCGACGGTCTGTTTTTCAGTGCCTGGCTCACCATAAAGGAGCACCGTGGTGTTCAAAGGCGACAAAGTGTTGATGACTTGTCTGAGTCGTTGAACGGCCTGGCTCTCGCCAAGCAATGGATCAAAAGCAGCATGACTGGACCTGCCCGTCATATACACACTCCTTGAAATGAATATCGCATGGCAACTGTTCAAAGACCATGCCGAAAAGATGAGTTGTCTTGTTTAACTGCGTGAAAAATATGCAATGTTATGTTGAAATTATTGTACTTATGCCATGAAAAGTGCAGCTTTTTTTGCTGTTGGCATTATCGGGGCGATGTTGTGGTGCTGTTTGATTCAGAAAATCTAAAGTGTTAGTCGATTGCAAGCATGTAATTCGACGCCTTGTCTACTGCGCGCATCTTGACTATCGATGTGTTTGTTCGTATATTGACAAAATTGAATCCAGGATATCTATGAAGCTCTTGCACTTTTCTGACACTCACCTCGGCTTTTCCGAATACTACAAGATTGATCCTGACTCTGGATTGAATCAGCGCGAACAGGATTTTTACGATGCCTGGCATCAGGTGATCGATGCGATTATGGTGCACAGACCGGATGTTGTCGTGCACGCCGGCGATCTGTTTCATACGCCGCGACCCAGTAATCGCGCCATCCGCACGGCGCTGGAGAGCATACAGAAAATCAGCGATGCCGGCATTCCGCTCGTCATCATCGCCGGCAATCACGAGACGCCGCGCATCCGGACGACAGGATCGATCTTTGAGTCGCTGGCACTCTTTCCGCACGTCCACGCCGCCTATTCCAGCGCATGTGAGGTCTGGCAGATCAATGATGTGGATTTTTACTGCATCCCGCATTGCTCTCTGACCGAGGAGATGGATGGAGCGTTCGAGATGCTGAAGGTCAAGGCCAGGGCTCGGGCGAATAAAGTATTCGTGTCGCATGGAGCCTGGGGTGGCGACTTTGGCATGGGTGAGTTCAACGAACAGCGGCTGCCGGATGTGGAGGTGTTGACAGGAGTCCATTTTGACTATATTGCCCTGGGTCACTACCATCGCTACGTGACGGTGAAGGAGAACGCCTGTTACCCCGGCTCCACCGAACGAACCAGCTTGAATGAGCACAATAGCACATGCGGCTATCTGCTCGTCGATCTGGAGAGCGGTGAGCGGGAGTATGTTGGGATCGCGACGCGGCCCATGATCAAATTGCCGACCATCGATTGCACTGGTCTGACGACCAGGACGATCTATGACAAGATGCAAGAGCTGGCGACGCCCGCCGTTCGACAGGCGATTGTTCAGCTCGTTCTGAAGAATATTGAGAACGATGCCTTTCTGCAACTGGATGTCCGGCAAATCGACGAGATGTTCGCCGAGGCGTTCTATCTGGAGAAAAAGTTTTCGCGCATCATGACAGAATCAAATCGATTTGCATCCCATGCAAAAATCGAATCATTGCCGATCGAATTTGAACGCTTTCTGGCCCGGGAGAATACAGAGCTGGATATACAAAAGATTGCCCAACTCGGAGCACATTATCTGGAATCGGATTGATCTGCGCTGAAAAATACTTATGGTCATCAAATCGCTGAAATTGCATAATTATCGTCGCTTCGATCATCTCGAAATCGAATTTCCGGAAAATCTCATCGGCATCGTTGGCCGCAACGGTGTCGGCAAATCGTCCATCATTGAAGCGATCGGCTGGGCATTGTACGGCAATCGTTTTGTGCGTACGGATAAATATGATGTCCGCTCGCAAGGGGCTGACGACAAATCGGTCTGCTCGGCGGAGATTGTTTTCGTCTACGGCGGGACAGAATTTCGCCTGCAGAGAAAGCTCAAGGGCAAGAATGCGACCGTCGAGGCAGCCGTGTGGCGAAACGGCGAAGAGCAGGCGGTTGCCGTGCAAGATGCCGGCGTGAGCGAGTTCATTGAATCTCTGCTGCAACTGGACTATCGCTCGTTCACCACTTCGGTCTTTGCGCAGCAAAAAGAGCTGGCCAAGCTATCGACGCTGCAGCCGGAACAGCGGCGCCAGGCCATCAATCGGCTCATCAATATTGATCGCATTGATCGCGCTCGCGAACGGCTGCGGGCGGATCGCAACGAACAGCAGGCCATGGTAAAAAGCCAAAAGGCCATGCTCAAAGATGTGGACGACCTCACTGCTCGCGAAAAGCGTCTCCAGGCTGATCACGCGGAAAAGACGCGGCAGCATGCCGTTTTGCGGACGCGTGCCGATGAGCAATCAAAATTATTGGCGCATGCGCGCGAGAACCTGCAAGCCATGACAAAAATTCGCGATCAGTTCCGCGCCTGGGAGGCGCAGATGACGGTGCTGCAGTCGCGACTGGGAGAGAATGAAAAGAATCGTCAGCGCTGGCGCGACGATTTGGCCGAGATTGAAAAAGCGGAAATAGAGTTAAAAGGCTACGCCGCAAATCTGGCCGAATTCGCTTCAATCAAGGCCGAACTCGGCCGGCTGGATGAGGTGAGCGACAAATATTCGCGACTGCAGAGCCGGTTGGCGGAGAAAAAATATATCCAGGATGCTCTCGGACGGGAGCAATCGAACGGGCGGGAGACCGATTCTCGAGCGCGAGACGCCCAGCAGCTGCAAAAGAGGCATCAAGATTTGTCTCTGGATATCCAGCAGCTGGAAGAGGCGATCGAGGACATTCAGCAAAGAATTAAAAAAGCCCATGGCGAAAAACTGACCGCTCAATCCAAAAGTTCGGATCTCCAGCAAAAGCTGGCGGCCATCCACAAGATGGGTCCGGAAGGCAAATGCCCGGTCTGCAGCCGGCGTCTGGGCGATCACTATCAGGATGTCATCAGCGATCACGAAAAACAACTCGCCGAGCTCAGAGTCCTCTATTCGACCTTTAAAGACGAAGAAGAAAAAGCGGAGGTCGAGCGGAAAAAGCTTCAGCAAAAACTGGCGAAACGACGATCCGAACGCGACGATGCGCTGGCCAAACTGAAATCCGCCCAGGAGGCCAGCGAACTGCTCGGCAAAATTCAGCAGCATATCGCCGGCTATGAAAAGCAGCTCGCGGCCCTCGATGCTGCCATCGATGCGCTGGGGCCGGTGACATATGACGACGATCAGCATCGGCGCCTGAAAGCGCGCTACGACGAACTGCTTTCTCTGCAGCAGCGCGCCGCCAAACTCGAAGAGCGCGTCGACCGTCGCGGGCAGGTGCAAGCGCATATCGACTCGGTCGTCAACGAGCTGCAGATCATACGGACGGAGATGAAAGCGGCAGAAGCGGCGCAAGCAGCTCTTGGTTTTGATGAGGCCGCTTTCGAGCGGACGAAGCAGAACGTCGAGCAAAATGACGCCGAGTGGAGCGCCGCCAAAGATGCGCTTGCGCAAGCGTCTCAGGAACTGGCCGTCATGGCGCGTGACTTGCAAGCGATCAAAAAGGAGATGAGCGAGCAAAAGCGGCTGGCAAAGGACATCCGGGCAGCGGAAAACCACATCGTCCACCTCAACGCCCTGGATGACTATCTGGGACAATTCCGCCTCGATCTCGCCGGGCGGATTCGCCCGCTCATTGCCCAACGCGCGTCTGCGCTGTTGAGCATGACGACCGCGTCGCGCTACTCGCAAGTCGATCTTGACCAGGATTACAACATTCGTATCTATGACGGCAATCGGCCGTTCGCGATCGAACGTTTTTCCGGCGGCGAACAGGATCTCGTCAATCTCTGTTTGCGCATCGCCATCAGCCAGGTGGTCGCCGAACGCAGCGGCGGCGCCCCCATCAATTTCATCGTCCTGGATGAAATATTTGGCTCGCAGGATGCCGAACGCCGTGATCTCATACTGAACGCTTTGGCGCAGCTGTCATCGCAGTTTCGCCAGATTTACATCATCACCCACATTGAATCAATAAAGGATATGCTGCCGGTATTGATTCATGTCGAGCTTGCAGATGATGTGACGAGCCGCGCCGTACTGCTCTGACGCGGTTCTGCATCAGAACCGGCTATATTTCCGGCTTTAGTTCCTCTTCAATTTCAGCGGCTTCTTTCTGCGCCTCGCTCTGCATACTCTTGACGCTCATCCCCATGAGCGAAACCAGGACCAATCCAGCGATCAATATCGGTATAAAGTTCACCCCGTGCACGGTGAAGGCGAATGACAGGGCATCGCTCTCCGGCACGCCAAAAAGGCCGAGCGAAATCTGGCACAGCCAATGATAGGTGCCGACATATCCCGGCGATGACGGCACGAGCACGGCGATCGTTGTGATGACGAGCAGCACCAGCGGGGTGATCCACGTGATTGTCGAATATTTTTCGACAAAGTTAAAAGCATACAAGCCCAGTTGAAAGATGTAGGCGTAACAGGCCCATATCAGAACGGATAAGAGAGTGACAAAAATGTAATGCCGTTTCGTTTTCAAACTGACAACGCCTTCCAGGAAAGAGAGCAATAGTTCGTTGATTTTATGGCGGATGTTTGCCGGCAATGGTTTCAGCACTCTGTTCACGATGGCTAACGCCCGATCCCGATGTTTCTTCACCAGCACGAGGCCGATGAAAAGCAGTCCGATGAAGGCAAAGCTGATATAACCACTTTTGCGCACCCAGTCCGGAAAAGGAAATATGATGATCGTGAAAGCCATGAGGATCAATAGTGTGAACACGTCCAGGATGCGCTCGATGACGATTGTGGCAAAAACAGCGCTGCCGGAGACGGAACTCTTTTTGCCGACAAGATAGGCGCGTATGAATTCACCCAAATGGGCCGGCAAAAAGGTATTGGCCATATAGCCGATCAATAATGAGGAAAAAAGCGTCTTCCAGCGGATGGACGCGATCGGCGCCAACAATAATTGCCAGCGCCAGGCGCGCAACATGTGGCTGAAGAATAATATGGCCACAGCTGGAATGAAATAAAGATAGCGGGCATCCTTGAAAGCCGACCACATCTGCAGCAGGTCGACATCTTTGAAGGCGAAGAAGAGACACACTATCGCGATACAGAGCCCGACAATCACTTTCCAATCTTTAAAACCTTTGCCCATTGTCATCCTTTCATCAGATCGAGGTTCAGTAGATGCGCTACGCTCTTTTTGCGGATAATTGCATCGAAACAGCGCCCGAATTGACTTGACAACCCACCCTCAAATATTTATATTCAAGTGAAAATTAACAATTCCATACACCAATCGAAAGAAAAAGTCGTATGAGCTCATATCCACTCGGTGCTTTCATCGTCTGCGATGACGGTCTGGACCTTCGCCTGTCGGTCGCAGGACGTCTCGGCATTACAACCGCGCAGATTCTCGCCCCCGGCCCCGACGGGCGCTCCTCAGGCCATGTTCAGACGCTGCAGCGCACGTTTGCCCAGGCCGGCGTGCAAATAACGGTTGTTTTTTGCGGCTTTGCCGGCGAAAGTTATGCGGATATCCCGACCGTCGAGCGGACGATCGGACTCGTGCCAACAGCCACCCGCGCCGAGCGGCTGCGGGAAGCCAGATCAATTTCTGATTTTGCCCGCGCCATGGGAGTTGATGCCATCGGTCTGCACATTGGCGTCATCCGCGAAGAGGATGCCGTCGCTTATCATCAGATCATCGATGTCGCGCGCCAACTGTGCGATCATGCGGCGGCCAAAGAGCAGCGCGTTCATCTGGAAACCGGTCAGGAATCGGCCATGACTCTGCTGAGATTTTTTAAAGATGTCGAACGGCCGAATCTGGCGATTAATTTTGATCCGGCCAACATGATTTTGTATGGATCCGGCGAGCCTATCCCGGCACTCAGACTTGTCGGGGAGCACGTCAAAAGTGTGCACTGCAAGGATGCCATCTGGGCTGCTCATCCCGGCGTCGACTGGGGACAGGAAGTGCCGTTGGGCCATGGTGATGTGAATATGGAGCTGTTTCTGCAAACGCTCAAAGAAATCGGCTATGTCGGGCCGCTGACGATCGAACGGGAAATTTCCGGCGAGCAACAGGCCAGAGATATTGAAGAGGGCGTAAAGCTGTTAAATTCGCTTGTGGAAAAAGTCTGGGGACTGCAGAGCTGAGATGAATGCGATGGATATTTGAAACGTGGGCCTCAAGGCATCCATAGATATTGGCACAAATTCAACGCGTTTGCTCATCGTTGATCGGCGGGAAGACGGACTTAAGACGATTGAACTGCACGAGCGCCTCACCCGACTCGGCGCCGGCTTATCCCCGCACAACGATCTGGCGCCTGACGCAATGGATCGAGTCATCGCTGCGTTGCACGATTATCAACGCGTGACAAGTGACTATACGGTCGACGATGTCCGACTCTTTGCCACCAGCGCGACGCGCGACGCCCGTAATCGCGATTATTTTCTAAATCTGATAGAGGAAAAGACGGGATGGGTATGTCGAGTTTTGAGCGGTGACGACGAGGCCACGTTGTCATTCCTGGGCGTTGTCAGCGATCTGGACTATGCGCATAACCTTGTCGTCTGCGATGTCGGCGGGGGCAGCACAGAGCTCGTATTTGCCCGTCACAAGACCGTCCAATCGGTGCAAAGTATCGATATCGGCAGCAGTCGGCTGACCAAGCAGTATCTCACCTCAGATCCCCCGAACGAGAACGAGATCAGCGCCCTGGTAAACTATATCAACGAGCTGCTGCACAGGCATGTCAAGAGGAACTCTTGCCCTGAGGATATGGTGGCTGTCGGCGGTACGGCGGTCTCATTGGCCCTTGTGGATACGGCGACATCCATGCACAACAGCTTCAAGGCGCATCACTATCGATTGCAAAGTGCCCGCTTGCAGCGGATCATAGGCGATCTGTCACACGCGTCCTTGCAAGAGCGAACATCCATCACCGGCCTGCATCCCATGCGTGCGGATGTCATCGTCGCCGGCGCGCTGATTTTATCTCAACTTTTGGACTTTTTTCAACGCGACAGCATGCTGATTTCTGTGCGAGATTTGCTGTTTGGCATTTTTTTACAGGAAAATGACGGCAGATGAAAAAACATTCAATCACGACCAAAAGAGGGGATGACGGTACGACCGGCCTGCTCGGCCCGCGCGCGGCAAAATTCGATACGCGTCTGGAGACGCTCGGCGCGCTGGATGAGGCCGCTGCTTTTATCGGACTGGCGCGCGCGAAATCATCTGTGCAAATGACAAGGACACTGCTCCTCACCATCCAGCATCATCTCTATTTGCTGAACGCCGAGCTGGCGTGTCCTGTCGAAAATATGCATCTGCTCAAGATGAAATTGACAAAAGAACATCTGGGGCGACTGGAAGAGCCGGCCAGAACGATAGAGGACGAATTGAACCTGCCCGACAAGTTTGTGCTCTACGGCCAGTCAGAAACATCGGCCTGTCTCGACATCGCCCGTGCCGTTGTGCGCCGTGCCGAACGGCGCATCGTCGAGCTGAATCAGGCAGAAAAATTCTCCAATCTCACTATCCTGCCTTACATCAATCGGCTATCAGACATGTTATTCTTGCTGGCGCGCTATGAGGAATTCAAGAACGGGATAAAATACGCTCACCCGTATGATGATGAATAGGATAATGGTAGGAGAAGACGGAGACCGGAGGCCGGTCTCCTTTGTCAAAAATCAATATAGTCAGCAGGATTCACGTGCTCGCCCTCTTTCCACAGCTCAAAATGCAAATGCGG
>JAFGJB010000270.1 GCA_016929295.1 Candidatus Zhuqueibacterota bacterium | reverse complement strand
TCTCCCGCCCAATATTCCGGTGTTGAGAATTGACGATGCAGGCTGGGGCTTTCCATTATGTGGCGTGATGGTCGGAGTCTCAGATGAGCAAAAAGTGATGACCGCCACGGTTCCTGTTGAGTACTTTAGAAACGATACTGATAAGCGTTTCGACAGCAAGAAATATTTAAAAAAATACTCTGAATTGGCTGTTGAACTTGTCAATAAATTTAATGCCACTCCGAATACACATCGGATTGAAATATGTACTGGCTATATTAATCAACCGCTTCGAGAAAAACTGAGAAATCTCGGCTTTGATGTCCGAGTTGTCGAAATAAAAGGACTGCTGCAAGCAGAGCTTGAAAACATTTATAAAAAATATGTATTCGAGATAGTCGGTGCAGATATCTATTATGATCCAAAAGAGATGGAAAAATCAGAAATTCCCAAGGTCTATTACAAATGCTTAAATTATGGATTGAAAAACTGTCCGGATTTAATCAAAACCGGTTGGGAATCATTGATTGGAATTGAGCCGATTTGAAGCAGAACGACCAAAAATGACAATTATCATAATCATAAGAGCTGAAATGCCCAACAAAGATTGCAGCGGCGATTATCAAGCTTGGCAGCCTCTGACATGAAAAGGAGAACGTTATGAGTATCGCGCAGAAACATGCTCCCACTGCGGCAATGAACCGCAGGATATTTTTGCAGACGACCGCGCTCGCCGGCGCTTTGTCGACGCTCCCATTTCACAGCACATCGGCGGAGGATCGAAAAATCCGCGTCGGCGTCATCGGTTGCGGCAGCGTGTCTCATTCCTATTTGCCGCATCTCGCTCAATGTCCGTACGCGGAGCTCGTCAGCGCGTGCGACATCATCCCGGAACGAGCGAGAGCGCAGGCGGAGCGGTTCAACATTCCAAACCACTACCCTCATATCGATCAAATGCTGGCGGGCGCAGAATTTGACCTGCTGGTTAACTTGACGGATATGCAGGAACACGGGCATCTCAACCGACAGGCTCTGGCGGCCGGAATGCATGTCTGGAGCGAAAAGCCGCTGGCGAATTCGCTCGCCGCCGGGCAGGAATTGCTCGAACTGGCCAAGAGAAATAGAGTCCGGTTTTGGGGCGCTCCGGCGATGGTCGAGAGTCCGGCATTTGCCATCATGGCCAAAATTTTAGCGGACAAAAAGCTCGGTCGGCTCGCCGCCGCCCATGCCGAGTATGGCCACACTGGCCCAAACTGGTCAGCTTTCTTTTATGAGAAAGGCGGCGGCAGTTTACCCGATCTCGCAGTTTATAATCTGACAACTTTGACCGGCTTGCTTGGACCCGCAAAGGCGGTCACAGCCATGACCAGCATCATCACTCCGACGAGACAGATTGACCGGGTGGGAGAGATACAAGTCATTGCCGAAGACAACGCCATGGTGCTTCTGGATCACGGCGATGGTCTGATCTCGCATGTCCAGTCCGGCTTTAACTATTTCAATCCACACGGCCATGAAGGGAAGGGCGAGCAACGGCATACAGTGCAAATCGTCGGCACAAAGGGCGTCATGGGACTAGTCGGCTATGACTGGGAACCGCAGGGCGTCGATCTGGCGACCGAGGAAGAGCCGGCTTTTACACGACATGTCATCGAAAACAGCGACTTTGTCTGGCAGATGGGGGCCTCGCGCGTTGCCGAGTGCCTGGTCACTGGGAATGAGCCGATGATGACGCCGGAGCACGCTCTGCATGTGCTGGAAATCATTCAGGCGACGCGTGAATCGAGTGAGAAAGGCCGTCGAATTGAGCTGCACTCGACATTCAAGTGGCCGCTTATATCTGCCTGACTTCGATTATGTTCCATCACTGTTCTTTTGGAGCGTGCTCTTTTCGCGCCTGATTTTTCTGAAAAAACGGCAAAAACCTCTGATTAAAATAGTGTAGTAGCCATAAATGATAGGAGGTTGCTTATGAATACTGTGACTCGAAGGGATTTTATAAAAGCAGCATGTACCGCAGCGCCGTTTTACATCGTGCCCCGTCACGTATTGGGAGGTCCAGGTCAAATCGCTCCCAGCGATAAACTGAACATCGCCGGCATCGGCATCGGCGGCCAGGGCAGCTCGGATTTGCAGGAGATGGAAAGTGAAAACATCGTCGCTTTGTGCGACGTGGACTGGGAGAAAGCGGCGCCTGTTTTCGAACGCTATCCGCACGCAAAGAGATATCACGATTTTCGCGAGATGCTGGATGCCGAGAAAGAGATCGACGCTGTCATCATTGCGACGCCGGATCACACTCATGCCATCGTCACCATGACGGCGATCAAGCATGGCAAGCACGTCTTCTGCGAAAAACCACTGACGCATACTCTTTATGAAGCGAGGCAGATCGCCCGAGCGGCCAAGGAGGCAGGAGTCGCCACACAGATGGGCAACCAGGGTATGGCGTTTGAAGGCAACCGCCTGATCAAGGAATGGCTGGCGGATGGCGCCATCGGGGCGGTGCGCGAGGTACATGTCTGGTCCGATCGCCCGACGCACAAAGGCACGACCGAGCTCTACTGGGCGCAAGGCACAGAGACACCAACTGATTTCCCGGCCAAACCGGAATCACTGGACTGGGATTTATGGCTGGGACCGGCGGCAGAGCGTCCCTATCATCCCGCATACAGCCACTTTGTCTGGCGCGGTTGGTGGGATTTTGGCGAAGGTGGCCTGGGCGATATGGGCATTCACAACATCGCACCGGCCTATGACGCGCTCCAGCTCACAGCACCAATCAGTGTACATGCCAGCTCGACGCCGGTGTTTCCGCAGACAGTGCCCGCCGCTTCCATCGTGCATTACGAATTCCCGGCAAATGGTGATCGGCCGCCGCTCTCGTTGCACTGGTATGACGGCGGCCTGCTGCCGCCGCGTCCGGCGCAGCTCGAAGACGAACGGGAGCTGCCGAAGGAGGATGGCCTCCTTTTCATCGGTGACGACGGCGCCATGCTGGTCGATGGCTGGGGCGGTGCCAGCCCGCGCCTGCTGCCGGAAAGTCGAATGCAAGAGTACATGCTGCCGCTGAAATCACTGCCGCGCTCCATTGGTCACTATGCGGAATGGATCAAAGCGTGCAAGGAGGGCACGCCAACGATGTCTCATTTTGGCTTTGCCGCGCCACTCACAGAGGTGTGTCTACTCGGCATGCTGAGCGTCCGACTCGGCGGCAAGAAACTGCTGTGGGATGCTGAAAACCTGCGCGTGACAAATGATAAAGAGGCGAATCGCCAATTGCACTATGATTATCGGGCCGGCTGGTCTCTTTGATATTTTGAGCGTTACTGTTGAAGATTCTAGAAAAGTCTAAAGCAGCATCGCCGCATATCAAACGTGCAACGTGAAAAGTGAGATGTGGTATCGCATGGAACGAGTTTAGTTTTCTCGTCTCACGTTTGACGTTTCACCTTTCACTCTTCTGACT
>JAFGJB010000269.1 GCA_016929295.1 Candidatus Zhuqueibacterota bacterium | reverse complement strand
TGAGTCGCCGTACTAATAAACAATAGCTTAGCACTATTTTCATCCTAAAATTGTCCGTTTTTGCACTAATCTTGGTACATTGGGGCTATGTCTTTTCTGATATGGTAAAAAGCCTAACTCGCGAGAAACAGATTGTTGAATAAGACGAAAAAATATTATAAGGCAAAAGGAACAACAAAACAAAGCTAATGAGGAGAAATTTCCGAAAAAATGGAACAACTGTTTTCCCTGATGACACCAAAAGCTGGCTTAAAAATAAACTGAAAAATGCCATCCCAATCAAAAGTAAAAATTGTTTTGCACCGATAAGTTCCATTTTTAGTCCTCTGCCTGGCTTATAATAGATATTGAAAGATACTTTGGAAGAATGAAAAAATTAACGCCTGTGTGCAATAATTTTGACACTCTGACCATATTAGTGTTTTTATTATCCAGTTAGCTCAGGAAAAAGTTCGCCCAGGATTTCCTAATCCTTGGCGCTAAATGGATAAGGACTTCCAGTCCGTATAGGGCTTGAAGCCCTCAGACATTCCGCGTCCAGGGATTGAATCCCTGGACGATCGTTTGAGAATAGAGCACTCTTCGCCGCATCAGCTCTTCATAAAATCAATCGCCTCCTCCACCCATTGTTCTTTTACGTCGCGCGTCAGATAGGCGCGGCCGATATCGTGCAACAGCACCCATTGTTGTCCCATCGATGAGCGCTTTTTGTCCTTTTGCATGGCGGACAAGAGCGCACGATGGTCCAAATCGGGCAATGCCGGCGCGTTGAATTGCGCGAGAATCGCCACCGCTTCATCCAGACACTCTTTTGTCAATGTCCCTCGGCGCCAGGAAAGATAGAGCGCTGCTTTCATACCATAGAGGACCGCTTCGCCGTGCAAAAATGAGCCATAGTTGGTCACCGCTTCAATGGCATGCCCGATCGTATGACCAAAATTAAGCATGGCGCGCAGACCCGATTCCCTCTCATCTTTTGATACGATTTCCGCCTTGATCGAGCAGCTGCGGCGGAGAACCGATTCGAGCAGCGCTGTCTCTTTCAATGAAAAAAGCGCCGGCAAATTGCCGGCGATCTGTTCATAAAAAACGGCATCAGAGATATAGCCATACTTTAAAATCTCGACGCATCCGGCGCGAATCTCGCGCTCCGGCAGCGTGGTCAATGTTTCGGCATCGATGAGAACAAATTGCGGCTGGTGAAATGCGCCGATGAGATTTTTTCCCAAAGGATGATTGATGCCGACCTTGCCGCCCACGCTGCTGTCCACTTGCGCCAATATCGTTGTCGGCGCCTGCACAAACCGGATGCCGCGCATGAACGTTGCGGCGACATAGCCGGCCAGATCGCCGACGACGCCGCCGCCAAGCGCGATGATGATTGAATTCCTGTCCGCTTTTTTTTCGAGCAATCCTGTATAGAGCAGCTGCAGCTGCTCGAAAGATTTCGAACTCTCGCCGGCAGGGACGGACAACATCTCAACCGGCATCCCGGCTGCAGCCAGCGAATGACGCACCTTGTCGCCATACAAAGGGCGCACATTGTCATCTGTAATGATAAAGAGTCTCTCGGTCAGGTGATGCTTTTGCAGGTGCTCGCCTAACTGTGCCAGTGCACCAGCGTCGACGCAGATCGGGTAGCTGCGTTCACCCAGGTCAACAGTGACAGTGGTCATAGTTTTTCCAGCAGGGTTTCAAAAATGTGATCGATGAACTCCGGCACCGGGCGGTCCGAACTTTCGAAATGAAAATCGGCGCGATCGTAATAGCGTTGGCGCTCATTGAGCATCTCCTCAATTCTGCGCACGCGCTCCTCTCGCGACAATTGTGCCATAAGCGGTCGCGCACTGTTTCTGCCGATCCGTTCGGCCAATATCTCGACGGGTGCGGAAAGGTTGATCGTCACTCCCGAGCGCTTGAGATAGCGCCAGTTTTCATCGCGCATGACGGCGCCGCCGCCAAGAGCGACGACGCTATTTTTCAGCTCTGATAGCTCTATTATGACGGCTGACTCCAGTTCGCGAAACGCCGCTTCGCCCTCCTGGGCAAAAATGTGGCTGATCGACTTGCCGGCTTTTCTTTCGACGAGTTCATCGGTGTCATAGAACGGCCAACCCAAAAATTGGGCAAAGGATTTGCCGACGGACGATTTTCCCGACGCCATAAAACCGATGAAATAAATATTTTTACCATTCCAGGGGAGCATTCGCCAACCTGTCGAAATTTGCCTTCATTTCGCTCATCGAGTCGCCGCCAACCTTATCGACGAGGGCGTTCGCCAAAACGAACGCCAGCATCGCCTCGGCCACGACGACAGCTGCCGGGACAGCGCACACATCAGCGCGCTCATAGTGAGCGACGGTCGCTTCTTTGCTCGCAACATTGACCGACCGCAGGGGAGTCGGCATGGTCGGCAGGGGTTTCATGGCGACGCGCACGACGACGGGTTCGCCATTGGTCATGCCGCCTTCGATGCCGCCGGCGTGATTGCGGACTCGATGAAAGCCTCTCGTTTCATCATAGAAAAGCTCGTCATGCACCTGGCTGCCAAAAAGAGTTGCGACATCGCGGCCGAGGCCGATCTCCACCGCTTTCATCGCGTTGATGCTCATCATGGAAGCGGCGATCTGCGCATCGAGCTTGCGATCCCAATGAACATGGCTGCCCAGGCCGACGGGGCATCCCGTGGCCACCACTTCGAACAGTCCGCCGAGAGAGTCACCCTTTTCTTTGCCCTGATCAATGAGGGCGATCATTTTCCTTTCGGCGACCTGATCAGCGCAAACCACGGGCGATGCTTCGGCGCGGGCGAAAAATAGTTCCAGCTCGCTCGCGGGCGTCTGCCTGGTGAAGGCGACGGCCGAAAAATCGGCTGCCGCGGAACCGATGCGCAGCACATGTCCATAGATGCGGATATTGAATTCTTCCAGCAATCGCCGGGCAACAGCCCCGGCTGCGACGCGCATCGCCGTCTCGCGAGCAGAGGAGCGCTCTAAAATGTTGCGCACATCATCCGTTCGATATTTCACCATGCCGGCAAAATCGGCGTGACCGGGACGCGGCATCTGCAGCTTTGCCGCCGCCTCGTCCACGGCAGTGACGGACATCTTGTGCGTCCAGTTTGGCCAGTCCTGGTTGAAAAGTAAAAGCGAAATCGGACTGCCGAGCGTTTGGCCATAGCGCACGCCGCTCATTATTTGGGCGCGGTCGTGCTCAATTTTCATGCGACCGCCACGGCCATAGCCGCGTTGCCGGCGGACGAGCTGCGCGGCGATATCATCTTCACTCAAGGGCAGACCCGCCGGAATCCCTTCAATGATGCTCGTGAGCGCCTGGCCGTGTGATTCGCCGGCGGTTAAAAATCTTATTTTATTCATTCAGTCCCAGCTGCCTGTTCATAATGGATCTCAGATCATTTAATCGCGCCGCAGAGAGCGCCAACGGCTGCTCGGTCCACAGGCGCATGGATTGCAGCCCCTGGAAGATGAGCATATCAAGTCCATTCTGGATCGTCGCTCCCCGCTCC
This sequence comes from Candidatus Zhuqueibacterota bacterium, assembly GCA_016929295.1. Classification (GTDB taxonomy): domain Bacteria; phylum Zhuqueibacterota; class Zhuqueibacteria; order Residuimicrobiales; family Krinioviventaceae; genus Kriniovivens. Next base: position 30,272 of record JAFGJB010000269.1, on the reverse strand, counting down.
TCCGCTTCGCGCAAGAATCTGGTCTTGCCCGGATTGTAGACAAGGTCATAGAAATAGTGGTCAGCGGTGATGACATCAGGATATTCCACCACGGTTTTATCGTGCCAGGGATGCATCCCGAGGGGGGTGGCGTTTATGACGATATGCGTGTGCGTGAGAATCGTTTTCACCGGCGCGAGCGGCTTTTGCAGCGCTGACGCGTTCTTTATGCCAAAGGATTTCACCGCCTGCTCGGCCAACTCGACCGCCTTTTCTGCGGCACTATCGACGATCAACAGCTGATCGACGCCAAGTTTCGCCAGCGCATACGCGACCGATTTTGCCGCACCGCCGGCGCCGTACATGAATACCGAAGCGCCGCGGAAGCGTTGCTCATTGTCACCGAGTGATTCGATAAATCCGTATGGATCGGTGACATGCGCACTGATGAATCCGCCGGTATTTTTTAATGTGTTGGCGGCGCCGATCAGTCTGACATCATCGCTCCATTCATCAGCAAATGCGACGACCTTTTCTTTGTGCGGGACGGTGACATTGAGGCCGCCGATTCCCATGGCGCGCATGCCGTCGATACAGGAGCCCAATTTCTCGCTTTTAACGCGAAAGGCAGCATAAACAGCGTTCAGATGGAACTGGTCGATGAACCAGTTTTGCATGGTCGGCGACAGACTATGCGCGACTGGATCGCCGATGACGCCGTATAAGGCGGTGGAAGCGTTAATCATGAATGACCGACTCTAAAATGTCATAAAAACCTGGAAATGAAATATCGACGCATTCCGCATTCTGAATGGTCGTTTCGCCCTCGGCGATGAGCGCGGCGATGGAAAAGGCCATGGCGATGCGATGGTCATTGTGACTGTCCAGTTCAGCCCCCTTCAGAACAGTCGGGCCGCTGATGACGAGTCCATCTTCTTTTTCGCGAACCTTGGCGCCCATTTTGTTCAGATTGCTGGCCAGCGCGGCCAGGCGGTCGGATTCCTTGACCCGCAATTCGCGCGCATCTTTGATGGTGGTGACGCCCTCGGCTTGTGTGGCGGCAATGGCGAGGATGGGAATCTCGTCGATGATGCGCGGGATCAGGGCGCCGCCGAGGGTGGTCGCGTGCCATGCTGATGTTTTCACGGTGATGCTGGCGCGGGGTTCATTATTCAACTCGATCTGATCGCTCAGCTGATAATTGACGCCCATCGATGTCAATGTATGCAGAATGCCGCTGCGCAACAGATTCACTCCGACATTGCGCATGACCAGCTGGGAATTGGGGATCAGCGCGCCAGCGACAAGAAAAAAGGCCGCTGCGGAAATATCGCCGGGGATATCAATATCGCGGGCATGCAATTCGCATGGCCCGATGATGGCGGCCAGCGCTTCCGAAGACCGGATGTTTGCCCCCATCTCTTGCAGCATCAATTCAGTATGGTCCCGCGAATGATAGGGTTCGGTGACGCGAGTGACGCCGCGGGCGTACAGACCGGCCAGCAGAATGCACGATTTGACTTGCGCGCTGGCCACTGATGACGCATAATCGATGGCGCGCAGCGGCCCGCCCGTGATGGTCAGCGGCGCTTTGAAATCATCGCTGTTAATTCGCGCCCCCATCAAGTCGAGTGGCTCGATGATTCGACGCATGGGGCGATTTCTCAATGATTCGTCGCCTGTTATCGTCGCGGTAAAATTCTGTGCGGCCAGCACGCCGGAGAGCAGACGAATAGTAGTGCCGGAATTGCCGGCGTCGAGGATTTTTTGCGGGGCGCGCAGACCGTTCATGCCGACGCCGTGGACTATCGCGCCGTTTTTTGCCTTGTTGATCTTGACGCCGAGCGCTCGCAGGCACGCTGCCGTGCTTTGGACATCCAGCGCTCCGGACAGCCCCGAAACGCGGCACACTCCGTCAGAAATTGCGCTCAAAATCAGGGCGCGGTGGGAGATCGATTTATCGCCCGGCGCCTCGACCGCACCTTGTAGCGAGTTCACTCGATGCAATTTTTTATCTTCCATGTTATCCTCGTTTTCGACAGTCAAAGCCTTCGGCGCGTAAGAGATCAATGGCGTTGAGCTGATCGTCTGCTGATGAAAATGCCAGCCTGAAAGTGCCCCCCTCATTTTCGCGAATTTTCAATACTTCAATATCTTTAATGTTAATCTTGTTTTCAGCCAGTATTGTGGCAATCGATGCAATGACGCCGGGACGATCGATAGCGGTCACAGAAATTTCATACTGCGGACGCAAAAATCCTTTTGTATCCATTGGTATGGACAAGCGGCTGGCCGCCGCTTTGCCAAAATAGTTTTCCAGCTCATCCGGCTTATCAATCAGCTCCTGCACTCTTTTCAGTTCGTCGATATAATGACCAATATAGGAACCGATCATGTCCGCGTTGATGCGACAGATGGACTCCCAAATGCCATAGGGGCTCGAAGCGATTCTGGTCATGTCGCGAAAGCCGCCGGCGGCCATTTTTAAAAAGTGCTGGCTCTCTTTATTCTTGCCCGCTGCCAGATTCATCAGCGCCAGGGCCGCCATTTGCGGCAGATGGCTCACAGCTGCCGCAATCTCATCATGCAACCGCGGATCCATGATGAGCACATTGGCGCCAGTCATCTCGATCAGTTCAACAAGCGCCTTAACCTTTGGCTGGGCGACAGGGTGATTGGGTGTGAGCACCCACGTGGCGTTTTCAAATAAAAAATGATCGGCGGCGGCGACGCCTTTGAACTCGGAGCCGGCCATTGGATGGCCGCCGATGAAATCGCACTGTTGCGGCAGATGTTCATCGGCCGCTGCGACAATTTGCCGCTTGATACTGCCGGCATCGGTGATGATCGCTCCCGGTTTGATATAGTCGCCGATTTCCTGCAGTTGCTTGAGAATGATATGAATTGGCGCGCTCAGAAAAACAAGATCCGCCTCCTGCAATCCTTCTCTGATCTGCTCTCGATTGTATCCTTCATCAATAGCGCCGCGCTGCACGGCGTTTTCCAAATTGCCGGGACGATCGACGCCGATGATTTTTCCTTTGAAACCTTTCTTCTTCAGTGCCAGGCCAAACGAACCACCGATGAGCCCCATGCCCACGACTGCAACCGTCTTGAAACCGCTGAATGCCATCCTCTTCCTCTCAGTCTATTTTTCGTCCGATAGCCCATGCGATCATGCGAACCTCCTCCATCAGCCTGGAGAATTGCGACGGCAGGAGTGATTGCGGGCCATCGGAAAGCGCGTGATCAGGATCATGGTGCACTTCGATGAGCAGTCCGTCCGCGCCAGCGGCCACGGCGGCGCGCGCCATGGGCGCCACCTTGTTTCGCAGGCCGGTGCCATGGCTGGGATCAGCGACGATCGGCAAATGGCTCAGTTTTTTAACAACCGGTATGGCCGAAATATCGAGTGTATTTCGCGTATAGTTCTCAAATGTTCGAATGCCTCGTTCGCACAGAATGACCTGATAATTGCCGCCGGCCATGATATATTCGGCGGCCATGAGCAGCTCCTCAATACGAGCCGACATGCCGCGCTTGAGCAGCACCGGCTTTCTCGTTTTGCCAATTTCGCTGAGCAGAGGAAAATTCTGCATATTGCGCGCACCAATCTGCAAAATATCGACATATTCTGCGACAATATCCAGCTGGCTCTCGCGCATGACTTCGCTTATCGTCGGTATATTGCACTCTTTTGACACGTCCTTGAGTATTTTCAGTCCTTCCACGCCGAGCCCCTGGAAAGCGTATGGAGAGGTGCGAGGCTTGAAAGCCCCGCCGCGCAGCACTTTGGCGCCCGCATTTTTGACAGCCTTGGCAATCGTCAACAGTTGCTCCGCACTTTCGATTGAGCAGGGTCCCGCTATAACAGTGACCTGGTTGCCGCCAAAAACAGCGTTGTCGACCTGAATGACCGTATCATCTGCGTGGAATATCCTGCCCGCCAGTTTGTACGGTTCTGAAATTCGATGAACCTCGAAGACGCCATCCATAATCTTGAATGCACGGTGATCGACATTACCGACATCGCCGATCGCGCCGAGAATGGTGCGTTGCGTGCCGACGACCTTGTGGACATCCAAGCCATATTCATGTAACTTTTCCGCTACGTCGTTGATCTGCTGATCAGTAGCATTTTCACGCATGACAATTACCACAATAACACCTCACTTTGCAAAGAGTGAATACATGGAGCGCCGGACGTTTATACATCCTGAAATGACTGATACAAATGCTGTAAATTTTTTGACGTCGACATGATGGCAGCAAAGACTTCGCGAACATGCTGCTCGCGCAGCGGACCTCTGTTTTTTTCGCACAGCCGTTTATAGATCTCATCCTCTCGACCCGACGCCGCCACCGCAATTCGATGATCAAACTTTTCCTGGCCAATTTTAATCGCCAGCCTGGCGCGCTGATTTAACAGATCCAACAATTGATCATCAATGTCATCGATGGCTTGACGATATTCAGACAGTTTCATCCTAGCCTCGTAGACAAAAAAAAAGCCCACTCTGACAACGCAGTGGGCGGATTTAGCAGTTCACTTTATCATCTGATACTGCTAACTCCTCCCGTTATAATTGGCATAAAAATAAAAATTGTGATAACAGCAAAACATATATGCATGAACCGTTCGTAAAAGATGATGTTAAAATATAGCTATTTTTTTTATCAACAATCAAGAAAATTTGTCAAGGCTGATAGACGACCGCATAGTCCTCAACTTCAGCCACCCGCACCGATCGCACATGCACATCGACGCGTGCGGCGACATAATCGTACAAATATTTTGCCAGATTTTCACTGGTGGGATTGAGCTGATCAAACGGCGGCACATCGTTGATCACGCGATGATCAAATTGTGCAACGCAATCATCAATATGCTTTTTCAGTTGCACCAGATCCATCACCATGCCGCTGTCATCAACATCCTGAGCGCTGACCGTCACTTTCACCGTCCAGTTATGGCCATGTATGCGCTCGCACGCGCCGGGGTAATCGATCAAACGATGTGCGGCGGAAAATTTTGACACGACCTTTAGCTTGTACATCGCATCATCCTGATTTAAATCATCATCCCGTGACGGATGTCCGGGGATGTGTGAACTCGCCTCAGAAACTGCTCTGCAGCCCCGACACTTGTCCGACAAAGCGGACAAGTGTCAGGGCAGAATATCAGCTTTTGCAGTTGTGAGTTGTTCGGATTACTGTGGATTTCGCATCCGCTTTTTTGCCAGATTTACCGCTCCCTGAGTGGTGTTGAGCACGACCTGGGCATTGGTGATCTGGTCACCCGGCTTGAGCAAAAACATATCATCCCAGTTGCCATCTCCATCAATGTCCCACCAGCCGATACCATCACCAGCATCCCAATTCCCGTTGCCGTTCGCATCATCGTATCCTTCGACATACACCTCAACAGCTTTCTGCAGGTTCAAATTGAACCGAAAACTGCCGTCCGCCGGATTGACGCTCACATTGCTGAGCGCCACAATATCATCGGTATGCGACGAATCGAGCATGGCGATACAACGATTGCTCAGCGTGTGGTTCGGCCATGTCACTCGTCCTGATACAACGGTGCTGGCCGTCGCCTGCTGTATGCTCTTGAGAAAAGTTGACACAAAATTATACCAATTTGTCTCTTTGAATCTCAGCTTTACATAATTTGTCGAGTCAAATTGTTGCGCGGTGTAAGGGAAGTGAATTGTCAATCCACCTCGGGACAAACCAGGAGCGTTCGTCTTTGTGAAAGGAACAGCGGCGTTGACAGCCGAGATGACTTCGTTCGCCACATTGTTGATGAGATTGATCTCTTTCAAGTGCTCTTCCTGCTGAATCTTTTTTACAAATTCGCGCAAATCGACAAAAGCCGGATCGTCATGATCTGTATAGTGCGTCATGCCCCACGCATGACCCACCTCGTCCCAATGACCGCGGGTTTCGGTGATGAGGCGATTGCCGAGATCTGACACTTTTGCCCCGAGGGTGCCGATTTTACTCAAGTCGGTGACGGCCATGTGGGTGATTTTCTGCGCCTCATTGCCTTTATTATAGACGGCTTGTGCCACCTTTGTCGCCAGATCGAGGTTAGCCATCTGTGGATTCTGAATCAACTCTGCCATCCACGCGTCGGCTCCCAGAATGCTCAACATCGGCATGGTGAACTCGCACGCGACCATATAATCAGCGACATCCTGGAGTTCATACGCCACTTCCACCATGCTCATGAGACAGGCATGAAAGATGATGACATCGAAATGCAGACCGCCTGCCAGCGCCTGACGAACATTTGGCATCGACATGAGGGCGCCCGCGCCATTCTGTTCATCCTCGCATACGCCGCGCCACCCGCCGCCATGATCATTGATAATGAGGGCATAGCGTTTGGCGGGATAGGTTGTCGACGCCCAGGTGATAAAATCTTTCAAACATTGGGGATCTGACATATCTTTTGTCCCCAGATCTTTCAGCTTGGTGGAGCTGATTTTGTCCGGCAACTCGTCCGGATGTTTTCCGACAAGATAATAGTTCGAGTTGCCGCCGGTCTTCAATGAGCTGACCATGACGACGGCCGTCACTGCATCCGTCGAGCCGACTTTTTCCATCTCTTGGACATCTTCGATGATGTAACTGGTGCCCGCCTGGCTCACATCCAGATTGTTATTGCCGTCAAAGTAGCCCATGATGGTCCATTCCCGTTCTGATCCGGGTTCCGTACCTTTTTTGCCGCATTGAAAAAGCAACAGACTGCAGCAGCAGAAAACGATGACAACAGCGATCCTATTCATATCTCCTCCGTGGTTTACAGATGATATATTAATATTGAGAAAAAATCAAGTACTTTCATAAAAAAGATATGAATAGTTTGCAAAAGAGATGAATTGTGCCGCTTGCCGGCTGAATCCGCCGTCGAGGGATGGAGCTTAGATAAACGGCCACTGTTTACTACGCTAAAAAAGCAGAATAGCAGACGATTTTTTCAGTTGCTGCAGCGATCCCCAAAAAAACCTCCCGATAGCGCAACGTGTCCGAAGCCCAGCGCAACACGTGACCGCGGCCACTGTCATTGTCCATGACGTTCAACGCCATTCCCATAGCCCCACCGATGACGATGTTGACATATAGTCAATCGATATAGTCTTCCTTTGACTTTTGCCAGAAAACGTAGCGCATGAACACCTTTCCCCGATAAATTTGCGAATTTCCAGTGCGATCAGTGACCAGCGGATTTTCCTCGACGTAGAGGTACAGCAATTTATCCTGATCTCCTTCTCCCAGTGCTCTACTGATATCGATTTCAAAGTTCCGCGTCAGCATGTCGCCATCGTGAGCAGGACGAACGGCGATACCGCCGTATTGCCGTCGGAAAAATTGGTAAACGACATCAAACTCATCCGTCGTTTCGATGACATACACTTCTGACTTTGCACCAAACTGTTCCATATCAATTAAAGCGATGTCCTCGCGAAGAACGCCCGGGTAGTAAAATGAACCGATGCGCTGCGCCAGATTTTCCGCTGATCTCCCTATGGGCAAAGTTGCATCGATCGATATTGGAAATCGTATCAGATAGATATCGATGCGTGTCGGCCAGAATTCATGATGAATTCGCCCCATCACTACAGGATATATCTCTATTCGACTTGCCGGCACATCGCCCATCTCTGAAAAAATATAGGTGAATCTCTCACCTCTTTTTTGAAATCGCTTGCCGCACAAGCCCGAATAGTATGAAACGACTCTTCTGGGTTTGTCGATCGTGATATAGCTCGCGACCATGCGCAAGCCGGCTTTTGGGAATTGTCCAAATGATTGTTGTTCCAGCATGCGGGTGAATTGTTCGTCCAGTTCGCCGTTCGGATAAGCGAACTCGGCGAATGTGGACTCGAGAAAAAATATCTGCCGGTCCTGGGCCAGGCATGATTGATGGCTGCACAAATAAAAGAGCAGCGCCGCGCTCAGACATTCCAACCGATGCGTTTTCGTCATTCTGAGAAACCTCACTCTACCAGCTGCCAGGAAAAACACGACCGTTTATTTGTATGACAGGTCGGCCCGACCGGCGCAGCTTTGACGAGAATGGCATCACCATCGCAATCGAGGTAGATGTCAACGATGTGCAAAAAATGCCCGGACGTCTCTCCTTTTGTCCATAACTGCTGTCGAGAGCGACTCCAGAATGTCACTTTTTTTGTATCGAGCGTCAGCCGAATGCTCTCTTCATTCATATAGCCGAGCATGAGAACGGTATTATCGCCAACATCCTGAACGATTGTCGCCACCAGACCTCCATCGTCAAATTTAACGCGGCCCAGCCACTCTTTCAAGTTCATTTTTTCAATTTCTGACACAGATGTTCCTCGCAGTCAAAAAAGCCTTCACCTCATGAATGGAATTTTTTCGATAGTGAAAAATGGATGCAGCTAATGCCGCATCGGCAGCCCCGGCAGTGAACACTTGTTCAAAATGTTCGAGGGCGCCGCAGCCGCCGGAGGCGATGACCGGAATGGTCACCGCCTGAGATATGGTTCGGGTCAATTCGATATCGAATCCAATTTTGGTGCCATCCCGGTCCATGGATGTGAGCAGGATCTCTCCGGCGCCAAGTTCTTCACTATATTGCGCCCATTCGAGGGCGTCTTGCGCCGAAGGCTCGCGCCCGCCGTAAATATAGACCTGCCATTTGCGGTCACCGCAGCGCTTCGCATCGATGGCCAAAACAGTCGCTTGGGCGCCAAATCGCTCCGAGCACTCTTTGATCAAATCCGGATTGAGGACAGCGGCCGTGTTCATGGTTATTTTATCCGCGCCGTTTTTCAGAAGAATCTGCGCATCCTCGACCGTTCGGACGCCGCCGCCAACTGTCAGGGGCATGAAAACCTGTTCCGCCGTTCGTCGCACGACCTCGAGCATGATGTCGCGCTTTTCGTGCGAGGCGGTGATATCAAGATAGACCAGCTCATCCGCTCCCTGCTCGTCGTAATAGCGCGCCTGTTCAACCGGATCGCCGGCGTCCACCAGATTCAAAAAGTTGATGCCTTTGACCACGCGGCCGCCCTTGACATCAAGACATGGTATAATTCGCTTTGCTAACATTTTCTCCTTCATTCGCCAGCCCGCGAGGGATCCGGACGCTGGTTTGCAATAGCTGGCGGCTGGAAGCGACTGATTAAATCCGGCAGTGAGATCGTCCCTTCATAGAGCGCCGTGCCGACAATCGCACCTTCGATGAGAGGATTGTTCATGGCAGCCAGCTGTTCAAAATGCTCAATCTGCGAAAATCCACCGGAAGCGATGACAGTCATGCCTGACAAGCGTGCCAGCTCTGCGGTGCTTTCAATGTCAGGGCCGATGAGCTCCCCATCGCGCTGCACATCTGTATAAATGACGCGCTCGGCGCCCAGATCTCGCATGCGCCGAGCCAATTCCAGGACATCGGTCCCGGTCTGTTCCTGCCAGCCGCGAATCGCCACTTTATTATGTCGCCCATCAAGTCCGATGACAATTTTGCCCGCGCCGCACTGCGCCAGTGCGGCGGCGACGATCTCCGGATGCGTCAACGCGATGGTGCCGAAAATGACGCGCGCGATGCCGAGGTCAAGCCATTGCCGCGCCTCGTCAAGGGTTTTGATGCCGCCGCCAAGCTGAACGGGAATATCCAGGACATCAACGATCTGTCGAATGACCCGGACATTTTTGTGCGATCTGCCGAAAGCACCATCCAGATTGACGACATGCAACATAGACGCACCCTGGGAACGCCAGTGCAGCGCCATCTGCAGCGGATTTTCACTGTACACTTTTTTTGACTTTTCGACGCCTTGCTTCAGCCGGACCGCCTGACCGTCGAGCAAATCAATTGCCGGCAGAATGATCATTGGCGATGAGATCCTCACAGATTGACAAAGTTCTTCAAAATGCGCAGACCGAGCTGCTGCGATTTTTCCGGATGAAATTGCAGACCAAACACATTGTCAAAATGAATTGCCACCGGCACAGCGCCAAAATAGTCGGTTTCACCCACGACGACATGGCGATTCTCCGGATCAATAAAGTATGAGTGGGCAAAATAAAAGTAACTACTGTCGGGGATATTTTCCCACAACGGGCATGTGCCGACGTGACGCACTTGGTTCCAGCCCAAATGCGGCACTTTGATATTTTTCGCAAATCGCCTGACAGCGCCCTTGAAAAGCGACAGGCCGGTCACCCCCGGACTTTCTTCACTCGCCTCCAACATGAGCTGCATGCCCAGACAAATGCCCAGGAAGGGTTTGCCGCTGTCAATGAAGCGGCAGATTGCCTCGACAAAGCCAAATTCCTCAACCGCCTCCATGGCGTGGCCGAATGCACCCACGCCCGGAAAAATGACCTTGTCCGCCTTTTTCAAATCATCAGGCGCCGAGGTGATCCTCGCCGCGGCGCCACAGTTTTCCACCGCTTTTTGTACGCTGCGCAAGTTGCCGGCATTATAGTCGATGATATAAATCAAAGCAGCACTCCCTTGGTGGACGGGATGTCTCTCTCGCCTTTATCGATAGCCAGGGCCATCTTGAGCGCTCGTGCTGTCGCTTTCATCATCGCTTCCATGGCGTGATGCTGGTTGACGCCGTACAGCAATTCGACATGCAATCCGATTTTCGCATTCATCGCCAAAGCGCGCAGGAATTCTTCAAACAGCTCACCATCAAAATCGCCAACGCGTCCAGGCGAGACAGCGCATTTGTAATGCAAAAAGGGTCGTCCGCAGATATCGACGACAGCTCGCGCCAGGGATTCATCCAGGGGGCAGTAAGCATGTCCGAAACGCGTGATGCCTCGCCCATCGCCGATCGCTTTGAGCAGCGCCTCTCCGAGGGCAATTCCAGCATCTTCAACCGTATGATGCCCGTCGATGTGCAGATCACCCTTCGCCTTGAGTCGTAAATCGAATCTCGCATGCTTTTGCAGCGCATCCAGCAGGTGATCAAAAAAGCCGATGCCCGAATCGATGGCGCTCTCATTTGAGCCGTCGATGTTCAGCTCGACTGTTACTTCGCTCTCCTTTGTCTTTCTTATGACATGTGCGGTGCGCGCCATCACTTTTTCCCCATATATTGATCTATAATTTGTTTGAGGGTTTGCAGGAAAATATCGTTTTCATCTTTAAAACCGATAGTGATTCGCTGAAATCCAGCCAGCAGCGGATAACCGCTCATATCGCGGACCAGAATGCCGCGTTCTCTGAGCGCGGCAAACAGATCAAGATCATGCGGTCCTCTCATCAGGATAAAATTTGCAACTGAAGGGAATGCGGTGATTCCATCCATGAGCTGCAGCGCGCTAAAAACGCGATCGCGTTCTTTCTTGAGAAATTCGACCTGTTCGGCCATTTCCTTCTCGTGCTCGAGCAGGCGCGTTGCCACGAGTTCGGTGAACAGGTTGATGTTATATGGAATATTCACCTTGCGCAGTTGATCGATGACCGCTTCACCGCCGATAAAATAGCCAAAGCGCAGCCCTGCCATGCTGAACGCTTTGGAAAACGTGCGGGATATCAACAGATTATCAAATTCATCCAGCAACGGCACCGCTGATTGGCCGCTGAATTCGCCATACGCTTCATCAAAAAAGACAAGTCCTCTTGTGGCCTGGCAGATGCGCCGCACACTCGTCAGATCAATTTCCCAGCCCGTCGGATTGTTCGGTGAGCAGATGTAAACCAGCTTTGGATTATACTCCTTAATGGCTGATAGAACCTGATGCAGGGGATAGTCAGCGCCCGGCGGCTGTTCGACCTGGATGAGACGGCCGTCATAAATGCGGGTGTATAAATCATAGAGCAAGAATGTCGGCTGCGTACAGACGACCGCATCGCCGGGCTCGAGCGTCGCTGTCAGCAATGTCTGAAACAGCTGATTGGAACCGTTTCCCAGGAGAATGTGCCGCGGAAAAACACCGTGCCGCATCGCCAGGCGCTGCATGAGCGCCGGAGATTCGTTGAGCGGATAACGATTCCACTGCAGCGTAACAGCTGCCTCAGCCAGCTCGATTTTGAGATGTTGCGGTACATCAAACGGACTCTCGTTTTGATTCAGTTTAATCCTGTACTCACTTTGCGGCGGCGAGCTGTAGCCGCGCAGTTCCAGCACCGATTTTTTAATAAAGTTCTGCATTCAATCCATTCTTTTGGCGATCGCCGCGGCGTGCGCCTCCAGACCTTCATTTTTAGCAAACGCCGCTATTTTGCGGCCATGTTTACGGATGGCCTCTTGACTGTAGGCAATGATGCTGCTCACCTTGAGAAAATCTTCAGCACGCAGCGGCGAGAAAAAGCGCGCCGAACCGTTTGTCGGCAGCACATGATTCGGCCCGGCCCAATAATCACCGATAGCCTCCGGCGAATAGCGACCGAGAAAAATCGCCCCGGCGTTATGGATGTGACCAAGCGCCTTCCAGGGATCATCCAGGTGCAGGCCGAGATGTTCGGGCGCCAGTCGATTGCACAGGTCGAAACACTCATTCATGTTGTGCAGCAGAATGATGGCGCCATAATGATCCAGCGCCTGATTGATGATCGCCGCGCGCGGCAGCTCTTTTGTCTGCAGCAACACCTGTTGCGCGGTCGCATCCGCGAGCTCGGCGGAATCCGTCAGCAAAATCGCGGCGGCGAGCGGATCGTGCTCAGCCTGGGCCAGCAGATCCGCAGCAATGTAAACGGGATCAGCAGCCTGATCCGCGATGATCAGCACCTCGCTCGGCCCGGCGATCATATCGATGCCGCATTGCCCGTACAGGAGTCGTTTTGCTGTGGCCACATAAATATTGCCCGGTCCAACGATTTTATCAACGCGTGGGATGGTACTGGTTCCGTAAGCCAGCGCAGCGATGCCGTGTGCACCACCGACGCGAAACACGCTGGCGATGCCCAGTTCGTGGGCGGCGGCAAGGATGACTGGATTGACCCGACCATTGGCATCACAGGGCGTGATGACGACAATCTCTTTCACACCGGCCACCTGAGCCGGCACAACACCCATGAGCAGTGATGAGGGATAGGCCGCCAGTCCGCCGGGTACGTAGACTCCAGCGCGTTCTATCGGCGTCACGCGCTGGCCTAACAGCACATCATCCTCCTCCCAATGCAATCGCGACTGCGGCACGCCTTTTTCGTGAAAACTCTTGATATTTTGACGCGCCTGGCGCAAGATCTGCAATAGCTCGCTGTCCAGTTCGGCATGCGCTCTCACAAGCTCCTCAACGGAGATGCGCAAGGGGTGGCGGCTGTAATCGACGGCGTCAAATCTTTTGCCATATTCAATCAGCGCCTCATCACCCTTGTCGCGCACCTGTACGAGAATGTCGGCGACCGAACGCTCGACTTGAGCTGACACACTACTGCGACGCGACTCAAACCGCTCGATATAGCGCGAAATGTCCTTGTCCTGGTAAATGTGCATTGCTCATGCCATTCTTGTTAGTGAATCACCTTGTTCAATGGATATTCGATAATATCCTGGGCGCCCGCTCTCTTCAACGCCGGAATCAGATCACGCACCACCGCTTCGTTGGCGATAATTTCAACCGCCATCCAGTCACTGCCATAGAGGGGCGAGATGGTCGGTTTTTTCATCGCCGGAAGCGTTGCCATAATGGTGTCGAGTTTATCCTTTGGCACATTCATTTTTATGCCCACTTTGCCCTCAGAGTCGATGGCCGCCTGCAGCATCAAATATAAGTTTTCTATTTTCTCGCGCTTGGCCGAATTTTGCCAGCTGTTCCTGTTGGCGATGAGCATGGTATGCGATTCGAGCAGTGTCTCCACAATTCGCAGGTTGTTGGCGCGCAACGAGCTGCCCGTCTCCGTCACCTCGACGATGGCATCAACGAGCGTTGGCGCCTTCACCTCCGTTGCGCCCCAGGAAAACTCGACATCGGCCACTATGCCCTTATCGCGCAGCCAATCGGTCGTCAGATTGACGATTTCCGTCGCAATGCGTTTTCCTTTCAAGTCGTTGAGGCTCTTGATGTCTGAATCGATCGGCACCGCCAGCACCCAGCGAACGGGACGCATCGTCGTTTTCGAATAGGATAATGAGCCAATCTCGACGACCTCGGCGCGATTCTCCAGAATCCAATCCTTGCCGGTCAGACCAACGTCGAACACGCCGTCCTGAACATAGCGAGCAATTTCCTGCGCCCGAATCAGAATAGCCTGAATACGATCGTCCTCAATGGAAGGAAAATATGAACGGTTGCTGACTGAAAAGTGATAGCCGGCTTTGGCCAAAAGCCGAAAGGTGGCGTCTTGCAGACTGCCTTTGGGCAATCCCATTTTCAGGACATCATCGCCACAATGGGTCAAACTCTTCATTTATATTCCTCTTGTTCGAATTTTTCAGCTAAAAAAAAAGCCCTCCGTGGTTCGGAAGGCTTTTATATGACTCTATGGAACAGATGCAGATCATCGACCTCCCGAAAAAGAGCCTTTTAAACAACGAACTTTGAGGTTTGAAGACGCTGCATAGCTTAAAATCCAACAAAGATAATGCGCAAATGGCAAAAAAGCAACATTTTATTTTATTTATGCAGCATCTCGGCGGCCAAACGTATACCGCCGACAAATCCGGCGTCGTTGCCGAGGATAGCTCGAACAACTTTAAAGCCCTTGAGGACCGGTTTCATGGCGCGTTTTTTTATAGCACGGTGAATTCGAGCGATGAAATCATCGCCGGCATCCGCAACGCCGCCGCCGACGACAAGCAGTTCAGGATTGAAGATATTGACGAGACTGGCAAATCCTGTCCCCAAATAGCCGAGTGTGATGTCGATGGCGGCGTTTGCTTCGGATTGTCCCTCAGCCGCCTTTTGGAAAATCGTCAGCGTTGATACATTTTTCGGAACTTTTTTGCCGCTCTCGGTCAACAAGCTCACATAGTGCCGCACCATGGCCGGGGCTGATGCGTATTTCTCAAAACATCCGCGGCCGCCGCAATTGCACGGTAAGCCGTCGTGCACGATCATCATATGGCCGATCTCTGTGCCGGCATAGTTGGTTCCGCGATAGAGTTCACCATCGATGATGATGCCGCCGCCAATGCCGGTGCCGAGGGTCGTACAGATCACATTTCGGCAGCCTTTTGCCGCACCTTGGCGCGATTCGGCAAAGGCCATGATATTCGCATCATTATCGGCCCATACCGGAAGGTGAAATTTATCAGCGATTTTGCCGCGGATATCCGCATTTGCCCAACAGGCGATATTGGGAGTGCTGCCAATCAGTCGTCCTTTGTCAAAATCAATGGCGCCAGGACTGCCGACGCCAATGGCCACGAGATCGCCCTTTCGCTTACTGGCCTCTTGCTGCAGTTCCGCAATGGCGTCAAACATGACGCTGAATACATCTGCCTGCGACTCATCGGCCCGGCTTGGTCTTTTGCCCTTTTTAAGAATTTTTCCATCCGCTGTTCCAAGGGCATATTTCAAAAAGGTGCCGCCCAAATCCAGGCCGGCAAAATACTCTGTTCCCATTCATCATCCTCGTAATTGATGCGATACCTTGAACCTTTTAATTGCAGCTGAAAGCAAGTTCTCCATCGTGCAAACGAAATCCTGTTCATGTCTGCAAAAATTCACCGCGAAAACTCCCTGCAGACCTGCTCATACGTCGCCAGCGTGCCGATATCGATGGCGGGTTGCGATAAAACAAAAACATGAACAGGAACCTGCGGGAAGAGCCAACTGATAAAATATCCCGGCGCATCGGGATTATTTTTTCCACGCAGGTATTCCTGATAAAAATGGATGTTCTCACATCGATGAATGTACAGCGCAGGACAGACAAAATTTGATCGCGGTACGGCCGGCTTTTCCTGAAAGCCGATGACGCGATGATTCTCGTCGAACTGCACCACGCCGCGCGTTCGCAAGCGCGCCGGATCCTGCAGCTTTTGCGCCATAATGACATCGCTCTGCACTTGTTGAAAAAAACTGACGAGATCGGCAAATTCAAAGCGGAATATATTATCACCGGCTGCGACGATCAGATCATCTTTTATCTCTTCATGATCAATGGCAAACTGAACATCAGCGATGGCGCCGAGCCGAGTTTGATTGCTCGTCGTCTGATCGTTCACGATGGCAATGTCAAAGTCGTAGGCGCCGCCGGTCGCGACGTCCTGCGCCCACGATTCAAATGCCGGAGCGAATTTGGCATTGGTCACAACGCAGACCTTATCAAGGGTCGAAATGGTGCGAAAGCCGTCAAGCATATACTCAATGATCGGCTTGCCGGCAATCGTGAGCAATGGTTTTGGCTTGTCTTTGGTCAGCGGATAGAGTCGCGTTGCATAACCGGCTGCCAGAATGATAGCTTTCATTGTATCCTTGAACAGTACATTCGACGGGTGATGAGTCGAGCGGGGAAAGACGGCTATGACACTTTCTTCAGCTCCGCCTTCCGCCAGCTGTGCGCAACTGTCCTGGCGCGATGACAGATCAGGTCAATTCGTACAGCTTATCTTTGATATGCGTCAGCCTCACTTTTTGGCCATAATGTGGTCGAAAGACATCAGCATGCCGCGACAGGTCGATGTGGTACTCTGTGCTCGGCTTGTTGCCACCTTGATTCCAGACATCCACCAAAGTGACCTCGGATTCAATTTGTTTGTCGCCAATTTTGAGAGTGAACGTCGTGCCGGGTTTGGGAAATATTTTCAAGCTTTCCCTCACGACCAAGATATAGCGTTTGAGAGCTTCTTCGCCAGATAATTTCCGAATATATAGTGCCTGCTCGTTGTCCATGGCGACCTCCTGTCAAATAAGATTTTTCTCAAAAACCAGCACATCGGCATTTGTGTGATATTGTTGCCTGAATATTTGTTGCACTATCTCAACCGTCGCCGGCTGCTCTCGCCGAGCCGGATCAACAGTGACCGCATCGGTCCAGGCCAGCGTGGTCAAATCAGCGCGATCGATGTATAATGTGCCATTCAGATGATCGATTTCGTGCTGAAAGACAACTGCCAGCAGACCCGTTGCGGTCACCTCAATATTCTGCCAGCTTGCATCTACACCGGTGACAATGACTTTGTCATAGCGCTCGACGTTCGCATGCAGTCCCGGCAAGCTCAAACAGCCCTCAAGATCGGCTTTCACGCTTTCGCTATGGGCGATGATCTTGGGATTGAAAATCACAAATTCATTTTCGCGATCCGAACAGACGATAAGTCGCTTGGACACATTGACCTGGGGCGCCGCCAGACCGACGCCATCCTCGGTGTACATGGTGTCGAGCATGTCATCGATGAATTTTTCATCCACTTCATCTTGTGTATAGGGCGCCGCTACTTTGCGGAGCGTCGGATGTCCATATTTGATCACTTTCAATACTGCCATTCTATCGCTTGTCTCCTTTTCCCTGATTCATTCTCTCTCGATCATTCGCCGCCGGTTGCCTCGGCCGCAAAGCTCTTTCTCCAGCGCACCGAACTGTTGATCGGCGTGATAGGAACTGCGCACCAACGGTCCCGCCTCGACATGCGCAAATCCCATGTCCAATGCAATCCGCTTCAGTTCAGCAAACTCTTGTAGCGAAACGTATCGATCGACCGGCAAATGTTCTTTCGAAGGCTGCAGATATTGACCGATGGTGAGCATGCTGCAGCTATGCCGATGAAGGTCATTCATAACCTGGAGGACTTCATCGAACCGTTCTCCCAGTCCGACCATGAGCCCCGATTTCGTCCGGGCGCCGAGCGCGCGGGCCTGTATGAGCACATTCAGCGACCGCTGATAATCCGCCTGCGGTCGCGCCTGTTTATAGAGCCGTGGCACGGTCTCAACATTGTGGTTGAGCACATCAGGGGCGGCCTCGAGAACGGTTTTCAACGCCTGTTGCGATCCTTTCAAGTCCGGTATGAGCACTTCCACTCTGCACGCAGGGCATAAACTGCGAATCTCTCTGACCGTGCGGGCAAAATGGCCGGCGCCACCGTCGGCAAGGTCATCTCGAGTGACGGATGTGATGACCGCATAGCTCAGCCCGAGCTTTTTGACCGCTCGCGCGATGCGCAGCGGCTCCTCGGCATCGAGCGGTGCGACCGGCCCGCCTGGCACAGCGCAGAATCGGCAATTTCTCGTGCACGTGTCGCCCATCAGCATGAACGTCGCGGTCTGACGGCGCCAGCACTCGCCGATATTGGGGCACCGCGCGCTTTCGCACACCGTGTGCAGGCTGCCGGCTGCCACGAGATTTTTCACCTTGATGAATTCAGCGCCGCCAGGCAATTTGGCTTTCAGCCAATCGGGTTTTCGGCCTCTCTTGACTTTTTCAACACCCTCTACTCGCACCATTTTTCTCCGGATATGACATATTTTTGAAAGGCTGCGTGCGTCCAGGGCATTTTTTCTCTGAAGATCTCATTGATAACCTCGGCGTACTGGCGTATTTCATATTGCGCGTGCGCCTCGATGCGCAGTTTGACAAAATTCATCAATGAACGACTGTTTATGGTCCAGTAGAACTGGGTATAAAGCGACAGCGGCAGCACGATACGCGACTGTTCTTTTGCCACACCCTTTTCCAGCAGTTCGCGGTAGAGCCGGAATGACGCATCGTAGTGATCGCTGATTTTTTGTTTGAGCTCGTCATTGAGATCCGCATCGAGCTCATCGTACTGATAATTCCTCGCCTTTTGCGTACGCAATCGCTCCGGCAGACAGAGTTCCTCTTTCATTTCGGTGTAGCGACCGGAAATTTCATTATAGCTTGCCATGCGATGACGAAACCATTGCCGCGCGACAAAGATGGGGCATTTGATATGAAACTTGAAAACCGAATGTTCAAATGGCGTTTCGTGACCATTCGCCAATAAGAAAAAAACAAGTTTCCTGTCGCGCTCATCATCGGTAATTCCTTTGCCGAATGAAACTCGCGCGGATTGTACGACAGCCGCATCGCCTCCCATGAAATCAACCAGCCGAACAAGGCCGAAATCCAGCACCTGCGTTTCCGCCGACTCCACACTTTGCCTTTCCATGCTATCCATGAACCACTTTCACATCGAACTGGCAATCTTGCAGCCAAAATCAAAACAGGCCTGCAGTTCTTCATCATTTGGCGCCAGGATCGCCTTTATGCCTTCATGTGGGACCTTAAATTTCATCGCCTGCAGCCGCCCATCCAGCTGCTCGACGGCCTCGCCGCTCCAGCCATAAGAGCCAAAGCTCGCCGCGATCTTTCCCTTGACATCAATGGTGATCATGGCATTCAAAACATCCCATACGGGCTTGACGACATTATTGTTGATCGTCGGCGAGCCGAGCAGCACGGCATCCGCCTGCTCCAGCAGGTCGATGTGCTGCTGGACATCTATTTCACACGCATCAAAGATGTCAACCTGCACTCCTGCGGAGCGTGCGCCCTCGGCGATTTTTTTCGCCATCATGCCGGTATAACCATATGCCGAGGCAAAATAGATGAGCATTTTGCGCGGCTCATTCGCCGCCAGAGGCCGGCACCATTCCTCGTAAGCATCGATGTAGCGATGCACATTCATTCGCAAGATCGGACCGTGCGATGGTGCGATGATCTCAAGCGGCAGATCCCGTGTTTTCTGCAGGGCATTGCCGACATTCTTCTTATAATGGCGCATGATGTAATCGAAATAGTATCTGAAATCCGGCCAGAAATCGCGAGCGATCAGATCGTCGAACATCCGACTGTCACAAAAATGAGATCCCATGATATCGCAGGGGAACAGCATTTTTTCTTCGATGAGATAGGTCATCATGGTATCCGGCCAATGGCAGAATGGCGTGGTGAAAAATTGCAGTGACCGTGATCCGAGTGCCAGAATGTCTTTGTTTGCGACCGATTCGATATCGATGGAAGCGTTGGTGATGTTTTCAACATATCTGACCGCCGCCTTGGCGCACACCACTCTGGCGTTTGGTGCTGCGTCCAAAAGTGCCAGCAGACTGCCGGAATGGTCCGGCTCACTGTGCTGGACGACGATATAGTCAATTTTTTTTATATCGATTAAAGTCGCGATATGCTCAATGTATTGTTCGGCAAATTTCTCTTTCACCGTGTCAATCACGACCGTCTTTTCATCCTTGATGAGGTAACTGTTATAGGTTGTGCCATTTTTCGTCGTCATGATGATGTCGAATACGCGCAGATCGGGATGCAGGGCGCCGATCCAGTAGACATTATTTTTTATTGCAAAGGGTTTCATCAAGACCTCTCAAGAGCCAGTTTGCTCGGTGAATTTGTAAAAATAGATCTCTTCTATTCTGTCATGCGGCAGGGGAAATATCGCGCCGGTTTTTTTCATAGTCAGCAATGGCCGCTTTGAGGGCCTCTTCCGCCAGGACAGAGCAGTGTCGTTTGACCTTTGGCAAGCCGCCGAGCGCTTCCATCACTCCTCTGTTGGAGATCTCCAGCGCATCCGCAAGGCTCTTGCCTTTGACCATTTCGGTGACCATGGAGCTGGTCGCAATGGCAGCGCCGCAGCCAAAAGTTTTGAATTTGGCGTCCACAATGATGTCATTCTCAACGCGGATGGTTAATTTCATCACATCACCGCAAGCGGGATTGCCGACGACACCCGTGCCGTTGGCTTTTTCGACGATGCCAACATTGCGCGGATTTTCATAGTGATCCATCACCTTTTCCGAATAATCGTCCCAGGCATCCATCATTTGCCCCGCGCATGACGAGAAAAGTGAGCACTTTCGATGCTGACGCCTTCTTTGGCCATATCATACAAAGGCGACATCTCTCTCAGCCGCCGCACGCCTTTCTCCAATAAATCGAGCACGATATCAACGTGTTCTTCGCTGTTGCTCTTGCCAAGACCAAATCGCAGTGAGCCATGCGCCAAAAAATCGGGCACATTGATCGCCTTGAGCACATAGGATGATTGCAGGGATGTCGACGTGCACGCTGATCCGGAAGATAATGCCACCCCTCGACAGGCTAAAATCAACGATTCTCCTTCGACATAGGCAAAAGCGACATTCAAGTTATTGGGCAGACGGTTTGTCGGGTGACCGTTTATCCTGACATGCTCAATGCGACGCAGGATGCCATCTTCAAGTCGGTTACGCAGTTTCAGCAGGCGCTCACTTTCGGATTTGAGATCACGTTTGGCGATCTCGGCCGCCTTCCCCAGGCCGACGATGCCGGGAACATTGAGTGTTCCTGAACGCATGTTGCGCTCATGCCCGCCACCATCGATGATTGGCGTCAGCTTGAGTCCGCGTCGGACGTATAACGCGCCAATACCTTTTGGACCGTACATTTTGTGAGCCGAGATTGACAGCATATCTATATGATCCCGCATGACATCGATTTCATAGCGACCCAGCGCCTGCACAGCATCCGTATGAAATGGCACGCCATGTTTTTTGGCGATGACGCCAATTTCTCTGATCGGCTGGATGGTGCCGATTTCACTGTTTGCGGTCTGTATAGAGATCAGAATCGTGTTTTTATCTATCTTTGCGGCGAGGTCATCCAGGTCAACGACGCCGTATGGATCAATTGCTGCGAAGCGAATCTCGACATTCTCCTTTTGCAGCCGTCTGGCAGCATCAAGCACCGCCTTGTGCTCAATCGCCAGCGTGACGATATTCCTCGCCGGCATGTAATCCTTCGCATGGGCTATGCCTTTGAGAGCCAGATTATCCGCCTCGGTGGCGCCGCTGGTGAAAATGATATCATCCGGACGTGGCGCGCCCACGAGTTGTGCGACCTGGGCGCGCGCGCTGTCGACCATATAACGGGCAGCATGTCCATAGGCGTGCGTATTGCTCGATGGATTGCCATATTCACTGGTCAATGCGGGCATCATCGCCGCAAGCACTTCCGCATCCAGAGGTGTTGTGGCATGATGATCCATATATATTAAATTCATCGCTGTCGTTTCATCCACAATTGGACATTTTCCGCCACTAACTTACAGCATTTAAAGGTGAAAATCAAGTTTTGTCTGTTCAGCGCCACTGCAAAAAAAAGCCCGCATCCAGGATATGATGCGGGCTTTTTCTCATCACTCGCTCTCGTGAGTGATTTGATCCAATATACTTTCCGAGGTTTCTTCGTCATCCTCAAACGTCTCTTCGAATGATGCTTCCAACAATGTCAGGTGCTGGTAATGATCTGTCGCCAATTTACGAAAAAAAATCCGCAAATCCGGTTCCATAAATCGTCGTGCGACCATGGAATAAAAACTGCTCAATTCTTTTTCATTTCTCTTGGCCACGCGAACGGCCTCGTGTAATTCATCGGCACAACGCTGCAACGTCATCAGTTTATATCTCTTGTCAAGATTGAGAAAAAGTATTTTTTTGCCGCTGAGCCTTGTGTACATGTTGATAGAATTCTGCTGATGCGCGTCAGCGTGATTTGCCAGTCCGGACATTATTGATCTCGCATCATCGTCCGTCGTCAGAGATGCCGCTTTTGTATAGAATTCCCGCATTTCCTTTTCAGATTGCATGGAAATTTTCAAAACGTCTATTGGATCAACCGTGAAGATCTTTTGCATCACGCACCTCCTTCATCCCCTTAAAGGGGATCACTAGATAGAACAAAACGCTGACAACTCATATTTCCATAGTCGAGCCGTCGGTGCATCAGACGCTTTATTCGATGTCAAAGGACGTCTTGTTTTCAAGCGGATATTAAACGCCTGCTCTAAATGAATGTTCCGAAGCGGTGACAATCTTTTACGATGACATGCTGAGAAAAGTGAAGAGACCATCGGGCAGTAAAACCAGATGTGGTGTGACTTTACTCCGTTGAGCAGCAAAAGCGAGTGCGGAATCTACAGAAGAACAGAAAAAAACATCCCGGGACTGATCTTTCAGCGTCGCATCACCCAGTTTGGGTGAGACAAAAACAGTGACGCCATCTTGCAGGCAAGAAAATATTCGATCTCGAGTGCTGTCGATCATCTTATGAGTGGACAGAAAATCAATCAAAGCCGCTTTATTTCGTATCTTGCGTATCCGGGCGCCGACCTGATCAAACAGCGGAGTGATATAAATCAAAATTCCCTCATTTCTAAGAAAGGTGCGCGCGAGACAGAGTCCCATCAAATTGTGATACCAGCTCATTTCACAGTGCGAATGACCCGTACAGGAAATGGCGATATCGGCTTTGCCGCGGAGCACATCGTATTCGGCGGCAATATGTCTCTGGCCGATCGCTTTCATGACACTGAAAGGTTTGCCGGAAAAAATGTCAATAAAGCGGAACGAGTTGTCAATAGAAATGCTCACAATAAAATCAAGCCTGGCGAGGTTGACGATTTCAAGCAACTCGCTGCTCAATTTGGATTTTTGATCGAACCATTGAAAATCCACATTGTCAAGATCGGCAATATCGTAGAGAGCCTGGATTGTTTCGAGGCCGGTGACCGCGAAAGGCGGCAGCAGCGGTGCACCGGCATAGCCAAACAGGTAATGCGGATAGATTCCCCCGGTGATGATTTTGATGTCGGCCATTTTGAGTCGCCGGTCCAGCCAGACCGGAATTCCTCCTGACGTCTCACCAATCAACTCATGCTGGGAGTGTGCAAATACGTCGTGCGCCCCCACATGATAGCGCCGGGAAAACTCTTCGTCAAACATGGAATGAACGAGCTCCGGCGAGAATTCGGCGGGGTACTCGGAGGTCACAAGTATGGTGATATCATCATGCGACATGCCGGCGGCGTGAAGGGTCTTTACAATCGGATTGAGAATTTGCCTGTTTGCCGGCGGAGGACAGTATGCATCCGCCACGACACATGCGGTCTTGCATCTCTTCGCCAGGTCAAAGAGCGTCTGCTTGTAGCCGAGAGGTCTGAGCAGATTTTTTATGATTGCTATATAGGTTCCGGTGATGGGTGTGCGAACGGCCGGATGAAAAACCTCGGCGTCTTCGGGGAGGCGAAAAGCAACTCCATGCTCTCTGTAGGGGAATTTAATTTCCATAAATAATTTACGAATCAACCAGTCCCGCTATCCTTCATAGTCCCCATGATGAAAACTGGGATCATTGTAAATCTTGAACTGGCGATAGACTTTATGCCGTTTTTTTCCTTGCCGGATATCGAGCAGGAGTCTGTCCATTGCCCGGGCCAAATCATCTCGCTGCTCCTGCAAAATGTGTATTTTGAGGTTCAAAGTTTTTCGCAGGTCTTTATCCAGACTTTTATCCGCTAAATACTGGCGCATATGATAAATTTTCAATACCAGGATGGATAAGCGATCCACTATACTGCCAGGTGTTTCTGAATTCGCCAATATCTCACCTTGCGGTGAAATATCAGCCGCCTGCAAAACATTATCGATCCAGATATCAATTTGTTCGATCGCCGCGAGGCGCTTCATATTATGCAGATCAATCGTTTTTTCAGCGTCAACAATTTCCTGATTGGAGCTTTTTTCATGCCGAACGTGCTCCTCAAGGTGCCAAACGACAAAATTCTTGTAGTGAATCCATTGCGTCAAACCCTTTGGCGAAGAAATATCATTGGGCTTTAAGGGAGCGGTTTCATGCCAGAGTTCGGTCAGATCGTCAAACCACTCGATGAGTCGAGCGCCATTAAAAGGTATCAGCAGTTCTGATAATGAAGCCAATCGTCCTCCTGTGCAGTTGAATTCGGATGAGCAATGTATAAATACAAAAAATAAAACGCAAAGCCTTTTTGAGAGGTGCTCATTCAAAAACAAGTTGCAGATGACAGATGATAATCTTACATTATGATGCCG
The DNA here is from genome assembly GCA_016929295.1 of Candidatus Zhuqueibacterota bacterium. Classification (GTDB taxonomy): domain Bacteria; phylum Zhuqueibacterota; class Zhuqueibacteria; order Residuimicrobiales; family Krinioviventaceae; genus Kriniovivens. Next base: position 5,537 of record JAFGJB010000269.1, on the reverse strand, counting down.
TTAGGGGTGGTCCAGCCGGACCTGAGAATAAACCCTAATGACCTGATCTAGATCATGCTAGCGTAGGGAAACGGGAATACAATTGTGGCTGCAAAAAGTCAAGCCGTTGGTCATTACGCTAACGGCTTTTTTTGTTTTGCAGGAAAGGAATGAGCATGCACAATAGCGCTTTTGATGAATACGCAGAGCAATATGACAGCTGGTTCCTGAAAAATAAAAACGTCCTTGATTCGGAAGTCGCATTGCTCGCCCACTTTTTGACCAGTCCCGGACGCGCCATTTCAATCGGATGCGGCAGCGGCCTGTTTGAAGCGCTGTTGCGGCAGGATTACGGCATTGACATCCAGGAAGGCGTCGAGCCGGCGGAGAAAATGCGCGACATCGCCGGCAAACGAGGCCTGCAGGTGCGATCAGGGACGGCGGAAGACGTTGAGCTGGCGCCCGCTTCTTTTGACACCGTCATTTTTAACGGCACAGCCAGCTATATCGAGGATCTGAAAAAAGCGTGCGAGAACGCTTTCAACGCCATCAAGCCTGGGGGACGATTGCTCTTGCTCGACGTTCCGAAAGAGAGCTCCTATGGCCTGCTCTACACGCTGGGCAAAGAGATCGGCTCATGGGATCACCCCTGTTTTATCGGCACAACGCCAAAGTCTGTCTATCCAGTGGAGTTTGTCAAGGCCGCGCATTGGCGTTCAACGCCGGAAAAGGTGACATTATTGCAACAGATTGGTTTCCGTGCGTTTCAATTTGCTCAAACGCTCACCAAACATCCGGCCTATTCCAATGACGTAAAAGAAGAGCCGGTTGAAGGCTATGACCGCGGCGATTATGTCTGCATCTGCGCGACGAAATAGTCGGCGGCATGGCTCACTTTATCACATGACCGAGAACAGTCCATGATAGAAGCGGCAAAAATATGGCTGGATGTTCAATCCATCCGCGCAAGAGCACCGCTGGTACACAATATCACAAATTATGTCGTCATGAACACGACGGCAAACGCCCTTTTGTGCATCGGCGCCTCACCGGTGATGGCCCATGCAGGCGAAGAGGTCGAAGAAATGATCGGCCTGACGCGCTCCGTCGGCGGCGCACTGGTGATCAACATCGGCACTCTGAGCCAAAAGTGGATCGCCTCCATGTCGGCAGCGATGCGAGCGGCGAAGACGCTGAACGTTCCGATCGTCTTCGATCCCGTGGGCGCCGGCGCGACGACGCTGCGCACAAACACCTGTCACAAGTTGCTCGGTGATGTCAGCCCAACCATCATTCGCGGCAATGCCTCGGAGATAATGGCATTGCTCGATTCGCACATCCAGACCAAGGGTGTCGATAGCTCAGAAGGAGCGCCGCTGGCATTAGACAGCGCCAAAGCGTTGGCCGCGCGCTATCACTGCGTCGTCTGCGTCAGCGGCGAGGTGGATATCATAACCAACGGCAGCGATCATGTCACGATCCGGAACGGCCACGCCATGATGGCCAGAGTGACAGGCCTGGGTTGCACCGCGACAGCGCTCATCGCTGCATTCGCCGCTGTCAATCCAAATCCTCTCGACGCCGCCGCTCATGGCATGGCCGTGATGGGCATTGCCGGCGAAATGGCCGCTGAAAAGGCAGTTGGTCCCGGCACTTTGCAATTGCATTTCTACGACGCTCTCTATAATTTATCCAGAGAGGAGATCGTCAAACGGCTGAAATGAAAGTGAAACCTGTTCTGGACATTTATTTGGTCACAGACCGCGACCTCTGCCAGGGCCGTCCCATTGAAGAGATAGTGGCCGGGGCGGTCAGAGGCGGCGTGACGATCGTTCAGTTGCGAGAAAAGACGTGCTCCACGCGGCAGTTCATTCATCTTGCCGAGCGCTTAAAAGAAATAGTGGCGCCCGCCAATGTACCGCTCATCATCAATGACCGAATAGACGTTGCTTTGGCCGTCGATGCCGATGGTGTGCATTTGGGCCAGGAGGATATGCCATGCGACATCGCGCGCGCTCTTTTGGGAGAGGACAAGATTATCGGCCTGTCAGTCGAGTCCGTTCAGGACGCGCGCGATGCCGAGTTCCTCGATGTTGATTATCTTGGCGTCAGCCCGATTTATTTCACCCCGACAAAAAGGGACCTCAAGCGTGAGCTGGGACTTGATGGCTTGCGCCAGATCAAATCTTTTTCGCGACACCCGCTTGTCGGCATTGGCGGCCTGAACGCTGCCAATGCCGCGACGGTCATCAAGAGCGGCGCCGATGGCGTGGCAGTCGTCTCCGCCATATGCTGCGCCGAGGATCCTGAAAAAGCGACAAGAGAGCTGGCACAGATTGTCGCCAGAGCCAAAACGGAGCGTTAAATGAAATTGTCTGACATTGGCGAATTCGGTTTGATCCACCGAATTGCCCCGCACTTTCTGCAAAATCAGCCGGATGACGTTCGTGGCATTGGCGATGACTGCGCGGTGCTGCCGCTCAATGAGACTGAATCGCAGTTGATCACCACTGACATGCTCATCGAAGACATTCATTTTCTGCGAGATGGAATTACCGCACGACAACTGGGGTATAAATCGCTTGCCGTGAACCTCAGTGATATTGCGGCGATGGGCGGCTCACCGACAGCAGCATTTTTGTCCTTTGGACTGCCCGAGGACATTCCCGTTGAATGGCTGGATGATTTTTTTGCGGGACTCGCAGAGTTGTCACAAAAGAGTTGCACGCCATTGTTAGGCGGCGACACAACGAAATCCATGGATCGTATTATCATAAATATCGCTGTTCTGGGCAGGGCTCGTTCTGATCGCATCAAGTACAGATCAACAGCGCAAATCGGCGATGTCATCTGTGTGACCGATTTTCTCGGTGATTCTGGAGGTGGATTAAACATTATCCTCCAGGATATAAATGCTGAAATGAATCCAAACGCCCGCCAACTCGTGCAGGCGCACTGTCAGCCAGATCCGCAACTGCAGGAAGGGGCATGGCTGGCGACATACGACGCTGTTCACGCCATGCTCGATGTATCCGATGGCATCGAGTCGGATATCAGACGCATTATGGAAGAGTCCAGGGTTGGAGCGCGAATCAATGTCGATGATATACCGATATCAACTGCATTGCGCTCGCTGGCAGAACAATTCGGCTGGAATGCCATAGAGATCGCGGCGACCGGTGGCGAGGATTATTGCCTGCTGTGCACAATCTGTCCGCGGGATTTTCCAGTGATTGCCCGTCATTTTGAAAAAAAATTCGCCAGGCCCCTCTTCAAAATCGGCATTATAGAAAAGGAAGGCGCTCTGGCCTATTATCAAAATAGCACGCTCATTCATTTTGCCAGACACGGCTGGGATCATTTTAGGATGAAATGACAAACTAACGGGATAACCATGTCCAATAAACAGTACTTCAGGGCATTGACCATCGCCGGCTCGGACAGCAGCGGCGGCGCCGGCATTCAGGCCGATCTCAAGACTTTCGCAGCGCTCGGCTGCTACGGCATGTCCGTCATCACCGCACTCACCGCGCAGAACACATCCGCGGTCACCGCCATATTGGAAGCACCGGCCGATTTCGTTGCCAAACAGCTGGATGCCGTCATTGGCGATATCGGTGTCGACGCCGTGAAAATAGGGATGCTGTCCTCAACGGACATCATCGCGACAGTCGCCGAGAGACTGAGAGCACATCAGGTCGAGCGCATTGTCCTCGATCCGGTGATGGTGTCGAAGAGCCGCGACCAGCTTTTGCGCGATGATGCCATCGAAACATTGAAAAATGAATTGCTGCCCCTGGCGACCATTGTAACGCCCAATATACCCGAAGCGGAGGTGCTGACCGGCCGACAAATCACATCAGTGGCTGATATGGAAGACGCTGCCAGAATAGTTCTCGACTATGGATCAACCGCGGTGCTCCTCAAAGGCGGCCATTTTTCGGGCGCTGACAGCAATGATTGTCTGCTCTTTCACAATAATGGGGAGCAACATGTCTACTGGCTGGAAGGCGAGCGCATCGACACGCCCAACACGCACGGCACAGGTTGCACCCTGTCGTCGGCAATCGCGGCGCACCTGGCGAAAAAAAACAGCATTCTCGATGCTGTCAAAGGAGCGAAAAGGTATATCAGCGGCGCCATTCGCGCGGGCGCCGAGTATCAAATCGGCCATGGCCACGGTCCCGTACACCATTTTTATAATTTATGGGAATGAGCAACAGATGACATTTGCCGACCAACTCTTGCAGAGCATCGAGACTATTTACCAACGCATACTGTCGCACCCGTTCAACATGGAGCTCGCAGCGGGGACATTGTCGCTGGATAAATTTGCCTACTACATGCAGCAGGACGAGCTCTACATCCGGGATTATACTCGCGCCCTCGCCCTCCTGGCTGCCAAATCGCCGTCCCTCGATATAGCCAATGATTTGCTGAGCTATGCTCGGGATGGCGTCACCATCGAGCGAAACCTGCATGACCATTTTTTCATCATATTCAGGATAGAGTCGGCATCCGAACAGCAGCCCGCCTGTTTTGCCTATGCCAATTTTCTCCTCGCCACGGCTGCTCTCCAACCTTTTGAAATTGGCATCGCGGCGATTTTACCTTGTTTCTGGATTTATCGCGAGCTCGGCGAGTCGATCGCGCACAAGGCGAATGATGACAATCCATATCAGTTATGGATCGATACCTATGCAGATGAAACCTACAGCGGGATTGTCGACCGCATGATCGAGATCACCGAACAGATCTCACGCAGAGCATCCGAGACGACAAAATCTAAAATGCGGCGAGCATTCATCCATTCAACGCATCTGGAATATCTGTTCTGCGACGCAGCCTACAGACAGGAAAAATGGCCCCACTTTGCATTTTGATTTCAGGCGGAAATTCACTATGTTGACGGAAACATCGATTGCCGTTGAACCAACCACTCTGGCATGATGAAAAATGAGCAGCTCGAATCGATTCTCGACGCCATCCATGCTGTGACGGTCGCTGTCTATGGCGATTTTTGTCTTGACGCCTACTGGATTCTCGACCCGCAGGGGGGTGAAATATCCGTGGAAACCGGCCTGCAGACTGAGGCTGTGCGTCGACAATATTACTCGCTCGGCGGCGCCTCCAATGTTGTCGCCAACCTGGCGGCATTGCGCCCCAGGAGCATCAGCCTCGTCGGCGTGATCGGCGATGATATTTTTGGACGCGAAATGCGGCAGCAGTTCCACGCCCTGCATGTCGACACAGAAAGGCTCGTCACGCAAAAAGAGAACTATGACACCGTCGTATTCAGCAAGCGCTATTTGAACGATGTCGAACAACCGCGAATCGACTTTGGCTTTTTTAACAAAAGATCAAAAGAGACCGATGACATCATCATCGACAATCTCCGACGCATCTTGCCAACGTGCGACGCTCTGATTTTCAATCAGCAAGTGCCGGGGTGTCTGTCGCCATATTTCATCGCCAGAGCCAACGAGGTTTTCACCGAATTCAGTGATAAAATCATCCTCCTCGATTCAAGGCATTACAGCGCCGAGTTTAAAAATATT
>JAFGJB010000268.1 GCA_016929295.1 Candidatus Zhuqueibacterota bacterium | reverse complement strand
TCAGCTGATTGAGAGTCGTTTTCAAGTCAGAGATATCCAGCAGCGCCAGCACCTGATCTTTTTTCACCTCGTCGCCGATCGTCACGAATACGTTCTGCAGTCTGCCCGATTCCCCGACGCTGAGCAGATGAGATTTGTTCTCCACAACGCCGACGAATTTTTTCGTGATGTACCACTCTCGCATCAGGTAGATGAAAAGTACGAGCGCGAGAATCCAGAGCAGACTGTAGAGATTGAAATTGTGCGTCTGTTTAATTTTATTTCGAAACATGGTCTCTATTTATACCTCCACCGTTGCTTCCTGATTTGTATAGGTGACGCCACGTATGCCTTCTACCGACTGAAGTTCCTGGATGAGAGTGACGTTGTCATTCGGATGCGCTATCTTTACCTGATAGGCATAATCGACAGCCTGGCCTTGTGCGACGTTGCGCATGGCTACCAGGACAAAGCTTTTCGTATTACTCTGCATGACGGCTGCTGCCTGGCTGGCCGCCTCGGATCCATAGGGTATTTGAAATCGCACCAGACCATCATGTCTTCTGCGCGTCCCAAAAGGAGAAATATAAAGAACGAAAACGACCAGGCAAAAAATGAGCGTGCCGATGATTGCTGTAGGGTAGCTTTGCACCCCTGATGCAACTCCTACGCCAAGTGACGCAAACAGAAAGACCAGATCGCGAGGATCGCGCAGATTCGTCCGGAAGCGGATGATGGCCAGAGAGCCGACGATGCCGATGCCGCGGGCAATATTGTCGCCAATGGCGATCATCAGCAAGCAGGAGATGATGCTGCCCAGAACCATGCTTTGCACCAGGCCTCTCGAGTAGGAGAGGCCGTGAAAGGTGCGCTCGTACATGATCGCGATGACGCTGGAGAGGAGAAACGCCACCACAAAAGACAATAAAGTGACTTGCCATTCAATTGGCTCAAAGCTATAGCTTAAAAATGCTTGCATGTCGTGTCCTCAGTTTACCTCATAGTGGATCGTAATGTTCAATTTGACTGGATGCGGCTCGCGCCTTTCCTTAAACGATGCCTGCCGAATGGCGTAGATCTTGGAGAAACGCGCTAAAAAACTGCCTTGTGACATGGAGGAGAAGATATGATCAAGCAGGAATACCAAAGTATGTCGTACAGATTGTTTCGAGCCTGTTCACAAAATTTACTTTTCTGATCGAATTGTCAAGACAGATCATTGCAAATCGAACAACATTCCACGTTCATGCTGTGCGCTGTGCAGAGGAATGCATCGCAGCAGGGCGTGTCTGTTCATTAATAGATCTATTCTCCTCATCTCATCGAGGCGCTCACCGTCGTGGTTGTCATCTTTTGTAGAGATGATTTTAAACTCTGTTACTAAAAATTGCCTGCACCATCCGCGACAATGGGGCGATTTTGGCAAATAGCCATGGAAATTGGCAGCACTTTACCAAACTGAATATATGCACTTGATCGAAATTATACAACTTTATTTAAAGATTGTTCCTTATGTTTTACTTTCTTTTGCATTTGCCGCTTGGCCGCGATCCGAAAAACACCGGATGGCTATGACCAATGGGCAATCCGAGTCCATAGTGCTTCTCTCTGAGGTGAATATCCAGGCAGACAGTTAATTTGAATATTGATGGGCAAAAATAGACTTGCCATTTAGCCAAAAAGCAATTATCTTTTTTTACGTTGACGGCAGAGCCGTGGAAAGGGAGCTATCGTCGTCAACGTAAAACGGCCCCATGCCAGGTGGTGCTGGCTAGCTATGGTTTAGTCTTTATCCAGTTGAGGCGTCAATCGATGACTATCAGATCATATTGGGCATCTAGGTCCGTTTTGAGCTGGAAAATGACTTTGCATTTTGCCCGTACAGTCGAATGAGCGGAACTTTATTGAAACTCGCTCATTTAACAGATGTTTCGAGATCCGACAGCGCTGACAGCACCTGGCCGCGTGGATTCTCACGGCAACAGGAGGGCAGTGTGCCACGATCAGGGAGCTCATATTCACTCGCGAAAATGAAATGAAACGATTTCACCCCATAATCCTCTTCATCTTTCTGGTGTTGTTGACCACTCAATGCGCGTATTATAACACCTTTCATAACGCCAGGAAATTCTACAAGCAAGCGGAGAATGAACGCAAAAAGCGGGAAAAAACCCAGGTTGTCGAGCTGTCGCCCGAGGAAGAAGAGCAACTCAAAAAGATGGGGCAATCCGGCGTCGATACAAAGAGCCGTGCTTCGCAACAAGAAATGCAAAATTATCAGCAGGCCATCGAGAGAGCTTCGCGCGTTCTTGAATACTATCCTGAGAGCCGCTGGGTGGATGACGCCCTTTTACTGCTGGGCAGATGCTTTTACTATCGCCGCGATTTCAAAAAAGCGATGCGCAAGTTTGATGAAATTCTGCAGCTTTACCCTGACAGTGATTTTATTCCCGAAACTCTTATGCTAAAAGCGCGCACCTATATTGGCCTGGAGGAATATGATACGGCGGAGGAAGAGCTTCATCGGCTGGCGAATGACGTTGAAATTCCCAAAGCCATCCGCGAAGAGGCCAAATTCGAACTGGGCGGCCTCTATTATAAAAAACAAAATTATGACCTGGCTGCGGAAAATTTTCAGAGCTCAGCCAAATCAGCCGATGATAAGCTGATCAAAGCCATGGCGCAATACCGTCTCGGCGATTGTCTGATGCGACTGAAACAATATGAAGAAGCGCCGGATGTTTTACGACGGGCGATAAAAGCCGCTCCAAATGATGACTTTTTATTGCAAGCCATGTTCAAGCTGGGACAGGCCTATAGCTTGAGCGGTGAGTACGATAAAGCGATAAAAAATTACAAAACCGCCCTCGCCAAAGAGTTTGATGAAAAACGAATACCCAGAATTAAACTCGAATTGGCCACCAATCTGCGGCTCGACGGCAAGCTGTCCGAAGCGATCAAATGGTATGACAATATCATTGAAGAGCACAAACGCACAGATGCATCCGCGCGTTCCTACTTTGCATTAGGTGAAATACAAGAATATATTGTCGATGATCTGAAAAAAGCAAAGGAAAACTATGACCTTGTGCGCAGTGAGTTCTCCAGCTCGCTCATCGCACCAATAGCCCAGCAGCGTTCCGATAACATTCGTACCCTGCAAGAGCTTCAGGATGATATCGCACGTCTCGAAGGGCGTTATGTTGAAACAGATTCTCTCGGCAATATCACCGGCGACGAAAGCCGGATTGAACGAGATGATGGGCCAATCGACCTTTCCATGGACGGCATGTGGGTGAATTATTCGGGCCGCGATCGCCCTCCTCCATTATCGCTCAGAGAATTGACCGACGCTGATCTGGCGCGTCAGGCCGTCATGCAGGAGCGCATTGCCCTGATGAAGGCCTCGGGTGATTCGAGCAAAATCGACGATTCCCTCCTCATGCCGGCTCAGCTCGATAGTGCGGCGCTGGCCAGACAGGCCGAGCAGGAAGCGAAAGAAAAAAACTCCCAGTTGTCAGGAAAATACCTTGCGCTGGCGGAGATTTTTTTGTTTGCATTTGACAAACCGGACTCGGCGATAAAATACTATCAGACAGTGGTCGAAAAACGCGCTGATAGCACGCGCGTCGCCAGAGCTCTCTATTCACTCGCCTACATTTATAGAGATTTCAAGGACGACAGCGTCCTGGCGGATACTGTGCTTGCCGAGTTGATCGACATTTTTCCACAAACGGCTCATGCTGAAGGGGCGCGAAAGATACTGGGTGTTGAGCTGATGAAAGACCGTGTCGATTCCGCGCGAATTTTATATGAACAGGCCGAGGAGATATTCTTCAAGGACAACGACCTTCATCGCGCCTTTCAATTGTGGGACGCGGTTGCGACGAAATTTCCACAATCAGAGTACGCTCAAAAAGCAGCCTATGCAAAAGCATGGCACTATGAGCACACTCTTTACAAACTGGAAGATGCCATCGATCTCTACCAGGCCCTGGTCGATTCTTTTCCGCAATCACCTTACGCCACGAGGATCAAATCCAAATTGGCCGCTGTGGATAAAGTGCGCCAGGATGAAGAAACAAAACAAAAAGCCATCGCTGATTCGCTGGCTAAACTGCAACAGCCCGCTCCGGACACCACCGCGACTGACTCCCTGAGCGACGGGATTTCACCGGCCGTGGCATCGGATACGTCCGCTGTGGAAACTGCTCCTGCGCTGACGGATACGTCGGATGTGATCCCGCCGATGGATGCCGAAAACGTCCAGGAACAAGCGCACCAGCAGCCGGCGGTTGAGGATGAACCGGACAGCGAGTCCGATCAGGCCGCCGGCCAACCATCGCTCGACAAAGTGGATGATGAAGCCGAGATCGAGGATCAAAAGGATGATGTACCATCCGTTGCGCCGCCTGATACCAGTCAGGGAGAAACAAAAAGGCCGCAACGAAACAGTAAAATGCTGGAATAGTACGTTTTCCAGGACCATGAACACCTGCCCAAAGAACTCTTTTCGACAAACGACAGGATAAGTTTTGTCCCCAGAAATTCTTCACCATGCCACTGTCCGCAGCATCGAACAGGTCGCACGCGACACCTATCTCATATGTTCTGTAGATGAACAAGTGAGCTGCAACGCCCGTGCCGGCCAGTTCCTTGAAATTAAAGTGCCGCACTGCGCGGAGATATTGTGGCGACGTCCCTTCTCCATCCACAATACACAACCACAAAAACATACTTTTGATATTCTATTTCAAACCATTGGTCAAGGTACACATAGACTCGCACATCTCGCGCCCGATAGCGAGCTGGACATTCTCGGTCCGCTGGGGAATCACTTTTACTATGAGCGGGAGATGAGGGAAGCCATCGTGGTGGCGGGTGGTCTCGGGATTGCGCCGTTTATGCTGATGATGCGGGAACTTGCACAACGACGTATACCCATGCAGCTTTTTTATGGTGTCGGTAGTTCGGATCAGTTTTGTTGTCTGCCGCTGTTTGAAAAATATGCCACGCTTCACCTCAGCACCATCGATGGTTCCCTGGGTCATCAGGGATTGGTGACCGATCTGTTGAGCGATTATCTTGACCGCAACAGCGACAACCATGGCAAATCACTTTTTGTCTGCGGTCCGACACCCATGCTGCATAAAGTCAAGGAGATAGCGGCCTGTCACACTATTGCGGCGCAAGCATCGGTCGAAACAGTCATGGCCTGCGGCTTTGGTGCGTGTGTTGGTTGCGCTGTGCCAATGACAAATCCCGTTGCGGGACAAAAAGAGTATTTTCTGGCATGCAAGGACGGGCCGGTTTTTGATATGCGAGAGATCGTCATCGATGATTGATTTATCCGTGCAAATTGGTCCCCTTACGCTCAAAAATCCCGTCATGACGGCCAGCGGTACGTTTGGCTACGCGGATGAATTTGTGGATTTCTGTGATCTGAACGAGATCGGTGGCATCATCACCAAAACAGTCACGCCACAACCCCGCGCTGGAAACGCTCCGCGCCGAATCGTCGAGCTGCCCTATGGCATGCTCAATTCTATCGGCCTGCCAAACGTTGGCATCGAAAATTTTATTCTTGAAAAGATGCCATTCCTGCAAACATTGAAAACGCATATTTTCATCAATGTCGCCGGCACAGATGAAGAGGGATTTGCCTATTGCGTCTGCCGGCTCGAGGACGTGGCAGGTATTTCGGGATACGAACTCAATTATTCATGTCCGAACGTCAAGCATGGCACAAGTTTCAGCTCGGATGCCAGGATCGCCGAGCGGGTCACCAGAAATGTCAGAAAAGTGACTGCGCGGCCTGTCATCGTGAAACTCACACCAAATGTGACATCCATCGCAGAAATCGGACGGGCCTGTGAAAATGGCGGCGCCGACGCTGTGTCGGCGATCAATACCGTTGTCGGGATGTCTGTTGATATTAAAACGCGCAAACCCAGGTTGTCGACCATCATTGGCGGGTATTCCGGCCCGGCCATCAAACCGATTGCTTTGGCAAAAGTGTTCGAACTGGCACAGAATTTATCCATTCCGGTCATTGCGATAGGTGGCATCGCATGCGCCGGGGATGCGCTCGAGTTCCTGGTCGCCGGCGCCACAGCGTTCCAGGTGGGCACGGTCAATTTTCATGAACCAAATGCGACCATGAAAATTAAAAAAGACCTTGAATTTTATTGCCAAAAAAACAATATTGTGAAACTGATGGATATCGTTGGTTCCATACAACTCTAGGAGATAGCCCGGTGAAGTTCAAATATCTCTGTCAGACTCTTGCACTGTGCGCCCTCTTGTCGCCAGGTTGTGTCATGTACACGGATGATCTCCCCCCGGTTGACGAATCCTATACTGAAGATCCGTATCAGTATGATAAACCAATAAAATATGAAGAAGAAGGCATTGCCTCCTTTATGGCCGATGAAATGCAGAAAAAAAAGACAGCGAGCGGCATTGAGTTTGATCTGCGCAAACTGGTCGCCGCGCATCCCTATCTGCCATTTGGCACAGTTGTCAAGGTCACTAATTTAAGCAATAAAAAAAACGTCAATGTCACTATTATTGACGTGGGACCCTTTGTGAAGGGGCGAATCATAGATGTCTCATTTGAGGCTGCCAAGCGGCTCGGATTTGTCGAAGAGGGTTCCGTCATGGTTAGAGTCGATGTCATCAGCCTGGGGAATGGTTCTGTCAATCCGGAGGCGCTTTGAACTTGAAATCTTTTATCACCCGACTCGCTGTTGCCATCATCTATGGCCCGCTGGTTCTCTTTCTCTCCTGGAAGGGTGGTTACTTTCTATTCGCGTTGGTCATGATCGTATCAACTTTTTCATACTGGGAGTTTGTCCGACTGGCTAAAAAAAAGGGCGCCAATGCCCAGCTGGTTCCCGGAGAATTTTTAGCTCTGGGCGTTGTCATCGCCCTTTATTTTAATATCGCCGCTTTGATCCCGCTCCTCTTTGTGGGCGCCATTTTTATTTATTTTGTCGAGTTATACAGGAAAAAAGGTTCCGCCATTCTGAATATTTCTGCTACGCTGTTCGGCTCTCTCTCTTTCAGCCTTTTATTCGGGGCTTTTTTATTGATTCGAAAATTGCCGTGTGTTGACGGTTTTGCAGAGCATGAAGCGGGTCAATGGCTGATCATGTTGATCCTCACCACCTGGGTGTGTGATTCAGCCGCTTATATCATTGGCTCGTATTGCGGCCGCCACAAGCTGATGCCGAGAATCAGTCCCAACAAATCCGTCGAAGGAACCGTGGCAGGATTTCTTTTCGCCATTCTGGCGGCTTTTGTCTGCCACTTGTGGTTCATTGATACCCTGTCGTCTCTTGACTCAATGGCCATTGGCGCCATCGCCGGCAGTTTTGGCCAGTATGGCGATCTGTTTGAATCCATGCTCAAAAGAGACGCTGACGTCAAAGATACCTCCAAGCTCCTTCCGGAACATGGCGGCATGATGGATCGGTTTGACAGTCTCACTCTTTCCGCGCCGGTCGTGTACCTCTATCTGGTGTACATAGTTTATTAGGACAGGCGATCCAGACCATTTTCCACCAATTCTCTCAGCCGTTTAGTAAATCGCGCTGCCGGTGCACATCTCGCCGTTTAAGCTCATTTCAATGGCAAGCGAGACATCGATATCATCGAAAATAATAATGTTATTTTTCTTGATCCCGGAATTGAGAGACTTGTGTTCCTGCAACGCTTGCGCAACACAGGCGATAAAAAAGGCCGTAAATGATAGACTACATTTTGACTGTCGTCGATAGGTACGAATAGAATGACGCGTTTCGGTGACATCAAATTCAATGAAACCTTTGATATAGTGCTTTTTCATACCGACGTCCAAACCGTCGATGATGAGCTTGCGGAAGGGTGTCAGTGGTATTTTTTTAATAGGTGACGACTTTTTCATGATCCAAAGGCTTGAATGAATAGACGGGTGAAAGCCAAATTTACTTGGGCAGGGCTTGAGGGGGAGGATTTAAAAGACGCTCCCTTTTCCTTATCCTCCTCCTCGGCTTTTCCCTTTTACTTGACCGGTTTGACCACGGCGACGAATCCGCCGCCGGACGCCATGATCGCCTGCAGGGATGCCTCCTTTGTCACTTTTTCCTGCGCTTGGCTCACGTCCGTTGGCGTGCGCTCAGCGTCGGGCCCATCTGACCACATCGTCACTTCATAGTCGCCGTCGCCCAGGAAAGCGAGCGGCAGATCCAGCGTGCGGGCGTCCCAGTCGGTCATGGCGCCGATGTACCACGTTTCATTGGAACGGCGCGCCATCGCAATGTAATCGCCAATTACCCCGGCGATCACCCTCGTCTCGTCCCAGGTGACGGGCACTAGGCGCAGGAAATCGAGTCCGGCCTGACCGCGATAGTTGGCCGGGGCATCGCTCAGCATTTGCAGCGGGCTTTCGAATACGACATACATGGCCAATTGCTGACAGCGGGTCGTCGGTGCCAGGGGATTTTTATTCTGCGGCTTGAATTCCGCGCGCGTGACATTGCGAAAGCCACCGGGGGTATAGTCCATGGGACCCGCCAGCATGCGCGTAAAAGGTATTGTGACGTTGTGCTCCGGCGTGGCGCGATCGCTCCATTTCAGATACTCCAAGCCGAGAATTCCTTCGCGGGTCATCAGGTTCGGATAGGTGCGGCGAATGCCGGTCGGCTTGTAGGCGCCGTGAAAATCGACGCAGAGATGATGCTCCGCCGCCTTTTTCAC
>JAFGJB010000267.1 GCA_016929295.1 Candidatus Zhuqueibacterota bacterium | reverse complement strand
TATAACAGAGACGGATATCCCATCATCGATCATCACACCTATGCCCTGTGCGGCGATGGCGATCTGATGGAGGGTGTCAGTCACGAAGCCGCCTCTCTGGCCGGCCATTTCGACCTGGGCAAACTGATCTGGTTCTATGACGACAACAGCATCACCATCGAAGGTCGCACAAGTCTGTCGTTTTCCGACGATGTGGCCAAACGATTCGAGGCGTACGGCTGGCAGGTCATTCGAGTCGGCGCCAGGCCGAACGATCTGGACGCCCTGGCAGCGGCGATCCAAAAAGCCAAAGCAGAGACCGCCAGGCCGTCGCTCATCATCATCACCTCGGTGATCGGCTATGGCTCGCCGAACAAAAAAGACACCTCAGAAGCACACGGCGCGCCGCTCGGAGAAGAGGAGGTGAAACTGACGAAGCAGGCCTATGGCTGGCCGGATGATCAATTCTTTCTCGTCCCGGAGCAAGTCCGTGAACACATGGCGGACATTGCGCTGAACGGGCAAAAAACGGAACAAGCGTGGAACCGACAATTTGCCGCCTATCAGTCGGCGTTCCCGGATCTCGCGGCGCAACTGCAAGTCGCCATGGCCGGCGCTCTCCCCGCCGGCTGGGATGCGGATATACCGGCGTTCACGCCGGCGGATGGCGCGCCGGCCACCCGCAGCGTCGGCGGCAAAGTGCTTAACGCCATCGCGGCGCGCGTGCCCTGTCTGGTTGGCGGCAGCGCGGATCTGAATCCCTCCACCATGACTTACCTGAAGAGCAGCGGCTATTTTGCCAAAGGTGTGCCCGAGAACAGGAATGTCCCGTGGGGCGTGCGCGAATTCGCCATGGCGGCGGCGGTGTCGGGCATGGCGCTGCACGGCGGCATCCGGCCCTTTGCCAGCACATTTTTCGTCTTCACCGACTATGCCCGGCCGGCTATGCGACTGGCCGCTCTGATGAAATTGCCGGTCATTTACGTCATGACGCACGACTCGATCGGCGTCGGCGAGGACGGTCCGACGCATCAGCCGGTCGAGCATCTGACCGCCCTGCGCGTGATTCCGAACATGACCGTGATTCGGCCGATGGACGCCAACGAGACGGTGGAGGCATGGAGAGTAGCCATGCAGCACCGGGACGGACCGGTCGTCATCGTGCTGACGCGTCAGGGTCTGCCGATCGTCGATCGCGGGCAATTCGCGCCTGCATCCGGTTTAGCCAGAGGCGCGTATGTGCTGTCCCCGGAAAAAGGTGCGGCGCCGGACGTCATCCTCATCGCCTCCGGCTCGGAGGTGCAATATGTGTTAGAAGCGCAGAGAGCGCTCCTCCAGGAGGAGATCGATGCTCGCGTCGTCAGCATGCCGAGCTGGGAGCTGTTCCGCCGGCAGGGCGATGCTTATAAAGAGAGTGTGTTGCCCGCCGCGGTGAAGAAGCGGCTGTCCATCGAAGCTGGCGTGACGCTTGGCTGGCGCGAGTGGATTGGCGATCAAGGCATCGCCATTGGCATGGATCAGTTCGGCGTGAGCGGTCCCTATAAAAAAGTCTTCCTGCACTTTGGTTTTAGCACAGAAAATGTGGTGGTGCGCGTCAAAAGCATGTTGTGATGCACGGTAACACAGGCCCGATGGCATCAGCGTTCGGGCTTTTTTTGTGCCACGATATACCAGGTGGGATTGAGCCACCTGTTGTAAAAGCCGATCTCGTCCGAGGCAATCTTTTCGGCGCTGCCGAGGGATGTTTTCTGCATGAACCTGATCAAAGCGAGATGGATCTGCCGATTCCACACCGCCTCCGGCTTTTGCCACGCGTAGCGCACCACCTGAGTATTGATAAAATGCCAGGCAAAGCCGGCCGAAGCAAAGGCGCTCGCCAGTTGTCGAAGCGACAGCAATTGCGGAAAATCGATGCGCTCCTTTGCCTGCCAGCGCAAAACGTCGGCCACAAGCATCTTGACACATTTTCTCCGCATGAGGGAAACAAGAGGCAGGCTGAAGTGGGGATCCTGCAACGCATTGAAAAAAGAGAGCTTGTTGGGCGTCGAGAGATATACAAAACCGTCCGGTTTCAAGAGTTGATGAAGGTGCAGGAGCCTTTGCCGCGGATTGAGCACATGTTCGATGACATCCAGCAAGATGATCGCATCACAGTGAGCAGGCGCTCTGTCGATGTCGTGCTGGACCGTGATATTGAGATCGGAGTTCCGAATCGCTTCCCGCAACAGGGCGCATTTTTCGCGATCGACATCAAAGGCCGTCACCTGTGCGCCGGCCGCTGCCAGCGCCAGGGCGACGCCGCCGCTGCCGCAGCCAAAGTCGAGGATAGCCGCTCCCGCGATCGGCATATAGCCCGACAGGATGTGCAGGACGAGCTCTCCGCGCGCCCGCGCGAATTGCCGGTAATTGTCCCACAGCTTTTCGTTCCTCCTCCTCAATTCCGGCCTACCATCGTTCCTTTTTGAGCAATCCGACAGGCCCGCTGATGCTGTTGTAGTAAAAGTACAACAGCTCCCACAACAGAAAATTTGACCAGCGCACCTTTATTGTAAAGTGATGCAAAAACCAGCGCAGGATAGCATAGTCGAGGCCAAATTTTAATAAAAGTGGCAAGACGAGCGCGGGCGCAATGAACAAGCCACTGAAAGCAGAGAGCCAGATAAGGGCATTGATCAAACTGAAAAGAGCAAATCCAGCCTGTGCTGTCCTGGGAAAATATTTGCCCGCCGAAATATGTCGTCGTTTTTGCTGCAGAAATGACTTGACATTCTGCGGTCCTGCTGACAAGACCATAGTCGATTTGTCGAATGCATATCTTATTTTCCATCTGCGGCGCATAGATATGGCCTGCAGCACAAAGTCGTCATCACCGGATACTGAATCGGGAGTCCTGGCAAAGCCGCCGACCGCTGTGAAAGCATCTTTGCGATAGGCGAGATTTCGGCCGCTGCAGGTAATGCCACGGCCAGCAGCGATTGCCGCAGCGGCGACAAGAGCGGCCGCAGCCGCATCCACTGTCAGCAGATGGCGGAGCACTTTATTCGTCGCCGTTTGCGGTGAAAAACCGGCGACCAAAGCCGTCTCTTCGTCAAAATACTCGACCATCGCTTTGAGCCAGGTTTTGCCTGGCAGGCAATCCGCATCGGTGAACAGCATAATATCACCTCGGGCGCGGGAGATGCCCAGCTCGAGCGCTGATTTTTTCGTGCTGCGGTATTTTCCGCGCTGCGAATTTTGCAAAAGCAGAATTGGCTGTTTTTCTGCAAACTTTACAAGCCGTTCGAGCGTACCATCGGTTGATTGGTCATCAACAACAATGATCTCATATTTTGTTCGCGGATAATCCTGGGCGCTCAGGGCATCGAGGCAATTCAGCACACTGGCGCCGCCGTTATAAACAGCGACGATGATCGAGGCGAAAGGCTCGATCTGGCTCTTGCGGCTGCGCGTTGACGCGCGGGCGAAGCGAAACAGCAATGCCAGCGCCAGGAAATACAACAGCATGACAAGCGATATGATCAAGATGATGATTGTTAGCTCATGCGGGCAAATGACATTTTCCTTGATTTGCAGGCAAAACGAGCGTGAGTGAAGGAATTATCGAATATAGTTTGCTGTTAGTAATTGCCGTCAGCATAAGGAAACGAAATGAATAATAAAAATCAGGATTTTTCCGCATCATTAAGAGTGGGGCTCAATTTTCTCATGGGCATCGCTCTCATCATCGTCGTATTGGTCGGCATAAAATACGCGATAAACAAACAAAATGAAATAAAAATAGCCCGCTTGGAAAAAAATATTCTGGATATGCGATCCGCCATCTCGCTCGACAGCATTCGCCAGTACAGCATCCAGAAGGTGATCTCGATCATTGATCAGTTCAACGTGAAAATGCCGCGGCATCAAAAATATGAGATCGCTGAAGAGCTTTACGCGATGACGCAAAAATATCCGAATCTGAACATCGATCTTCTTTGTGCGACCATCACACATGAAAGCGGCGGGACATGGGATCCGGAAGTAAAATCTACAGCCGGCGCCATGGGGCTCATGCAGATCATGCCGGCGACCGGCATGTTTGTCGCGGCGCATGAACAGATCATTTGGACATCAGCGGAAGAAATATTGTTTGATCCTATTTACAATATTCGCATTGGCGCTCGCTATTTGTCTTCTCTCATCAAGTTGTACGATATCGATGGCGGCCTGGCAGCCTATAACGGCGGCGAGGCGAGAGCAGCGCTCTGGCTGGGCGAGGGGAAAAGAAACGGCATCTTGGCGAAGGAAACCCAGCGCTACGTGCCGGCCATTCAACGACTCTACGAAGAATTTAAAGCATATAGCATGTAGAGGAAGAGAGCCGCGAGCGTTTTTTCGGCGGTGACGAAATCTTGCGTCTATAAAGTGCAAACTTTTTCGCTTGCACTTTTAGAGCTTTTTCTCTAATATAAACCAATTGAAGAGTTTTATGGAGGAGCGGAGCGATGAAAAAACGCGCGATGATTATCGTCATAACCCTCCTTGCGGTGCTTTTCACCGCATCGTTTGTTATGGCGCAAAATCGAAATGTCTACGGTGAGTCTCTGGTCAAAAAAAATATGATCGATGTACATGCCGGATATCTCGATCCCAGGGACGTGGAGCAGGGCATGCTCTTCGGCGCAGCATTGATTTCGACTTTTGATGAAGCCGTCGACATCGGATTTGGCCTGGACATATTTCAAAAATCCTATTCTGAACAAGTTGAAATAGCTACCGGCCAGATCGGCGAGACCCAGACGACGACGATTGTCACACGCCTGGACTATAAGCGAACGGTCCTGCCTCTGTATGCATCCTTGAAAGTAAAACTTCCCGGACTCGTCTCGAGGCGAAATGACAAGGTTATCTTTGGCTATTTCGCACGCGCCAGCCTCAGCTACCAATTCCTTTTCAGTGATGAAAAAAACTATGAATTGAATAAAAGTGAAAACCGCAAATACAGAGGATTTGGCTGGCAGGGTGGCGCCGGCCTATTTTATAGCGTCGGCGCCCGTTCCACTCTGATCGGTGAAGTCATCTACAACAACTGCGCCGTGAATCGAAATATAACCAAGGACACGGATGAACTGCCGAAAACAGAGAGAGTCGATCTGTCCGGCGTGGGATTTCGCTTGGGCGTGGAATTGGATATTAGATAGTATGCGATCTTTTGGACGAACATATCCATTTCGTTTTGGCGGTGGCCTCAGTCCGGTCGTCAGAAATTTGATCATCGTCAATGCGGCGATCTGGATTCTGCAGCAATTTGCGCCGTCTTTTTTCATCGAGCTTTTCGCACTTGATCCTCTTGCCGTCGTTCGTGATTTCACCCTATGGCAGCTCTTCACCTATATGTTTTTGCACGGCAGATTTTTTCACCTCTTTTTCAACATGTTCATTCTCTTCATGTTTGGCGGCGAAGTCGAGAGGGTGTTGGGGGCAAAACATTTTTTGCGCTACTACATCATCACCGGCATTGGCGGCGGCATTTTTCAGCTGATCGCCAACTGGAACGAGCCGAGCGCCATTTTGGGCGCATCTGCAGCAATTTATGGTGTGCTGCTGGCTTTTGCGATATTTTTTCCAAACCGGATCGTGACATTGTTGTTATTTTTCATCTTGCCTGTTCAACTCAGAGCCAAGACCCTGGTCGCCATATTCATCGGCATTTCACTCATCCTTGGACTGCAGAGTAAGTTTTTTGGTACGACCGATCAGGTGGCGCACTTTGCCCACCTCGGCGGTGCATTTGTGGGACTGGTGCTCTTGCGTGGACACGCCTTTTGCGAGGGCATGCTGAAGCAAATCGCTGACAGGCAGCTGAAAAAACGGCAAACTCAGGAAAAGCGCCGCCAGGCGCGCATCGTGCAGAAACGCAAGGACATCGATACGATCCTCGATCGAATCAATGAGATTGGCTATGAAAATATCTCTCAAGCTGAAAAGGACTATTTGAAAGAGGCGAGCGAATTTCTATCAAAAGAGGAAAAGATCAGATCATAGATGCAGCTCTCAAAACCTTTTTTCCATGCTTGTCATACAATTCTGTTTTTCTCTTCATTCGCCCTCATCGGACGGGAAATCCAACTCCAGGACAAGCTCAGTCATGTCCCGTTGGGAACGGTGCGCTCCATTGAAATAGGCCGCCATTCTTTCATTCCAATTGAGAAATTTGCCGAACTTTTAGCTATCCCGGTCGAGCAGAACGTTCATCTGAAGACAATTAGCCTGAACTATAAGCAGAACCGCATCGGCTTCACCGCATTCACGCCATACGTCAAATTCAATAACTTTGAATACCAAATGTCGACCGAGGTTCGTTTTCCGAATCGAGAGTTTTATGTCCCCCTGGCTGATTTGATCAAAGGCCTGAATGCGTCCGGCATCAATACAGTTGAATACGACGAGGCCGGCCAAATCATTCGTGTGATGACCCGGCCGGCAAACATTGTGCGGTTGTCGACGCTGTCGAAGAATGATACGACAAAACTTGTTTTGCACACCACATCTCCCTTTAAAAAGAGTGATATTTCGACGCATGCAGAAAAGGACTGGCTCTATATCAACATAAACGGTGGCGTCATCGATATCAAAGATGACATGCATTTCGACATCCCGCAGGTTTTCGAATTTTTGCCGTTGCAGGCAAACAGGGATCAGGCAAGACTGTCACTGCATCTCGCGCCAAATGTCTCACTCTCACACATTGATTGCCAAGAGAGCGCACGTGAGATTGTTATCACTTTGACGGCCGCCGCAACGCCTTCTGCCGCCTTGACCGATTTGGAGAGGGAAAGAGAAAAGTGGAAGATAGACACGATCATCATTGATCCCGGACACGGCGGTCGAGATCCGGGGTGCGTCGGGCCCGGCAATATATTCGAGAAAAATATAACGCTGGCCATTGCCGTGGCGACGAAGCAAGAGATAGAGAGACGCATGGATGTCAAAGTTATATTGACGCGCGATCGCGACGCCTTTGCGGCGCTGCAAAATCGGACAAAGAAGGCGAATGAAGCGGGCGGCAAGTTGTTCATCAGCATCCATGTCGATGCCAACCGGGTGAAGAGTCTTCGGGGTCATACGGTCTATTTTCTTGGCCCGGCAAAAACGAATGATGCTCGCGAGGTCGCCCAGTTTGAAAACTCGGTGATCCAGTTTGAGGATTCACAGAATGAGTACGCCAATCTGTCGGATGCAGCCTTTATACTGGCTGCGAATGCGCAGAATTCGTACAACAAGGAGAGTCAGGATTTTGCGTCGATGGTTGATCAAGAGATCAAGACGCAATGCGGATCAAGAAGCCACGGCGTCCGGCAAGCCGGCTTTTACGTGCTTTACGGCGCGTCCATGCCGAACATCCTTGTTGAGACCGGTTTTATGACCAACAGTTATGATCGAACGAATCTGAATAATCCATCCTATCAAAGATCGCTTGCCAAAGCGATTACAAACGGCGTCATCAAATTTAAAGATCGTTACGAAAGCACTACATTTTAGGTTTCCGCGCGACAGGCAGCGCCCTGGCGAGTTCCCCTTTTTGCGAATTCAGCGTTGATCGAATTGAGCACATGTGTTTTATTCATGCACCACTGCGGTGCAAGCAGGATATTTTTGCGCGATTCAGCGGTCAAGCGCTGGATCACCATCTTGCACGGCAACAGCTCGATAAAGTCCACTGCCAGCGTCACGTAATCAGCCAGCGATAGCGGCTGGATGCGTCCTGTTTGATATATGGACTCGAGAGGAGTTCCCGCCAAAATCAATAGCGGATGAATTTTCACCTCATCGGTGCCGTTTGACGAGATTCGCCGCGCTGTTTCTCTGCTATCATCTGCGGATTCGCCCGGCAAGCCTATCATGATGTGAGTGCATATTCGCACATTCATTTTTTGCAGGGCGCTCACCGCGCGCTCATAGTCCTTGAAAGTATGTCCTCGATTGATTCTTACCAAAGTCGCGTCATGGCAAGACTGCAATCCCAATTCCACCCACACATCCCGTTCATGTGTGAGGCTTTCAATCAATGCAAGAACCTGGGGGGGGAGGCAATCCGGCCTGGTTGAAATAGAGATGCCCACAACATCGTCGCGGGCGATGGCTTCTCTGTAGGTAGCAGCGAGGTGGTCGGTCGGTGCAAACGTATTGGTGCTCGACTGAAAATAAGCGAGGTACTTTTTGATGCCCAGTTTTTGCTGTGCAAAGGTGATGCCTTCCTGCATCTGTTGGGTTATGCTCTTTTGTGCGCGCGCTCCCATATGGGAAAAGCTATCGTTGCGGCAGAAAATGCAACCTTCTTTGCCCTCTGCGGTACGATTCGGGCATGAGAATCCGGCGTCCAGGCTGATCTTCCATACTTTCTGACCATACTTTTGCAGCAGAAAATCGGAAAATTTGTTATAGTACGTTTGCATTCGCAGACAAATAAAAAAAGCCTTCCGCGTCATAGCGGAAGGCTTTCAATGAAATCCTGGCGACGTCCTACTCTCCCGCACAGTCTCCCATGCAGTA
>JAFGJB010000266.1 GCA_016929295.1 Candidatus Zhuqueibacterota bacterium | reverse complement strand
GTGAAACGTTACAATTAGGCTCGTTCCAGGCGATAAAACATCTCACTTTTCACGTTTCACTTTTGACTTGCAGCTATGCTGCACTAGATTTCTTCCGGGAAAAAAAGTACTTTTAACCGCCGAGATCTTGGTGCAGCCTTTGCCGCAAGCAAAAATAACCAAACCACGGAATGCACCGAGACCGCCGAGAAAAAAATGAAACAAAACTTTGGATCTGTTTGAAATTGTGTTTCCTTTGCCATGAAATACTCTCCCCAAACGTCAATCCAGATAGGACCGTCTTTGCGTAAAAGTCCAAATGCCGGCGAAAAAACAAATGATGGCGCTGATCGCCAGAAAGAGCGCGGCGTTTGGCATTAACGCTATCTTGTGCAGATGCTGCGATAGCGGCGTTCGACTGATGCTCATCATATAAATGATTGCTGCGACGAGGACAAGTGCTGCGATGAAAGCTCGATGTGTATGCCGAAACAGCCGTGTCCAGGTGAAGCTAACATTTTGTACGATGGCCGATAAAGAGATGAATATCAGAAGTGCTGCAAAAACATCCAAGGATACCAGCACGTTTTCTTCTGGCAAACTATTTTTGTAATAGAGGACCTCACTTGCCAGAAAGAGAGAAAAAAAAGCGATGAGAAGGATGAGCCAAAATAGCTGCTGATAAATTGCTATCGTTTTTATCGGGAGGGGCAGCAGGACCAGTCGTCGGTTGATTTTGCAGTTCTTCTGGTCACGTGTGATGAATGCTGCGGTCAGGGAAAGGCTCACGACGATCACTTGCATACATACTCTCTGTACAGCGCCACTCAAGGCGTTGCAAATGAAAAATGGCAATGAAAAAAATATGAAAATCACTAGTATTGTTTTGTGGTACACTATATCGTTTTTCAACAAGATCCACATGATGTACGTCCTCAGGTCAAAGTCTGTCGCCGCATATGAAATTTATAGCTTAAAATGGATAGCCCGATTGCCGTCAGATGCTGCAATAAAATACCAAGGGGTGATTTATATAAAAATGATAAAAACAAACGATCCGCACCTGGCAACAGATAGGTAGAATATCCTTCATAAGAGAGGGATCCCATAGTCAGAACTAACATCCACATCAGGCTAACTAGAAATGGTTTGAAAAATGGTGACGCGAATGGCACAGCCCACAGATCAAAGCTCAGGCAAAAGGCAGCGTTGGCTGTCAGAAGAAAGGCATTGAGGGCAAGCAGTCGCCATAGCACATCACCGAGCATGTCTTGCGGAAAATAGGCCAGCAAACTGACAGCATAGATGACCAGCGCGCCGATCCAATATAGAGCTTGCGAATAGAGACGCGCCAGCGCACTGTCGCGTTGGGAGATGGGCATGATTTGCATGAATCGCGTCCGTTTTTCCGCAAATGGAGTCGTATATAAAAAATACATAATGGCGACTGCCAGGAGATGCGGCAGGGATGGATCTCTCACACCCCGGGCTGCCAGACCGCCAAAGAGGTAAAAACTGAAGGTCAGGGTGATAAAAAGTATCGCATGCATGAAAAGATTATAGCTCATTTCCGCTCTGACCAGTCGCCAAATGGTCGCACTCCACAGCTTGTTCATTGTCCGGCGCCTCTTAAAATATGTACGGCAATCTCTTCTATGGTCATTCGACTCATCTGGATATTTTCGGCGCCGAGCTCCTTGAGGTGATTCAATGTAACGCCATAATCACGGCTCACTACTTGCTGGTCTAATCCTTCAATTTTGTGCTCGACCACCTGCTGCAGTTGAGCTTTATCTCTCATCCGGAACGTGATTCGGCCCCAGCTGTCGGTCAAATCGTCCTTGGCGCATCGTCCCAGCAGTTGACCATTGGCAAGGAATGCCAGCTCATCTGCCAGGCGGCTGATATCGGATAAAATATGCGTCGAGTAAAAGATGGCGCGTTCGCCATCTTCAAGCACTTGAAAGAGCGTATCCAGCACCTCGGCGCGCACGACCGGATCGAGGCCGGCTGTTGGTTCATCGAGGAGCAACAGTTTGGGAGTGTGAGATAGCGCCGCCACCAGCGATAGCTTGACCCGATTACCAGTGGAGAGCTCTCTTGCTTTTTTTGTCAGCGGCAGTCGAAAACGATCCGCCAGCTCTTTCGCCAATTTATCCGACCAGTTCGGGTAAAACTGCGATATAAATTTCAGATTCTTTTCGGCCGTCCAGCGCTCGTAAAAAACGTGGGCATCGCCGACATAGCCGATGTCAAATTTCCACGCCGGCCTGTTGGGATGATTTTCCCGCCCGAATATCTTCATCTCCCCCTTGTCGGCTTTGACGAGACCGGTCAGACAGTGCATGGTCGTCGTTTTACCCGATCCATTGGGACCGATATAGCCGAGCACGATGCCTGGCGGCAGACTTAGATTCAGAGGTCCGAGCATGAAACCGGGGTATTTTTTCACCAGCTGGGTGATTTGGAAAGCGTTTGGCATTGTTGATGTCCTCATTTTTTGAGATAGTGATATGTGTAAAAGGCAAAGGCTGAGCTAAAGGCTAAGGCGAAGCAAGGAGCTTAGCGCGTCTCTACGGTTTTTATTAAGGAGTTTAGATCCTCTATTATTTTTCGACACGTTTTGATGTGATTATCCGATACTGACTTTTTCAGATAGAATAATGCATTGGATACCATAAGTTGACTCATTAGTTCAAAACAACTACCTCGGGAAATTTTGTAGAATCGTGTTTTATCCTTCGCCTCAAATCGACCAAATCCTTCTGCAATGTTATGAACGATCGAGTGAGCAGCACGTCTCATGTCCGCAGTAAGCCCGAATTTCTCCTCCTTTGGATAGTCCTTTGTGATAGTGTAAATCTCAACCAACAACCGAAATCCTTCCTGCCACACTGGCATCTCTGTACTATCAGTATAGCTCATATCCTTTCTCTTCTCCCTTTTCCACTCAGCCTTCGCCTTCGCTTCAGCCTTCGCCTAGGCTTCAGCCTTACGAGTCTCAGACTTTATAATCTCCCTCACCACGGCCAGCACATTCTCCTCCGACAGCCCCTCCGATAATGCTGCCAGCAAAGGTTTTTGCAAACTTGCAAATAGGTGCTGTCGCGCTATGTCTCTCTTTTGTTCGTTGCTAATTGTTGACACAAAAAATCCCTTTCCTCGTCGAGAATGGATGAGCTCTTGGCGCAACAGTGTCTCATAGGCTCGCTGCACAGTTATGACACTGACTTTTTGCTCTCTGGCCAGCGCGCGAATGGAGGGCAAGTTGTAGCCGGGCGCCAAATCGCCGGCTAAGATATTGGCTCGCACTTGCCGCACGATCTGGCTCTGCAACGGTTCATCTGAAAGGTCTGTGAGATGTAATATCATGAATCTCTCAATTGCTGCTTGTACGCGTAATTTCATTTATGTGAAGAAGTAACAGGGTGCGATCGTCATGGCAGCTAGCTGACACAAATGACGAAAGGCTTCTCTGAATCGACGCGATGATTTGAGCTGGTTCAGATGCACGATTTTTAATAACAATGTCGAGCAATCGCCGTTCGCCAAATTCCTCGCGACCGTCATTCATCGCTTCGGTGATGCCGTCCGTATAGAGGAGCAACAGATCACCGGGATATGTTTTGCTTAGGCCAAAGGCAAAGTCTATGTCGTCATAAAGCCCGAGTGCGGGGGAGCTGCAATTGAGAAATTCATATTCGCCGGTTTTTCTGACCAGCAGCGGAAAATTATGACCGGCATTAACATATATCATTGTCCATGTTTTCACATCTAAAATGCCGTAAAAAAGAGTGACGAATTTTCCTTTGATGAATGAGGTTCGGATGTGTGAGTTAATGAAATGCATCATTTCTTCCAAAGAGGTGCCATTTTTGACTTCACTTTTTATGAGAACCTGGATGTGGGAAATGAGCAAGGCAGCGGGCACGCCATGGCCGCACGCATCGGCGATCACGACGCCATAGCGATTGTGATCAATGCGAAAATAATCGTACATATCACCGCCGAGGCTTTCACACGGCCTGGTCCTCGCCGCGATAGTAATGTTTTCGTCCCTGAAATCCTCGGCCGGCAACGACTTGGCCTGAATTCGACGAGCCAGCCCGATTTCTTCTTCTGATCCTCGGCATCCATTGGCCGGAATTTCAATGTCCGCCATGCCACATGACGTCTGTCGTCTTTTTCGCAGAGGTGTGACAAGATAGTGATGATTCTGGTGACATTCGATCAAGCCTTCTTTCAGCAACTCCTGATAGGCCCGTTCGACGGTGTGAACGCTGACACGTTGTCGACGGGCCAAGGTGCGCACCGGCTCGAGCGATGTGCCGTCGGATAATTCGCCACGACGAATGCGCTCTCCCACTTGATGAGAAATTTGTCTGTAAAGTGGTTCGGCGTTAAAGTCTGTTAATTGTAGCAGCATGATGAGTGTCCCAAAATGCTATTAATGATTCTATTGTACATACGCAATATATACAGTTTGGTTACAAATGTCAATACTTTTTTCACATTAATTCAAAATCGCTGGGTACCCAGATTAACAGAAATGTTGCCCTATTTCACTTCTTTTCCTCTGCATTGCAAATCTACAACATCGTGTTTTTTAGCAAAGTTTTTGTACAATCGGCAAATACGCCTATATTCTTTCAATATTTTTCAACGCAGGCGCAGAGCACGCAAAGGTTCGCGAAGAAATGATATTGATTTTTCATTGCCTCGCTT
>JAFGJB010000265.1 GCA_016929295.1 Candidatus Zhuqueibacterota bacterium | reverse complement strand
GCCAGATTGCGGTAGGTTTTCGTTTCGATCTTCATCGAAGGGGAAGAATCTTCGCTCGGACGACCGGGATAGACGCCCGGGCCGCGCGTGTAATCTTGTGCTGAGGCAGAGATGAATATAAAAAGGCATGCTATCAAGCTGTGCATCAAACATTTAACACCAAGACACAAGCCGTATCTGCTTTTGTTCACTTTCACGCAACACACTCCATTCATCAAAGGTAACTCGCCTGCAGAGGATGACAAAATCCAATGCTTACCGTGGCTTTGAACTCCCAGCGGGAGAAATCAGAACTGCTCAACAGCAGGGATAGCTTCTCAAAACCATCGGCATCTGTTTAATATGAGGTATCTCTCCATGGCATCACTGCGTCGCGCCATGCATTGCTTTTTTAAAAAATTCGCCGCTGCCGGTCAATTCATAATCCCACGATTTCATCATGTTGGGGCCCCATTCCGGATCAAATGATATTCTCGTTGATTTTCTTCCACTCCGACCAGCTCATGCTGCCGAGCTGGCCGCGATAGATGGTCGGCTCGTTAAAAATCTCATAGAACGCGACCGTGTTATGACCGCGAAAATGGCGCGCAATGGTGCGCCAGAACTCATAGGTCTCTTTTTGGGTCGTGTCGTACATGGGATTCTGGAACAGCTCCATCTCCAAATTGCCGATGGAATGCCAGTCAATCATGATATACATTCCCAGATCAGTGCACCACTCGACGGCCCGATCGAGGAGCTCCAGGTATTTTTGCGGCGTGCGTTCGCGCCAGGCAACCGGATGAATGGGGATGCGAACCACTGCAGCGCCCATCTCTTTCACTTGCTCAAAGTGTTTTTTGTCCCAGTGTCCTTCGTTGGCAATTTTATCCGGATCAGAGATCGCCAGGCCGCGGAACAGAATGGTATCGCCCTGTGAATTGATGAACACATTTCCCTGCACGCGGATGAGTGGCAGTGTCTTCGCCTGCGGATTGCGGCGCGGCCCTCCATAGCCCTCCCGCCACCAGGCGTGAAAGTCATTTTGATTTGACTCCTGGGCTGGCATTTTTTCTACCAAAGTTATCAGTGCAAAAAGCGCCATCAAAAAAATTATTATTTTCCTCATCAATGCTCCTCTTTTTTTAGGCTCATCCGCACAATGCGGTTCATTGTAACCGCCACGACCACCGGGCGATGGCATCAAAAATGTCACCTCTCATGTTCATCATAATTGTAACGCCATATTTTCTCTCTCTGCGACTCTTGGTGCCCTCGGCGGTTACGAGTATTCATTTTCTGAGAGAACAAGTTTTGATCGATTTTTCAAGCAGAATTTAATTGTCATGGCATTTTTAGCAAACCTTCGTATTGAACCGTCCAGCTGCCATCCTGCGGGAATCCCGGCGCATGCATTTCTGGGGCGCCATCCCAGCCGGCCGCCATCATGGCGATGGCCGTCAACAGTCCGCCATTGCCGGGCAAATAGAGCGGCAAGCGCTCGGACTGGTAGTTATGGCCGTTGTTCAAATAGGTATTCTTTTGCACATCCATGAGCAAGACATCGATGGCGATATCCGGCCGCCCGAGGCGAGCGGCGGTCATCGCTACCATCGGATAATCCCAACCCCAGGTGCGCTGCCAATTCCATGACTTGACGACCGCCTCCAGTGTTCGCCGCATGATCTCGACCTCCACGTCTTCATTCGGCAGCATGCCGTATGCGCCCAGAAGAGTCGGATGATCGTTACGATGGAACTCGTCGGCGAACGTGTTTCGTGCGGTTTCAGCATTTTGATAACAGCCATCATTCACTGGCCATGGGGCGAGATGGTCAATGATGTGATCCCACTTTTGCACGCGATCGAGACCCAAACGCTGCCGCCACTGCTGGGCGATCTGGAGGCCAAAAGCCCAGTAGGACAATTCAAAGGTCGGATTCATCGTCTCCGTCGGGCGATAGATCTCCTGCGCCGGAATGAGCGGCGGGCCCAGCACATAGCGGTTTGAAGTTTCGTCCCAGTGCGCAAAGGAGGCCATGAAAGCGGCGGTCTGAAAAACAATGTCTTTGTAGCGGCGCAGCACTTTGGCGTCAGGATCATTTCGATAGAGCAGCTCGGCAAAATAGATGGGATGCGGCTGCTGCCAGATGAGAAACTCGCCAACGCTCGAGGGGCTGCTGCGACCCTCCGGGCCGGTCATCTTGGGCCAGCGGACGCCGTCGTAGCCTTGAACTTTAGCCTTGGCGCGCGCCACGGGCAAAATGGACTCGTACCATGGCAGACTTTTCTCCAGCATCGCCGCCCGGCCCCACAGCACAAAATGGGCAGCGTGCCACCAATGCATTTCCAGGTGAAATTTGCCGTGCCAGCTGTTGCCGGTCAGGCCGGTCTCCTGCGGTGGCAGCGAGCCGCTGCACTGGATGGCCGTCTGGTATTGCGACAGCACGATGCGCCGTTCGAGTTCCGCTGCTCTGGGATCGGCGGAGGCCGAGAGATCCACCGCGCCGCCTGACCGCCAAAAATTACACCAGTAGCTTTTTGATTTTTCGACTGTAGCGGCGCAATTATCGTTTGCCCCCCTGTTTTCGGGCGAAAAGTGACAGACGAATTCGAATGATTCGTCGCTCTTGATGCGCAAAAGGTATGAATGCGCCTTCACCTCGATGAATTCGGCATCACCGCGCCAGCGAATGGTCACATAATAGATCGTACTATCCAACCGGCGTTCAATGGTGATTTCATTTTTTCCCCGTCGACAAACCGTCGACGAATGGCGATGCGGGCTCTCCCAGTCGCAGGCTGTTTTCCATTCGAGCGAGCCGTAGGGAAAATCGAAGCCAATATCGAGCGACGCACGCCGCAGCGCTGGCGATGCAATCAGGACGGCGATCTGGTCGTCCGTCGGATGCGCGCAGGTTTGTACATTCAGCGTCACGCCGTTGAGTTGAAAGGAGCTTTTGATGATGCCCTGCCAGTGATCCATTACTTGCCGGATGTCGCTCACATCCGCGGTGTGAATGTCAGCGCCAAGGCTTTTAAAGGCGATGCGCCCCAAATGCAGACGGTGCGGATTGGCACGCAGAAATTGCGCTGCCGCAGAATTCATCACGGCCGCATAAGGAACCGGACGGCCATAGGTGTCGATATACTCCCATGTTTGCTCAACGCGATAGTTGTTCGTGTCGGGGATGGTGTGCCATCCCCACTGCGACTGGGTGACGAGCGGGATGCCCGTTTCGTAGTGAGGGGCCAAGGTCTGCAGACCGGTGACATCCGCGGTGAAGGCGAACTCGCCATTGCCCACGGTGAAGGGCGAAAGCACATCGATATCGTTGAGCCTCGGCATGTGACGTCGCACCAGCGCCTCGCGATCGATGCGGTCGGATTCTTCGCTCCGGCAGAGAGGAAAAAGCAGGCCGACTGACAGAAATAAAATGGTCAATAGATATTTCAAGATAGTCCCACTCACTGTTTTTGATACACCATCGTCACTGTCCGCTCGCCGCGAAATGTGGTTGCGGTCTCTTCGATCGACAGGATGAGGCCGCGCTTTTGCAGACGCCACTTTTCGGTCGCGGACATTTCAATCGTCCGATCGCCGCGGGTGAATGTGGTTTTCGACTCGATGACGAGCATATCGCCATTCCCAGACCATGTCGCTGTCGTGACTAGCGGCGCATTGAATAACTCGGTGATCGATTGTGCGCCATCAAGCTTCAAGGTATCCACTGTAACCCGATCATCGCCCCATTCGACGATGAAATATCGTTTCGTGATCAGCGCATTTTCATCCTGCGCGATCTCCATTTTATGGGCGGCGTTGCCGGCGCCAATGCGATCAAGTTGGCTTGCTTGTTCGTCAAATATCCATGTGCCGGAAAAATCCGGTTTTTCCTGGACGGGCAAGGGCGGCAGATTGCACGCCTGGCGATAGGGCGCCATCACCTCCCAAAAAGCGGGATCATCGAGCGTGAGGATGCGCGGGCTCGCCAGCAAGGTCCGATATTCTTCCTTCGTAGTATTGCGCACCATGCCGGCCCAGACGACCCAGAATCCCCACAGCGGTTGCACCTCCAGAATGTCGAGCGTCGGCGGATTGCCAACCTCGCCTAGGACCAGCGGTTTTCCATGCGCCAGAGCCACCAGACTGTCATAATATGCCTCGCTGAAATCGCTACCATACACATCCAATGACACGACATCGAGATAGTCCTCGCCAGGGAAGTACTGGCTGTAGTACATCCGGGGTTGGTGCGCTCTGTCGACGCTCCACAGCCAGATCAGGTTATCAAGTTTATGATGATTGACCAGGCGATCAAATATCTGGCGATAGAGCGCGATGGTGCTGTACTTGCCGGTCCGGCCTCCCCACCAAAACCAGTCGCCGTTCATCTCGTGATATGGTCGCCAGAGGATCGGCACCCTGGCCTGTTGCAGTTTTTTCAGATAAAAGGCCACGGAATCGACCTGCGCCGCCCATCTTTCATAGAGCTCAGTGCCCGGCGTCAGCACATCCTTGAACTGCTCATCCAGCAGCTGGCCCTGCACGCTCGTCAGCCTGGTCGAGTCGGCGTCGCGCGGCGGCCGAAAAGTGACCGGCTCATCCGCCGTCGGCGGCACTGCGTGCCAGCAGATGGTCACCAGCGAACCGAGTTGATGCTGGCGTATGGCTTCCTGGACGATGTCCGGCCGCGCCAGATAGGAATCGGTGTCGCCATCCTCAGCGAATCCCATATCCGTGCTCCAGATCGCCGGCATTTCGCCGATGTATCGGGCGGCAAACTGCGAGTTTCTGTCGCGGGTGTTGGGATAGTTGTGCTGCCCTGTCAGTGTATATTCTCCGGAAATGTCATACAGCAGCGCGAGCAACGCCCGCGCCTCTATGGATGCATTGGGAGTGACAGGTTCGACGGCCTGCGCAGAGGTTAATCCTATCGAGATGCAGAACAGGCTGATGCATAGGCAGAGGATATATTTTTTGGATTGCATATAGTCGTTTTCCCGTTTATGAACTTTCATCTCCGTATAAAAACGGAAGAGTCCCACTCAAAGACCTGTACAAAAGGAACATCCGTTGAGCGGGAGGCTCTCCATCTCATCGAAGAGGACTAATTTTTAATTCAGGCAATTTTCGAGTTACTTCATGTACAACATCTTGCGAACCTGATGCACATCATCGGCTTGCATGGAGCAGTAGTAAATGCCGGCGCCAACTGGTGAGCCGTCATCAGCCGTCGCATCCCATGAGATCGAATAGCGGCCGGCTTCCCTTGTCTCGGACAATAGCGTCTTGATCTTGAGACCAAGCAGATTGTGGATATCGAGGTGAACTGTCGTCTTGCGGGCAAGGGTGAATTCAATCATGGTAGAAGGATTGAAGGGATTGGGGTAATTCTGCGCCAGGTTAAATTCCAGCGGAACATTTTCGGATGATCGCACCTCTGTGTCGACCAGGGTCTCGGCTGGCCCTGTAGGATCGCTGTCGCCGGGATAGTAATCCGGATTTGTCGTGAGGACGATCTTGTC
>JAFGJB010000264.1 GCA_016929295.1 Candidatus Zhuqueibacterota bacterium | reverse complement strand
GCTCTTCTTTACAGTTCCATGAATTAGGTCTTGTAAAAATCGCTTGCTTTTATCAAGTTCTTTCGCTATATTCTTTATCAAGTGGGCCCCGCGAGGCCCATTTTTTTTTATTCGAGTATGAAGGATGACAGTGGCAATTGAAGAAGAACTGACCGGGCTCATAAAGCCGCTTTTGGATGATATGGGAGTCGAGCTTGTTGAACTGCAGTGTAGTCGCAGCCGAAGGCCGACGATACGACTGTTTGTCTGGGAGGAGGGCGGCATCAGTCTGGATCGCTGTGCCGATGTCAGCCGTCAGGTTTCTGATCTGCTCGATCGCAAGGATCCGATTCAAGGCCCCTATTTTCTGCAGGTGTCTTCACCCGGTCTGGATCGGCCGCTGAAAAGCAAGCGGGATTTTGAACGGCAAACGGGACACAATGTCCTGTTGACCGTGCAGGATGAGGGAGAAACCAAGACGGTGCGCGGCTGCGTCACTTCGGTCTCCGAGACCGCTGTGACGCTGGCCATGCAAGATGCGCGATCCGATGTCGCACTGGATAAAATTGTCACTGCCAAAGTTTTGGTGGATATTTAATATGATCACGCTTCTATTGTAGGATTATATTATGAAAAGTGAAATCGTTGAAGCATTTTCCCTTCTGGTGAAGGAAAAGAGCATGGAAAAAGATGTTCTGACGCGAATCATTGAAGACATCTTTTTGGCCATGATAAAAAAGAAATATGGCGCCTCTGACAACTTTGACGTCTTTGTCAATATGGAAAAAGGCGAAATAGAAATTTATCAGAGTAAAACCGTTGTGGAGGTGGTTCAAGACGAGCTCACCGAGATAGATCTGGCGACCGCCCGGCTGGCGGAAGAGAGCTATGAAATCGGTGATGAATATATGGAGATCATTGATCCATCGCAGTTCGGCCGACGATTGATCATCTCGGCAAAACAAAATCTCAATCAACGGATCAAAGAAGTTGAGAAAGAGCACATCTATGAGGAATTTAAAAACCGGGTGGGAGAGGTCATCAGCGGCGACATTCGCCAGATCAACCGCGATGACATCTTTTTGAATGCCGAGGGGACAGAAGTGATCTTGCCAAAGAGCGAGCAGATTCCGAATGAGCGTTATCGCCGCGGCGAGAATCTGCGCGCGGTGATCAAGGAGGTCAAATGGTCGTCGCGCGGTCCGGAAATAGTCGTCTCGCGCTCGGCGCCGATGTTTCTGACCCGATTGTTTGAACTTGAGGTGCCGGAAATCTACGACGGCATCATTGAAATAAAAGGGATCGCTCGCGAACCGGGCGAACGAACAAAAATCGCTGTCTATTCCAACGATAAGAGAATCGATGCCGTCGGCGCCTGCGTCGGCATGAAAGGCATGCGCATTCAGGCCATTGTCAAAGAGCTGAATAATGAAAAGATAGATATCATCCCCTGGTCCTCGGAGCCGGAAATTTTTATCACGCGCGCCCTCAGTCCCGCTAAACCCAAGAGAATTGCCATCGACGAGGAAGAGCGCAAGGTGATCGCATTGCTGGATGATGACCAGATTTCTTTGGCGATCGGCAAAGGCGGTCAGAACCGCCGCCTCGCCGTCAAGCTGACCGGCTATGAAATTCAGACCGTCAAGGAAGAGGAATACAAGGCGATCATGGCAGATGAGGAAGAGGGGCTGGCGTTGGGCCGGGTGGAGGGTTTGAGCGAAAAAATGCTCAACACACTTCATATGGGCGGTTTCGATACGGTCACGGATGTCCTGCAGGCGGGCGTTGACGGTTTGATAGAGCTCCCCGGCATTGGCGTCAAGACGGCGGAGAAGTTATTGGCCATCGCCAAAAGTGCGATGGCGCAGGACGTCGAGGAAGAGTCCGCTGCAGCAGATTAATTATAATTCGTAGGAGTCTGGATCTTTGGCTGTTAAAAAAAGAGTGTTTCAGGTCGCGCGAGAATTCAACATTTCGAACGAGGCCCTGATCGAGTTCCTCATCGGGCTAGATTTCGATATTCGAAATCATATGAGTCCGATATCCGAAGAAATGCTCGAAAAAATCTCCGCTAAATTTGGCGCAGCAGAAGAGCTGACGCCGCAGGAGAGCTCCGAGTATGAGTTTCGTAAACGACTAAAGGATAAACAGGCCAAAGAGAAAGAGGCGTCTGAAAAGACTCGTCTGGAATTGGAGCAAAAGCTGCGGGTTGCCTCGGAACTTGCCGAGGAGAAGCCGAAAATTGTCAAGCAGCGACAGGAAGAGCGAGCCAGGCGAAAAACTGTTCTCGCAGAACCTGCCATTGCGCCGGCCAAAGAAGAGACGACAAAAGGTGAGCGCGCGCCGGCAATCGTCGTTGAAGAGAAGAAAGAACCGCCAAAGCCGAAACCAAAGCGCAAGCTGAAGATTGTAGAAATTCCGCCTGAAGGAGCGCCCAAACCACGGCGTGAGCGGGAAGTTGTCGAAGAAAAGGCGCCGGCCATCAGCGCCGAAAAGCCGGCGGGCGCGGGAGAGGCAAAGGGACGACCAGCGGCGGGCGAGAAGAAAAAGAAGGGCCGCCGTCGTAAAGATCGCGTCAAGCCAGAGGAAGATTTCCTCGAGGCTCCCGCCAAGGCGAAAAAGGATCGCAAGAAAAAGAAAAAGAAAAGCCGTCCGCAATTCAACGAACAGGAGATTCAAGAGTCCATTCGCGCGACCATGCAATCCATCGCCGAAGCCGGCCGCGGCAAGCGCAAGAGGCGGCGGATCGAGGCGGATGAAGTAGTGGAGGTCGAAGATACTTTTAAAATCCGCGTCAGCGAGTTCATGTCACTCTCCGAGTTAGCCAAACTCATGGAAGTCGAGACCAGCGAGCTCATCAAAAAATGCATGGAAATGGGCATGATGGTGACCATCAATCAGCGCCTGGATATGGAGACCATCACGTTGTTAGCGGATGAATATGACTATGAGGTTGAGGCTCTCTCCGAGTTTGGCGAAGATATTCTGGAAGAGCTCGATGAAGAAGGTGAGGAGGAGTCTGCCGTCACTCGTCCGCCGGTGGTCACCATCATGGGGCATGTCGATCACGGCAAAACATCTCTGCTCGATCAGATTCGCGAGAGCAATATCATCGCCGGTGAAGCGGGCGGCATTACGCAGCACATTGGCGCCTATGAAGTCTCCATTGACGGCAAACAGATCACCTTCCTCGACACCCCCGGCCACGAAGCATTCACGGCCATGCGGGCGCGCGGCGCGCAGGTGACCGATATCGTCGTGCTGGTCGTCGCGGCGGACGACAGCGTCATGCCGCAGACGATCGAAGCGATCAGTCACGCCAAGGCCGCCGGCGTGCCGATCGTCGTGGCGATCAACAAAATCGACAAGCCGAGCGCCAATCCGGACTTGATTCGCCAGCAGCTCGCCGATCATGGTGTTTTGGTCGAGCAGTGGGGCGGCAAATACCAGTCCGCCGAACTGTCCGCCAAGACGGGACAGAATGTCGATCGTCTCCTCGATCTCATTCTGGTGGAGGCGGAGCTCCTGGACCTCAAGGCGAATCCGCAACGAAAGGCAAAGGGCGTTGTCATCGAATCCCGTCTCGACAAGGGCAAAGGAGTGGTGGCGACGGTTCTGGTGCAGAATGGCACATTGCGCGTCGGTGATCCCTTCATCGCCGGCGCTCATAGCGGCAAGGTGAGATCACTGCTTGATGAGCGGAGCAAGCGTATCAAAGAAGCCGGGCCTGCCGTGCCGGTTCAGGTTCTCGGATTCGACGGCGCGCCGCAGGCAGGAGATACATTCGTTGTGCTCCACAGTGAGCGCGACACGCGCGAGATCAGCCAAAAGCGTCAGCAGTTGCAGCGCGAGCATGAACACTGGCGATCACGGCCGCGGACGCTGGATGAAATTTCGCGCCAGATCAAGCAGGGGCAGATCAGACATTTGTCCGTCGTCCTCAAAGCAGATGTTGACGGCTCACTCGAGGCGATCTCTGATTCGCTGCAAAAGCTGGCCACGGACGAGGTCGCTGTGAGCGTCATTCACAAAGGTGTCGGCGCCATTACCGAGTCGGACGTCCTGCTGGCAGCCGCTTCCGGCGCCATCATCATCGGATTTCACGTTCGACCGTCGGTCAAGGCGCGACAACTTGCCGAGCGCGAGAAAATCGATATTCGCTCCTATAATGTGATTTACGATATCATCGATGATGTCAAGGCGGCGCTGGAGGGTTTTCTCGAACCCACGCTGACCGAAAAGAACGTCGGCACCCTCGAAGTGCGCCAGACTTTCAAGGTGCCAAAGGCGGGTCTGATTGCGGGAGGTTACGTTGTCTCGGGTCGGGTCAATCGAAACGACAAGGTTAAAGTTTACCGCGATGATCGACTGATTCATGAAGGGACGTTGTCTTCACTCAAACGATTCAAGGATGATGTCCGGGAAGTCGCCTCAGGATTCGAGTGCGGCGTCGGCCTCGAGCGCTACAATGATCTCAAAGTCAGTGACATCATTGAATTGTATGAAATAGTGGCGGAGAAGCGGACGTTGTGATGTTCATCGGTTCGTTACAGGTCGAGCTGCTGATTCCGGACAGCACATCGCTGAAAGAAAAGCGCATGGTGCTGACGAGCATTAAAAAGCGGCTGCAAAACAAGTTTAATATTTCCGTCGTCGAGCTGGATCATCAAGACTTGTGGCAGCGCGCCAGTCTCGGCGTTGTGATGGCGGCAAATGAGCAGCAGCGCGTGCGGGCGGCGATGGATAAAATTTTGAATTTTATTGATGATCAGGAAAACTCGCAGGTGATTGATTTTCAAATCGAGATTATCTAGTGCAATACAAGAGATCAGATCGCATCGCGGCGTTCATCCGGCAGGAAGTGAGCACCATGCTGGTGAGCGAACTCAAAGATCCCGCCTTTGGTTTCATCACCATCACCAAGGTGCGCCTGACGGATGATCTGCGCTACGCCAAGATATATTACAGCGTCTATGGCGATGCGCAGAAAAAAGTTGCCTCGGCGAAAGCGCTGGAGCGCGCCAATGGTCACATTCGCACAGAATTGGGGCGACGGTTAAAGATTCGTTTTGTGCCGTCGCTCACGTTCGTATTTGACGATACGATCGAATACGCAGATCATATTGAGCGTCTGCTCAAAAAAATGAAAACCTAGCTCTTTGTCATAGTCGCAAATGCAGTTCTATGTCGAATCACGATCAAAAAAGCGGGCTCGTGCTCAATCTGCGCAAGCCGATCGGCTGGACGTCAAATGACGTCGTGCAATTTGTCAAACGCCGAGCCGCTGTTAAAGTCGGACATGCCGGGACGCTCGATCCTTTTGCCGATGGCGTCTTGCTCGTATGCCTCGGTGCGGCGACGAAGCGGGCGGCGCACCTGATGGGCCTGGTGAAAGAGTATGATGCCACCATCGAGCTCGGCATCGAGACGGACACGCTCGATATATCCGGACGCATCACCAAAAGGATGAACGCGAGCGCCATTCGCAAAAAAAACGTGGAACAAATAATCCCGATGTTCATTGGAGATATCGAGCAAACGCCGCCACAGTACTCCGCTCTATGGATGAATGGTCAACGAGCTTATTGGCTCGCTCGGGAGGGTCGGGAGGTCGCGCTCGCCCGTCGCCGGGTGAAAATCCATGTCATCAATCTCATGGCTGTCGAGGAGTGTCGAATTCGACTGCAGATTGTCTGCTCAAAAGGCACCTACATTCGATCTCTGGCACGAGACATGGCGCTGGCGCTGGGATCGGTCGGTTTTCTCAGAAGCCTGACGCGGACGCGCGTGGGCGACTATACATTGGCGACAGCGAATTCGCTGACGCGGCTGACTGAATTGGAGACTTTAAAAACCTGATAAGGCGTTGAAAGTATTCAAGGGCACGACAAGGGCGATTCCATTTGACGGGACAGCGCTGACAGTAGGAACGTTCGATGGTGTTCACAAGGGACACAGGATAATTATTGACAAATTGAATGAGCGGGCGCGTGCACTGGGCCTGCATTCATTATTATTTACATTTGAGCCGCACCCCAAAATTGTCATGCAAAAAGCCGGGGCGCCGGAGATCCATCTTTTAACAACGATAGACGAAAAGATCGCCGTGCTGCAGTCAATCGGGCTTGACTTCCTTGTCATCGCAAAATTTACCGCGTCCTTCGCCGCCACTTCTGCCGAGGATTTCGTGCGCAACACGCTTGTGCGCCAGCTCAAAATGAAATGCATCATCATTGGGCATGATCACGGCTTTGGCAGAGATCGACAAGGGAATGATGAGCTGCTAAAAAGGCTCGGTCGCGAGCTCGATTTCCAGGTGTGCACGGTGCCGCCGATCTCCAATGGCGGAGAGCATATCAGCAGCACGCGAATTCGTCAGGCAGTGCAGGACGGGCATGTGGAGGCTGCGGCATCAATGCTGGGTCGACCCTACGAGGTGACGGGAACGGTCGCCGCCGGGAAAAAACTGGGAAGAAAACTTGGTTTTCCAACGGCGAATCTTCAGCCGCATGCCGCCAAGCTTGTCCCGCGGGCCGGCATTTACGCGACCAGGGTGCGAATTGGCGATCAATGGCATCAGTCCGTCACCTATATCGGCGCGCGACCGACATTTGGCGGCGCGCACAACGTCGTCGAGGTTCACGTGTGTGATTTTGATGAAAATCTCTACGGAAAAAGCATCACGGTCTGCTTTTTCAGGCGGCTGCGCGACGATCGTCAATTTCTCACGAGCGATGAACTGATCAAGGCCATTACCAAGGACAAAAAAGATTCACTAACATATTTTGCTAACGGAGGATAGAAATGCCGATCACAAAAGAAAAAACGATTGAACTCGTCAAACAGTTCGGCAAAAATGAGCAGGACACCGGCAGCACCGCGACGCAAATCGCGCTGTTGACCGAGCGCATCAACGATTTGAACAGCCATTTCAAAGCAAATCCCAAAGATCACCACAGTCGTCGCGGTTTGCTGCAAATGGTCGGCAAGAGACGCCGTCTGCTCGATTACCTTAAAAGTCACGATATCGAAAAATATCGGGAACTCATCCAACAACTCGGCATTCGTCGATAAATTGATTCGCTCTCACACCATTGATGTTGTGAATCGAGTGCGTTGCATTCATTCAACAGTCGAAAGGAGGTCATTTATATGATCGATGTGCAACAAGTATCGAGATACTTTGGTGATGTGGCAGCTGTCAATGATATCTCCTTCAAAGTGGAAAAGGGAGAGATCGTCGGCTTTCTGGGCCCCAATGCTGCCGGCAAAACGACGGCGATGCGCGTTCTGACGACGTATCTGCCGGCGACGTCCGGCACTGCCACGGTTGCGGGTTTCGATGTGCATGAACAATCCATGGAGGTGCGCAAGCGCATCGGCTACCTGCCGGAAAACCCGCCGTTATATCAGGATATGCGCGTTCGGGATTATCTCGAGTTTGTCGCGAAAATCAAAGGCGTCGCACCCGCGGATCGCCACAAGGCGGTCGACGAGGCAATGGACAAGGCCGCCATCGGCGATGTCAGCGGTCGCGTCATCAAATATCTGTCCAAGGGCTATAAGCAGCGCGTCGGACTGGCGCAAGCCCTGGTGCACAATCCGGAGGTTTTGATTCTGGATGAGCCCACGGTACGACTCGATCCGAACCAGATCATCGAGGTGCGCCAGCTCATCAAGAGCCTCGCGGGAAACCATACCATCATCCTCAGCACCCACATCCTCCCCGAGGTCAGCATGACGTGCGAACGCGTCGTGATCATTAATAAAGGCGTCATCGTCGCCGAGGACACGACCGAAGGTCTGACCAAGAAACATGCCGGCGCCACCCGCCTGACGGTCTCTGTTGATGCACCACTGCAGGCGGTCATGGAGAAAATTGGCGCCGTTCGCGGTGTCACCAAGGTCGAAAAGACCAGCGGCGATCATACAACCGTGTTTGTTGAAAGCGACAAAGAAGTTGAAATCAGGCCTGAGGTCGCGCAGGTCCTCGTCGCCAATGGCTGGCCACTCTATGAATTGAAAGCTGAAGACGTCAGTCTCGAAGACGTCTTCCTGCATTTGACAACACAGGAGGAGGGCCCGGTCGAATGAGAAACTTTTTAGCCATATATCAGCGAGAAGTCAAATCTTATTTCTCTTCTCCCATCGCCTATGTCGTCATTGGATTATTTCTTATTTTAGCAGGCATTTTCTTTTACCTCATCATTTCCAATTTCATGCAGATGTGCATGCGCGTTGACATGATGGCGCAGCAATATCGCATGGCGCCGCAAAAGATGAACGTCAACCTGATGGCGATCCGGCCGATCATGCACAATTTAAGCCTGTTTGCCCTGTTCTTTCTGCCATTGGTGACCATGCGTCTCTATTCGGATGAAAAAAGGACGGGCACGATCGAATTGCTCATGACCTCGCCGGTCACCAACCTGCAGGCGATCCTGGGCAAATTTTTCGCCGCCGCAACCCTTTATCTGGTGATGCTGGGCGGCACGTTCTTGTACATCATTTTTCTTTTTCTCTACGGCAATCCCGAAGTCGGGCCGATTTTCACCGCCTATCTGGGACTGCTTTTACTCGGTCTCTGCTATATCGCATTTGGCGTCTTTTTTTCAACGCTGACCGATAACCAGATCATCGCGGCGGTCAGCACTTTTGTGTTCATCCTGTTCTTCTGGGCGATCGGCTGGGTCTCCGGTTTCGTCAGCCCGAGCCTCGGCGAGACGCTCTCGTCATTTTCGCTCATCGAGCACTTTGACGATTTCGCCAAAGGCGTGCTGGATACCAAACACATCGTCTACTATATCAGCTTTATCTTTATGGGACTATTCCTCTCGTTCGTATCCATTGAATCAACCAGATGGAGGGGAAGATGATGAAGAAATATTCGAACTGGATCGGCCTGCTGGGTCTCCTCTTTGTTCTGGCAGGTTTGGTGACCTATTCTATCAGTACGATGATCAACACCCTGGTGACCATTCTGCTCGTCATCGGTGTCATTCTCCTCGTCGGCTATGTTATTTTGCAATTCCGCGAAATTAAATCGGGGCTGTCGAGCCGTTCGGCAAAATTCGGCGCCAACGCCGCCCTGATGGTCATCTTTTTGCTCGGCATCCTCGTGGTCGTCAACATTCTGGGCCATCGATTCTCCTATCGCTCGGATCTGACAGCGGCCAGGATATTCAGCTTGGCTGAACAGACCCGCAAGGTGCTGAAAAATCTCGACAAGGATGTCAATGTCATCGGATTCTTCAAGGCCGGCGAAGAGTCGCAGGCAAGAGAATTTATGATCGAATATTCGCATTTTTCGCAACGGTTCAAGTACGAGTTCATCGATCCTGATAAAGAGCCGGGACTGGCGAAAAAGTATGATATCAAAAGCTACGGCACGATTGTCCTCGAATGCGAGGATAAACAGGAAAAAATTAACACCGTCAGCGAAGAAGAGATCACCAATGCGCTCATCAAGGTGACGCGCGAGGGCGTGAAGAGGATTCTCTTCACCACCGGTCATGGTGAAAAGGACTATGATGATTCGGAGCAAGGCGGCTTGAGCAAAGCCAAAAATGCCATCGCTGAATTGAACTATGACATCGACAAGGTATTCCTCGTTCAGGCGCCCGACACCCTTGGCGCCGATGTGGCGCTCATCGTCATGGCCGGTCCGATGACCGATCTGTTGTCGCCGGAACGGGGCAAGCTCGATGACTATCTCACGCGCGGCGGCAAGCTGCTGTTGATGCTCGATCCGGAATCGCCGGCATCCTATGGAGATTTTTTAGCGGACTGGGGCGTCGAGCTCGGCAATGACCTGATCATCGAACTGTCGCCGGTCGGCCAGCTGTTTGGCGCCGGTCCGATCATGCCGGTGGTGACCTCTTATGAAAAACACGCCATCGTCGAGGGCTTTGGCGGCGCCATGACCCTCTTCTCGGAGGCTCGCTCGGTTGGCAAAATGACGGATCCGCCGGCAGGCGTCACGGTGACGGAAATTGCCAAGACCAGCAACAACAGCTGGGGTGAGACCAGCGCCATCGGCGCCGATGGACAGGTCGGCTTTGATCCGGCGGATAATCAGGGCCCGTTGGCCATTTTTACCATCGCCGAGAAAAGTGCGACGACTTTTCCGCCGGCGATGGCCGATGAGCTGTCGGGCCCCGGCAAAGGTCGCGTCGCCGTCTTTGGCGATGCGGATTTTGCCACAAATGCCTATTTTAATTTCCAGGCGAACGGCAACCTGTTCCTCAATGTCGTCAACTGGCTGGCAGAGGAGGAAGACCTCATCTCGATC
Source organism: Candidatus Zhuqueibacterota bacterium (assembly GCA_016929295.1). Lineage (GTDB taxonomy): Bacteria > Zhuqueibacterota > Zhuqueibacteria > Residuimicrobiales > Krinioviventaceae > Kriniovivens. The sequence goes on along the minus strand of JAFGJB010000264.1, from coordinate 1,827 downwards.
ATGCCGCGCGATCCCGAGGATCGCCGACTGTCCATGACGGCGCAACAGTCCAAGCTGATGCTGTGGCTGGGCGTCATCCTGCTGCCGCTGGCGGTTTTTGGGCTGGGTATATACGTTTACCGACGTAGGAAGTGATTTCTGGCAGGGGCTTTCAATTTGAAAGCCCCTATTAGATTTATATGAGATTATTCCTAGTGCAGCATAGCTGCAAGTCAAAAGTGAAACGTGAAAAGTGAGATGTTTTATCGCCTGGAACGAGCCTGATTGTAACGTCTCACGTTTGACGTTTCACGTTTCACTCATTCGCAGCAACTGCGTTCATCAAAACGTTTGAGGCCAATATGAATTTCAAAACGACAGGAATCCTGGCGCTTGTCCTTTGCATCGGCATTGCGGCCGTCCTGCTGTTGAACAAGCAGGACAAGAAGAAGGAAGAATCCGAAAAGATCGAAGGCAAGCTGTTGAATATCGAAGTAGAGAATATTTCCGAAATCATTCTACAGCCCAGCGGCATTCGCTGTCGCAAGGATAGCACTGAATGGAAGATCATCGCACCGATCGAGACGGATGGAGACAAGAGTTCCATCGAGGCTATCGGCAACATGTTCGGCTGGGCGAAAATCGAGCGGACGATCTCTTCCGATCCGCTGGAATACGCCGAATACGGACTGGATCCGGCGATGGGCGAACTCATTCTCATTCACAAGGACGGAACAGACACCCTTTACCTGGGCGACAAAAGTCCGACCGGCTCCTATGTCTTTGCGCGCAAGAGCGGCTCGCCGGATGTGTTTTTGACCACGACCTCTCTGCAATCGAATATCGAAAAAACGCTGTTTGATCTGCGCGACAAAAAGGTCGTCGGTTTTGATAAAGCGCAGGTGCGCGCCTTTGATTTGACCAACCGCAAAGGTTCGTTCACCCTGGAGAAGGAAGCGGGCGAGTGGAAGATCCGACCCGGCGACTATGCCGCCGATGAATCGGAAGTGGACAAGGTGCTCAACCGCCTCAACAGCGAGCGCGCCAAAGAGTTTGTCGACGAGGATCCAAAAGATCTCGCCGCTTACGGTCTGATAAAGCCCGTCGCGCAGGTCGATCTGCTGCTCGGTGAAAACCGGGCGAAAAAGACCCTGCTCATCGGTAAATTGGCGGGTGACAAATACTATGCAAAAGACGAATCCCGTAAACCGGTCTTTCAGGTGGATTCGGCTTTTGTCACAATTTTGAATCCCGATCTCTATACATTACGACTCAAAGACCTGGCCGATTTCAGCAGCTCGGACGTCAATCGCTTCGAGCTGGCATTTTCCGGCCAGGAGATTATTTGTACTAAAGATACATCCGGAACATGGATGTTGGAACAGCCCGAATCCCGTAAAGCCAAGAGCTGGAAAGTCTCATCGATCACTCGCGAGGCCTCGCAACTGGAGGTCGTCGAGTTTGTCGATGATCGTCCCGCCTCTCTCGCTCCCTATGGTCTTTCGGCGCCGCAGGTGCGAGCGAAATTCTTTGTCAATGATGTGCTCGAACTGGACGTCTCTCTCGGCGCGGAAAAAGGAGACAATGTCTACGCGACCGTCGCCGGCTCGCCGGCCGTCTATCTCGTGGAGAAAACGCTTCTGGAAACCTGGATGCCGAGGATAGAGGATATTGCGGAAGAGCCGGAAGAAACGCCAGCGGACACATCCGCGGATACATCCGTGGATACATCCGTGGACATGTCCGTGGACACCGTTGCACCGGCGCCGTAGGTTCAGCGCTGGACTGATCTCTTTTGAACAGGATTCGCCGGATGAGGTCCGGCGAATTCTGTTCAAAATGCAGCTG
>JAFGJB010000263.1 GCA_016929295.1 Candidatus Zhuqueibacterota bacterium | reverse complement strand
TAAAGTCAAGGTTATGGTCAGCATTTTTGGCCGCGCAACACCTGTGGAGCTGGATTTTCTGCAGGTTGAACTGGAATCGTAGGATAATGCAAAATGGCGAAAAAGGTAATCGGAACAATAAAGTTGCAGATTCCCGCGGGAAGTGCAAATCCTTCCCCACCCGTTGGCCCCGCATTGGGTCAGCATAGTGTGAATATTGTGGAATTTTGCAAGGCGTTCAATGCACGAACGCAGGACAAGCAGGGTCTCATCATTCCTGTCATCATAACGGTCTATCAGGATCACACATTCTCATTCATAACCAAGACCCCTCCGGCAGCTGTCCTTTTACGAATTGCCGCTGGTCTGGAAAAAGGTTCTGGCGAGCCAAATCGAACCAAAGTTGGCAGCGTCACTCGCGATCAGGTGAAAGAGATCGCGGCGACCAAGATGCAGGATCTCAACGCCAACGATATCGAAATGGCCATGCGGCAGATAGAAGGAACCGCGAGAAGCATGGGAATCACGATAGAAGGCTAGTCTGGCAAGAGTAATGGACTGCAAAATTCACGATGGAGAAACGATGAAGCGCAGCAAAAGATATAAGGAATCCGCCGTCACCATTGAACGAAGTACGTTATATCGTTTGGATGATGCCATTCAGCTCGTCCAAAAGACATCGACGGCCAAATTCGATGAATCGATAGAGATCAGCGTGCGTCTCGGTGTCGATCCCAAGAAAGCTGATCAGATGGTCCGCGGCACCGTCAATTTGCCCGCCGGAACGGGCAAGAAAATACGCGTCTGCGTCCTAACCAAAGGCGAGAAGGAAGCCGAGGCTAAAAAAGCGGGTGCGGATTATGTCGGTGGCGATGAATTGATCGAGAAAATTCAGGGTGGGTGGTTTGATTTTGACGTCGTAATTGCCACCCCCGATGTGATGCCACAGGTTGGCAAGCTTGGCCGTGTTCTCGGTCCGCGCGGATTAATGCCCAATCCAAAGATTGGCACAGTGACTTTTGAGGTTGGCAAAGCTGTCGAGGAATCAAAAGCCGGCAAGATCGATTTTCGCGTTGATAAGTACGGAATAATCCATTCTGCGATCGGCAAGAACTCTTTTTCCCCCGCGCAACTCAAGCAGAACATTCAGGCGTTCATGGACATGGTCAATCGACTCAAACCGACGACTGCAAAGGGCGTTTATATCAAAACTATCAGTCTCGCCAGCACGATGGGACCCGGCATTAAAGTGGACAAGAATACAATCATTGAAGCGGCATGAGAGCCCATTTATCAAAGGAATAAAATACAATGCCTCAACCAGAGAAAATCAAAACCGTTGCTGAGATATCGGCGAGTCTAAAGCAGGCGAAAGCTGTTTTTTTGACCGATTTTTCCGGCTTGAGCGTCGAAGAGATCACCCACCTCAGGCGAGAGTTTCGCAAAGCCGATGTTTCTTATATGGTTGTGAAAAATACCTTGGCCCGGCGCTCGTGCGAGCAAGTCGGTTTGCAAGGCATGGTTCAATACCTGAATGGACCGACGGGCTTGGCGCTGGCGAATGCCGATCCGGTGGCGCCGGTTCGCGTCATCGTTGATTTCCTCAAAGATCACAAAGACAAGGGAAAACCGGAGATCAAAGGCGCCGTCGTCGAAGGAGAAATGCTGACCGCCCAAGAGGCGGAGGCGATCAAGAATATACCGCCGCGCCAGGTGCTGATCGCGCAGGTCGTGGGTGGCATAGCCGCTCCTCTGACCGGTCTGGTCGGCGGTCTGCAAGGGATTATCAGAAAAATTGTCTACGCGGTGGACGCTGTTCGGACAAAAAAGGAAAGCTAATAGATAAATTTAACGCAAACGGGAGGTTGAAATGCCCGCAGTAAAAGATGTGAAGGTTGACGAGCAAGAGAAGAAGGTCGACGACCCCAAGATCGCAGAGATCCTGGCTGCAATAGACGAAATGACCGTTCTTCAACTATCAAAGCTGGTGAAGGCCATGGAAGATCACTTTGGCGTCACAGCGGCTGCGCCGATGGCCATGGGCGTTGCGCCCGCTGCTGCCGGTGCTACGCCTGAAGAGGCGGCTCCTGAAAAAACCGAGTTCGATGTCATCCTCAAGAGCGCAGGTGCTCAAAAGATTCAGGTCATCAAGGTGGTGCGCAGCTTGACAAGCCTCGGTTTGAAAGAAGCCAAAGATCTCGTCGATGGTGCACCCAGTGAAATCAAAAAGGATGTCTCCAAAGACGAAGCTGCAGATATCAAGGCAAAATTGGAAGAAGCCGGCGCTGAAGTCGAGATAAAGTGATCTGACCAAATCGCAAAGATCAAACCGGGTTGGAGAGATCATCCGCTCGGTTTGATGCATCATTCATCCATTGAAAGGGAGTGAAATCTTTGGCAATCGAACAAAAAAGAGTTCGCAAGTCTTTTTCGAGAATTCCTGCTGCTGCCGAGCTGCCAGATTTGCTCGATATTCAGCTCAAATCTTTTGACGATTTCCTGCAAGCCGACACCCCTCCCCAAGAACGCAAGAGCCAAGGCGTTCAGGCTGTCTTTGAAAGCATATTCCCGATCGTCGATAGCCGCGAGAACTTTGAGCTCGATTTTATTGAGTACTATGTGGAGGCACCCAAGTACTCTGTTGTCGAGTGCCAGGAGCGGGGGACGACATTCTCCGTCTCTCTCAAAGCCAAGCTCCGATTGTCGATCAAAGATGAGTATGACGCAGAAAATCCGCTGGCCAACTCCATTGAACAGGTGGTCTACCTCGGCAATATTCCGTTCATGACCGAGCGCGGAACATTCATCATCAATGGCGCGGAACGGATCATTGTGAGCCAGCTGCATCGCTCTCCCGGCGTCTTTTTTGATGAAATCATTCATCCGAATGGAACCAAGCTCTATTCCGCTCGCATCATTCCTCTGCGCGGATCATGGATAGAGTTCACCACTGATATCTATGATCTGATGAACGTTTATATTGATCGCCGGAAAAAGTTTCTCGCGACAACGCTGTTGCGGGCCATTGGCTATTCGTCCGACCGGGAGATCCTCGACGCCTTCAATATTGTGAAAAGCATTGAAGTGAAACTAAAAACACTCACAGCCCATCTTGGATCGCGGGTTGTGGAAGATATAGTGGATATGGAAACCGGCGAGGTGATCCTTGATCGCTATAGCGAGCTGTCCGCTGAAAAGACCGATCTGATTTTGGCTCTTGGATTAGAAACGATTGATATTCTCGAAGCTGACAGATTCCTCGGCCAAGATATCATCAGCAACACGCTGCAAAAGGATCCGACGCACAGTCAAGCCGAAGCGCTGGATTTAATCTATCGTCAGCTGCGTTCGGGCGAACCGCCCGATAGTGATACGGCCAAGCAGTTGATTGAACGACTGTTTTTTAATCCCAAACGATACGAGCTCGGTGATGTCGGTCGACATCGACTCAATCGAAAATTAGGTCTCGGTTTTGATAACAAGAACCTGGCGCTGACGAAAGAAGATATCATCGGCATCATCCATTATCTCATGGATCTGCGCCAAGGCAGAAAAAATGCAGATGATATCGATCACCTGGGCAATCGTCGGGTGAAAACGGTCGGCGAGCAATTATCCGCCCAGATGATGGTCGGACTGTCGCGCATGGCTCGCACGATCAAAGAGCGCATGAACCTGAGAGAAAGCGAGAATCCGACGCCGCAGGATCTGGTGAATGCGCGGACCATCTTATCGGTCATTAACACATTTTTTGGCACCAGCCAGCTCTCGCAGTTCATGGATCAGACAAATCCGCTGGCCGAGATGACCCATAAACGGCGATTATCGGCTCTGGGGCCAGGCGGGTTGACGCGGGAACGGGCGGGATTTGAAGTCCGCGATGTTCATTACACGCACTATGGTCGCCTTTGCCCCATTGAGACGCCGGAAGGGCCGAATATCGGACTGATATCATCCTTGACGACCTATGCCAGAATCAATGATTTTGGCTTCATCGAAGCGCCGTATCGGGTTGTTGAAGATGGCATACCGAGCAAAAAAATTGAATTTTTGGCTGCTGATGATGAAGAAGAAGAGATTGTCGCCCAGGCGAATGCCCCTATCGGCGCCGACGGTCGTTACGTGAGCGACCGCATCAAATGTCGTCATCGCGGGGAATTCCCGATTGTGTCTCCCAAAGAAGTCACCTATATGGACGTCTCACCCAACCAGATCGTATCCGCTGCCGCAGCCCTCATCCCGTTTCTCGAGCACGATGACGCGAACCGCGCCCTCATGGGATCGAACATGCAGCGTCAAGCTGTTCCGCTTCTGGTTCCCGAAACGCCGATGGTCGGCACCGGGATGGAAGACAAGGTTGCGAAAGACTCTCGCGCTGTCATTGTCAGTCAAGTTGACGGCGTCGTGGAAAAAGTCGATGCCAATCAAATCGTCATTCGCAAAGCGACCTCGTCATCCAGATCCAATGAACTTGAACAGCTGCTGGATTTTGACGAATCTGATCGCATCGTCTACGATTTAACCAAATTCAAGCGTACGAATCAGGACACCTGCGTCAATCAGCGGCCGATCGTCAATCAGGGTGACACGGTTAAGAGAGGTCAGGTCATTGCCGATGGCCACTCGACCGACAAAGGTGAGCTGGCGCTTGGACGGAACATACTCGTGGCTTTCATGCCCTGGCGGGGCTATAACTTTGAAGACGCCATTGTCATTTCCGAAAGAGTTGTCCGCGACGATGTCTATACATCGGTTCATATCGAAGAATTCGAATTGCAGGTGCGCGATACAAAGAGGGGTGAGGAGGAGCTGACCAGAGAGATACCCAATGTCAGCGAAGAAACGACGCGAAACCTCGATGATAACGGCATCATCCGGATTGGCGCCGAGGTCCATGCCGGTGACATACTCGTCGGCAAAGTCACCCCAAAGGGAGAGACGGATCCCACTCCCGAAGAAAAACTCCTCAAGGCAATTTTTGGTGAAAAGGCCGGCGATGTCAAAGATGCATCGCTCAAAGGATCGCCCGGATTGAAGGGCATCGTCATCGATACCAATCTCTTTTCCCGCAAGAAAAAAGACACGGATACGAAAAAGAAAGACAAGGAAGGTCTGGAAGAACTTGAAAACTGGGCTGCACGCGCCAAAGCAAAAGCCAGACAGATGCGCGATGAAAAAATTGCGACGGCTCTCGATGGTTCTCTCAGCGCCGGCATTCGCAACATCCAGACAGGCAAAATGCTCATAAAGGCGAACACCAAACTGACCGCCGCCCATTTTGAAAAGATTGATTTAGATCAAGTCGATTTTTCGCAGCCGCTCTCCGTCGATGAAAAGGTGAATGAGCTCGTTCAGGATATATTGAAGCGCTATGAGAACAAGCTCAAAAATGTGGATGACGAATACGAGCTGCGGAAATTTAAAATTGTTGTCGGCGACGAATTACCTCCGGGCATCACCCAACTGGCCAAGGTCTATGTCGCGAAGAAACGCAAGCTGATGGTTGGTGACAAGATGGCCGGTCGGCACGGCAACAAGGGCGTCGTTTCCAAAATCGTGCCCATCGAAGATATGCCCTATCTTCCTGATGGCACACCGGTCGATATTGTGCTCAATCCACTTGGCGTGCCGTCGCGCATGAACCTGGGACAGATTCTGGAGACAAATCTCGGCTGGGCAGCTGATAAACTCGGGATCAATTATGCGACGCCGGTCTTTGATGGCGCCTCCCTCGCTGAGGTGAAAGAAGAGATGGAGAGGGCGGGCGTGCCCGAAAACGGCAAGGTTCAACTTTATGATGGCCGCACCGGCGAGCCCTTTGATGAAGAAGTGACAGTCGGGATGATTTATATGCTCAAGCTGTCACATCTGGTCGAGGATAAAATTCATGCCCGTTCAATTGGGCCTTACTCGCTCATCACCCAGCAACCTCTCGGCGGCAAGGCTCAGTTTGGCGGCCAAAGATTTGGCGAGATGGAGGTCTGGGCGCTCGAAGCGTACGGCGCGGCTCATACGTTGCAGGAAATACTGACGGTCAAAAGTGATGATGTCAGAGGGCGTTCAAGGACCTATGAGGCCATTGTCAAGGGAGAAAATATACCGGAGCCGGGATTGCCCGAATCTTTCAACGTTCTCATCCGTGAATTACAGGGACTCGGCCTGGATGTCCAGCTGATCAACGAAAGCGATACGAATTAGGTTTCAATGAAAAATTTCAGCCTCACATTGATTTTGGAGGTGATAATTTGAGTACAATGATCGGATCTGATTCTCCGACGAACATCACAAAGTTTAATGCCATCTATATCGGATTGTCGTCGCCGGATAAAATATTGGAGCGATCCCATGGCGAAGTGACAAAACCCGAGACAATCAACTATCGTTCTTTCAAACCGGAGAAGGATGGACTGTTTTGTGAAAAAATCTTTGGTCCGGTGCGCGACTATGAATGTCATTGTGGCAAGTACAAAAGAATTCGCTACAAGGGGATTGTCTGCGATCGTTGTGGCGTCGAAGTGACGACAAAAAGTGTCCGCCGTGAGAGAATGGGTCATATCTCACTGGCTGTGCCCGTCGTGCACATTTGGTACTGGAAGTCTCTGCCGTCAAAGGCCGGCTATGTTCTGGGCATGAGTATGAAAAACCTGGAGCGCGTCATCTATTATGAAAATTATGTCGTGATAAATCCGGGAACCAGTGGACTGGAAGAGAGGGATCTCCTCACCGAAGAAGAGTATCTGGAGCTTGTCGAAGAGCTGCGCGCCAGGGAAGAAGAGCTGCCCGAAGAGGAACGTTTTCGTGCTGAAATGGGCGGACAAGCGGTGCTGGAGATGCTCAAAAAGATTGATACGGACGAGCTGGCAAAAGGATTACGGCATGCCGTGGCAAATGAGACGTCCATACAGAGACGTACGGATGCACTGAAACGCCTCAAGGTTGTGGAAGCTTTTCGGCGTGCCAATCAGCGACAGGAGAATCGGCCTGAGTGGATGGTCATGACGGTTGTGCCGGTCATCCCGCCGGAACTGCGTCCTCTTGTGCCGCTTGAGGGCGGGCGATTCGCCACATCTGATCTAAACGATCTCTATCGCCGTGTGATCATTCGCAATAATCGGCTGAAAAAATTACTCGAAATTCGCGCGCCCGAGGTCATTCTTCGAAATGAAAAGCGAATGCTGCAGGAGGCGGTCGATTCTCTTTTTGACAACGGTCGCAAGACATCGGCCGTTCGCAGCGATGGCAATCGCGCTCTCAAGAGTCTATCCGATATGTTGCGCGGCAAGCAGGGCCGCTTTCGGCAAAACTTGCTTGGCAAGCGCATCGATTATTCCGGCCGATCAGTCATTGTCGTTGGCCCGGAGCTAAAATTGCACGAGGCCGGCCTGCCCAAGGATATGGCGCTGGAGTTGTTCAAGCCGTTTGTCATTCGCAAACTGGTGGAACGCGGCCTGGTCAAGACGGTCAAGAGCGCCAAAAAGCAGGTCGAGCGGCGCGGACCGGAGGTCTGGGATATTCTTGAGGAGATCATTGAGGATCATCCGATCATGCTCAACCGCGCTCCGACCCTGCACCGCCTTGGCATACAGGCTTTTCAGCCGGTGCTGGTGGAGGGCAAAGCCATTCACCTCCATCCGCTGGTCTGCTCGGCGTTCAACGCTGACTTTGATGGCGACCAGATGGCCGTGCATGTGCCGCTATCTTTTTATGCGCAAATTGAGACAAAAATTCTCATGCTCTCGAGCCACAATTTATTGTCTCCCGCGCACGGGCGACCACTGGCGATTCCCAGCCAGGATATGGTGCTCGGCATCTACTATCTGACCAAAAAGCGCACCGGAACAAAGGGAGAGGGTATAGTGTTCTCGTCGCCAAATGAGGTCACCATCGCTTATGATGATAATCGTGTCCACCTGAACGCGGCGATCAAGGTTCGCATTGACGGCAAACTGGTTGAAACGACAGTTGGTCGCGTCATTTTAAATGAGGTTTTGCCCAAAGAACTCGGCTTTGTCAATACGCTGCTGACCAAAAAAGGCACCGAGGCGCTCATTGCGCGGGCGTATAGCCTGATAGGCAATTATCGGACGGCCTGTATGCTCGATATGCTCAAACAGATCGGCTTTTATTTTGCCATGAAGTCAGGATCGAGTATCGGCATCTATGATGTCATTGTTCCTGACGAAAAACAGGTCTTGTTGAATGAGGCCTTCAAAGCTGTCGATACCATCCAAAAGCGCTATGAACGAGGCATCATCACCGACGGTGAACGCTACAATCAGATCATTGATATCTGGACGCACACGACGAGCAACGTTGCTGAAAAAATGTTCAATACCCTGTCCAAAGATCGACAGGGATTTAATCCGATATTTATGATGGCTGATTCCGGCGCCCGCGGGTCTAAAGAGCAAATCCGTCAGTTGGCCGGTATGCGGGGTTTGATGGCAAAGCCGCAAAAGAAAATGACCGGCTCCATGGGTGAAATCATCGAGAGCCCGATCACGGCGAACTTTCGCGAAGGGTTGTCGATGCTGGAATATTTCATTTCAACCCATGGCGCGCGCAAAGGCTTGGCCGATACAGCTTTAAAGACCGCTGATGCCGGCTATCTGACTCGCCGTCTCGTTGACGTGGCGCAGGATGTCATCATCACCGAGATAGACTGCGGCACGATTCTGGGGCTGCGCGTCGGCGATCTGAAGGAAGGTGAAGAGGTCATCGAATCGATGGTCGATCGTATCTCCGGTCGAGTGGCGGCTGAAGAAGTATTTCATCCCGATTCGGGCGATATCATCATCGAATCGGGCCAGATGATCTCCGAACAGATCGCGGAAGAAATAGCGGATGCCGGCATTGACAATGTCATGATCCGATCGGTGTTGACGTGCGAATCTCCGCGAGGGGTGTGTGCGCTCTGCTATGGTCGAAATTTGGCGACGGGCAAGATCGTCAATATCGGCGAAACCGTCGGGGTGATGGCCGCTCAATCCATTGGCGAACCGGGCACGCAGCTGACGTTGCGAACTTTTCATATTGGCGGCACCGCCTCTCGTATTGCTGCGCAGTCACAAGTGGTTGCCAAACAGGACGGTACGATTGAATGGGATAACCTGCGCGTTGTTGAACGCGTGGATGATGTCATCTCTCTGGGTCGGAGCGGTCGTATAAAGATCGTTGATGATGACGATCGTGTCGTCGAACGTCTGACCGTGCCGTATGCGGCCACCATTCTCGTCAGAGCCGGCGATAGAGTTGTCAAGGGCGATGTTATTTTCAAGTGGGATCCCTATACCGCCAGCATCGTCTCGACGCACAGTGGCAAGGTGGAGTTCATCGATATCATCGAAGGCGTGACGTTCAGGGAAGAGCTGGACGAAACCACGGGCATGCGGCAGCGGGTGGTCATTGAAACGCGCAGCAGGAACCTGACCCCGACCGTCGCCATCGTCGATGAAAAAGGTGAAAAGGCAGCGACTTTTGTGTTGCCGGTCGGTTCTTTTCTACAAATTCACGACGGCGATGATATCCTTGCAGGAGATTCAATCGTCAAGATACCGCGTGAAATTTCAAAGACGCGTGATATCACCGGCGGCTTGCCGCGCGTCGCCGAGCTATTCGAAGCGCGTAAACCCAAGGAGCCCGCCATTGTCAGCGAAATTGACGGCATTGTCAAATTTGGAGAATTGAAAAGAGGAGTGCGCCGAATTCATATCACATCGGAAGACGGGCATGAAGAGAAAGTATACCTCATTCCCTATGGAAAACACATTCTGGTGCACGATGGTGATTTTGTGCATGCCGGCGAAAAACTGTCCGAAGGATCGGTGGCGCCGCACGATATTTTGGCTATCATGGGCGCCAATAAGGTGCAGGAATATCTGGTGAACGAAATCCAGGAGGTTTATCGTTTGCAGGGTGTGCGCATTAATGACAAGCACATCGAAGTCATTGTTCGTCAAATGCTGCAAAAGGTCAAGATAGAGGAGCCGGGCGACACGCTCTATTTGCCGGGCGACCAGGTAGACCGTCTGCGATTCTTGCGCGAAAATGAAGAGATAAGAAAATATGTCGTGATAACCGATGCCGGCGACTCGGACTGGGCAGAGAATGAGCTGGTGCTTGCGGACGAACTGCGAGAAAAAGTGAGCGAGCTCGAGGAAGATGGCAATGCCGCACCGCAATCGCGTCCGGCACAACCGGCGACATTTCAACCGCTGTTGCTCGGCATCACCAAGGCGTCGCTGACGACCGAGAGCTTTTTGTCCGCGGCGTCGTTTCAAGAGACGACAAGAGTATTGACCGATGCTTCTGTGGAAGGCAAAGTCGACAGGTTATTCGGCTTGAAAGAAAATGTCATCATGGGACATATGATTCCCGCCGGCACGGGCATTCGCAAATTTAACGACATGCGGGTTTCCGGACCGGATCTCTATCTTGATCAGGAAGATGAGGATAGCGATGTTGGTATTCCGCTGGAAGTGGCGGAAAACAGCGAGGAATAGTAAAAATATCTTGCATTTAATATGATGATTGTTTATTTTAATAGGCTTTAGAAAAACAGGAGGAAATGTGCCTACGCTTAATCAATTGGTCCGGCATGGACGTAAGCGTATCGTAAAAAAAGGGACAGCTCCGGCTTTGGCAGGTGCGCCGCAAAGACGGGGAGTATGTACGAGAGTTTATACAACGACGCCCAAAAAGCCAAATTCCGCTCTGCGCAAGGTTGCGCGAGTTCGTCTGGTGCATGGATTTGAAGTGACCGCCTATATCCCCGGCGAGGGACACAATTTGCAGGAGCACTCGATTGTATTGATCCGTGGGGGTCGTATCAAGGATTTGCCCGGTGTACGTTATCACGTCATTCGGGGTGTTTTGGATACAAGTGGCGTGGCTGATCGCAAGAAAAGCCGTTCCAAGTATGGTGCAAAGATAAAAAATTAGCTACTCACTATCATCAGTCATAAAGAGATGCCAAGAAGAAAACGAGCAACGAAACGACACGTTTTACCGGATCCCAAATATAAAAGTGTTCTGGTGACCAAGTTCATCAACAGCTTGCTTCATGACGGCAAGCGAAGCGTTGCGGAGAAAACGTTCTACAGCGCCGTCGATTTATCCAATGCCAAAAACAATTCAACCGGCATCGAAGTTTTTGAAAAGGCGATTGAAAACGTCAAGCCCATTCTCGAGGTTCGATCTCGACGTGTTGGCGGCGCCACTTATCAGGTTCCGGTTGAAGTTCGTCGCGAAAGGCAGCAAGCTCTGGCCATTCGCTGGATCATTTCATACGCGAAAGGTCGATCTGAAAAGACCATGGCCGAGAGATTGGCCGGGGAGTTTCTGGCTGCCTATAATAAAGAAGGCGCAGCGATAAAAAAGCGCGAAGATACCCACAAAATGGCCGATGCGAACAAGGCGTTCGCCCATTTCAAGTGGTAGTATCAATATGTAGCATCGATCTTTCGAGCCAGTCTTGCAGTCCAACTCTAATCCCTAGAAAGCCGTGCGGCCGGATTAGAAAGTAGTTGTAAGACCTTGGCGCCCATGCAAGATGAACCATTTGTTATGCGTTCATGAGTGTGTAGCGTCACGAGTCTTTAACTACACAAAAATGAACGATTTTGTAATGAATGGTTTTTTTATGCCCAAGCCGAAAGCGCTGGACAAAATTCGCAACATCGGCATCATGGCGCACATTGATGCCGGCAAGACCACGACAACGGAGCGAATTCTCTACTACACCGGAAAGGTGCACAGAATTGGCGAGGTTGACGATGGTGCGGCGACGATGGACTGGATGCAGCAGGAGCGCGAAAGAGGCATCACCATCACTTCGGCGGCAATTTCTTGCATGTGGAATGGTTGTCAGATAAATATCATCGATACTCCGGGTCACGTCGATTTTACGGCGGAGGTCGAGCGTTCTTTGAGAGTTCTGGACGGTGCGGTCGCTGTGTTCTGCGCCGTCGGCGGTGTGGAGCCGCAGTCTGAAACGGTCTGGCTGCAGGCGGATCGCTATAATGTTCCGCGCCTCGCTTTTATTAACAAGATGGATCGCCTCGGCGCTGATTTCTATAATGCAATAGAGATGATGAAAGATCGTCTGCACGCCCGGCCGATCATCATCGAACTTCCGGTCGGCGAAGGTGATGATTTTGCCGGCATCGTTGATCTGATTCGTATGAAAATGCTTCGCTACGATGAGGAGTCGCTTGGCGCCACCTGGGAAGAGATCGATATCGCGGACAATATGCTGGACAAGGCGCAGCGATATCGAAATCTTCTGCTGGAGACGATTTCAGACTATGACGACACGGTTTTGGAAAAGTACCTGTCGGGCGGCGATATTCAGGAACATGAGATTCACACGGCCATCCGCAAAGCAACGCTTGATGCCCGTGCGGTGCCGGTATTGTGCGGTGCGGCAGTTCGCAATAAAGGCGTGCAAAAGCTTCTCGATGCCATTGTCAATTATTTGCCCGCTCCATCGGATATACCGCCTGTGAAGGGAGAGAATCCATTCACCTCCAAATTTGAGCTGCGAAAACCATCGGACGATGAACCATTCGCGGCGCTGGCATTCAAGATTCAGGTCGATCCCTATGTCGGGAAATTGACATTTTGCCGAGTCTATTCGGGAAAGATCGAGGCGGGTGAGACCGCGCTCAATCCGCGGACAAAAAAGAAAGAACGGCTGGGACGTATTTTGCTGATGTCCTCCAACAAGCAGCAGGATGTCAAGGAAGCCTCGGCCGGCGATATCGTCGCCGTCGTCGGATTGCGCGACACCAAAACCGGCGATACGCTCGCCGACCCGAAACACCCGATCTTGCTGGAAGAGGTCACATTTCCGGTCCCGGTCATTGCTGTCGCTATCGAACCAAAGTCAAAGGCGGATGAAGAACGACTGAATAATGCGCTCAGCGCGTTAGCTGAAGAGGATCCGACATTTCAGGTTCATGTCGACGGCGAAACAGGCCAGCTGCTCATTTCCGGCATGGGTGAGCTGCATTTGGAAATCATTGCCGACCGACTTTTACGAGACTTTAAAGTGCAGGCCAATGTCGGCAAACCGATGGTCACTTATCGGGAGACAATTACGAATCGGGTTAGAAGTGAGATTCGTTTTGAACGGCAAGCGGGCGGCAAAGGTCAATTTGCCCACGTTGTCGTTGATGTCGAGCCGGCAAACCCGGGCACAAAATTTGAATTTCAGAACCACCTTGAACCCGGCGTTCTGCCGCGAGAGTTTATAAAACCCATCACCGATGGATTGAAAGAAGCCATGTCGAGTGGCGCCATTGCCGGTTATCCGGTCATCGATATCAAGGCGACACTTATTGATGCATCTTATGACGATGCGGAGTCATCGGAGCTGGCGTTCAAGATCGCCGGTTCCATGGCGTTGCAGGATGCTGTTCGCAAAGCCAATCCGGTGCTGATGGAGCCAATGATGCAACTGGAGGTCATCACTCCCGAAGAATATTTTGGCGCGATTCTCAGTGATTTGGCCGGACGACGGGCTTCCATCGAAGGGCATGGCAAACGCGGCGAGAATCAAACAATTTCAGCATCTGTGCCGCTTGCGGAAATGTTCGGCTACGCGACAAGCTTGCGAAATATGTCGCAGGGACGGGCGATTTTCTCTCTGCAATTCTCAGAGTATAAAGTTGTCAGTTCGGAAGTGTCAAAAAAGCTCCTTGAGGGGATGGGGCTGTTGGTTGCTTGAAAAAAAATTTATATAAAATAAATTTAGGAGAAATAAAAAATGGCCAAGGCAAAATTTGAGCGATCCAAGCCTCACGTGAATATAGGCACGATAGGGCACGTAGATCACGGGAAGACGACGTTAACC
>JAFGJB010000262.1 GCA_016929295.1 Candidatus Zhuqueibacterota bacterium | reverse complement strand
CCTTTGGCCGCAACCAAAAACATCTAAACCGCCGAGGGCGCCGAGAGTCACAGAGGAAAAGAAGCGAAATCGGGCAATATCTCTGCGGATCTCGGTGCCCTCTGCGGTTGGCTTTACAACTTTGCTAAAAAAACAAGATGTTGCTGATTTGTATTACGGATAAAACACTGATAAAAAATGTCAAATCGTTCTTCAATCCGTGTTTCATCAGTGATCATCCGTGGCTTTAAAACTTTGCTAATAAAACACGATGTTGTCACCTTGTAGTACAATGTTCGAAATTACAAACAATCACCCATCTTTATTTTCGGAGGTTTGATGAAAAATCTAATTGTGATTTGTCTCGTCATTTTTGCGATGGTGGCATATGCGCAGGAGACGCCGGGCGATGGCTGGATCAGTTTGTTCGACGGCGAAACGCTGAACGGCTGGAAATTCAGCGAAGACGCCGGCACTTTTTCGGTGCAAGACAGCGTGATCGTCGTGCACGGCAAACGCAGCCACCTCTTTTATGTGGGGACCGGCGATGCGAGCTGGACAAATTTCGAGTTTAAAGCGGACGTCATGACCGAGCCCGGCGCCAATTCGGGAATCTATTTCCACACCGAATTCCAGCAAGACGGCTGGCCGGCCAGGGGCTATGAAGTACAGGTGAACAACTCACACTCCGACTGGCGGCGCACCGGCAGCCTGTACAGCATCGTCGATCTGAAAGAGTCGCAGGCCAAAGATAATGAATGGTTCACCGAGCACATCATTGTCAGCGGCAAACGGATCATCGTCAACGTCAACGGCGTCCAGGTGATTGACTATAGCGAGCCTGAAAATGTCAATTACGACGGCATGCCCGGCCGCAAGATCGGCAGCGGCACCTTTTGCCTGCAGGGACACGATCCCAAAAGCGTCGTCTATTTCAAGAATATTATGGTCAGGCCGCTGCCGGAATAGACTCCTTAATCGCCCGGTATCATCGAGATATCGGGCTTTTTGCCATTGCGTTCTTGCCTCGCATCTTTTATATTCCATCATGTTGTCATCTCTTCTCTCCAAGCGGATAAAGGAAAAGGCTCTCAGCCTCGGATTCTTTCGCGCCGGCATCGCCAGAGCTGAGCCACTCGATGCGACGCACCTGGACGAGTGGCTGGCGCGAGGCTATCATGGCGATATGCATCATATGCGTGCGCGACGCGATCTGCTGCTGAATCCGGCGGCGCTCGTCCCCAATGCGCGGTCGATCATCGTCTGCGCGATGAATTACTATACGCCATACAATTCCACGATCGCGCCGGAAAGAGGCCGCATTTCGCGCTACGCCTGGGGAGATGACTATCACGAGGTTCTCCGGCCGCGTTTGCAGGCGCTGCTGGCGTACATTCAGGAACTCATCCCGCAAGCAAATGGTCGCGTCTTTGTCGATTCCGCACCGCTGATGGAGAAGGCGTGGGCTGTTCGCGCCGGCATCGGCTGGCAGGGCAAACATTCGATCCTCATCACGCGCGACCATGGTTCCTGGTTTTTCATCGGCGCCATCCTCGTCGATGTCGAGCTGAGCTGCGATGCGCCGTTCAGCGCCGATCACTGCGGGGAGTGTCGAAAATGCATCGCGGCGTGTCCGACGGGCGCCATCGTCGCGCCGCGCGTGGTCGATGCGCGACAATGCATTTCCTATTTGACCATAGAGCTGAAACATGACAAGCCCTATGCGGAGGAGCTGAAAGGCAAAATCGGCAATGCCATTTTCGGCTGCGATATCTGCCAGAATGTCTGTCCCTGGAACCGCTTTGCCAGGCCGACGCCCGAGCCGGCCTTTCAGCCGTATCCGCAGCACATCGATCCGAACCTCGGCGATCTCCTCCGCATGAGCCGAGAGGAATTCCGCCAAAAGTATCGACACAGCCCGATAAAACGCGCCCGGCTGGAAGGACTGCAACGAAATGTGCGGATCGCGCTGGAAAATAAAAAGTGAGACCGGATGATGCAAAACAACCAAAGCGAAAAATCGTGTTGGACCTGCGCTTTTCATGACCTCGACAACGAGACGTTCTTGGGCAAATGCACCTATTTCAAGACCAAAGGATTGCCCGCCAAAGAAATCCCGCCCGAGATCGTCGATAAGGGGTGCAGCCATTTTCAGCCAAAAAAACCGTGACCGGGAGGGAGGCATCTGCATGCGAATTTCCGCTCTCTTGATATTTACCCTGTGTTTTGCCGGATCAGCAGCTGAAATTCCCGGTGCAAAACGATCGGTTTCATGTGCAGAGCTGCAGCGTCAGTTCGCCCGGCCGGATATGCTGTACGCGCCGTCGATATTCTGGTTCTGGGATCGGCCGTTGGATCCCGCGGTACAGGCGCGCATCGAAGAGATGACGCGCAAGATGATCGGTCAGGGCTTCAATCCCGGCTATGTGCACGCGCGCTTCAACATGGTCGGTGATCCGGATCTGCCGATCGAGCAGTGGCTGTCCGGTGACTGGTTCCGCGCTTTCGGGCGCGCTCTGGCGGAGACGGAGAGATTGAACGCCTATCTCGGCTATGTCGATGAGTTCTGGTGGCCGAGCGGCCGCGCCGCCGATCGCGTCCTGGAGAAAAATCCGGATATGTGGGCGGAATCGTTGAAATGGGAGACGATGGACGTCGCTGGCGGAAGCGCAATCCAGATCGGGGAGTCGTTTTTTGTGGTGGCGGCGGAACTGCGGTCTGCGGCGGACAGTCTGACGACGAGAGTACTGATTGATCTTGAGCGACAACGGCAGCAAATCTGTAAAGATGCTGCCCTGAACAATCTTGAAATTGTGCCGCATACTCCCGCCGTCATTTCTAGCGCCACATTGCAATTGATTGGCTCAGGGTCGCCTTTTGTCTGGCGCGCGCCGGCGGAGGGCGCCTGGCGCATCTATGTCTTTAACAAATACTATCATCCCGGTTGCGATGGCGGACGATTGAACTATCTGGATGGGCGCCTGTCAGAGTTGTTCCTGCGCGAGGCACATGCGCCCTATGCGGCGCATTTCCCGCAGGCGCTCGGCAGGCGAGTGCCCGGTGTTTTCATCGATCACGAGGGCGATTATGGCTATAAATTGGCCTGGTCTGCGGACCTGGAAGAGCGCTATCAGCAGGTGTTCGGTCGTGACATTCGCTTGTGGATGCCGCTGCTCGTTGATCGTGACCTTGAAGGACGCTACGTGAAAGCGCGCTGGAGCTGGTTCGAGGTCGTCTCCGATATCTATGTCGAATTTTTCAAGGGCACCGTTCAGTGGTGTCTCGACCACGGCCTGTACGCCATCTCCAATCTGTGGGAGGAATCGCTCATGTGGCAGGCGAGCGCGGTGGGCGATTTTTTCAAGGCGCAGCGGATCTTTAGCATGCCCGGCACCGATGCTCTGGGACTGCGCATCCTGGAGCTGCACGATTTCATGGAGACAAAATCGGTGTGCGAGTTCGAGGGCCGGCGCATGCAGAGCGAAATCATGGGCGCCGCCGGATTGTGGGGCTTTGACAACATCACCATCAAGGGAGCGGCCAACGCCGCCATCGCCTGGGGCGTGAGTCACATAGTGCCGCACGCCATCTGGCTGACGCGCAAACTCGCGGGCAATCCATGGCTGCCCGACTGGTATGAGCAGAATCCCTGGTGGCCGCAGATGCACCTGTGGACCGATTTCGTCCGCCGCGCCAGCTATGTGAATTCGCACGGTCACGTCGCCGCAGATGTGCTGCTGCTCAATCCAATGGACAGCGTCTGGGGTTTATGCGGGCCGGGCGTCTTTGATCCCGCCTTCAAGGGGCGCGTGCCGGTGCCGGCGGTGCTGCCGCTGGGGACAGCAACCGACATCTTGCGCACGCCGGCGCAGGTGAAGGAGCAATCCGCCTGGTGGTGTCCGCCCAAGATGGACGACTGGTATTCGGCGGAGGTGCATCGCATCAATGCCATCTATTCGCAGGTCATGGACGACCTGATAAAATTTCGCATTGAATTCCTCGTCGCTGATCGCGGCTATATGCGGCAGATGCGGGTCGAAGAGGGCGCCCTTGTTCGCGACCCCTTTCGTTTCAAAACGCTCATCCTGCCGGCCATGCACATCCTGCCAAAGGACGTGGCGCGAACCATCCTGGAATTCGCCAAAAAGGGCGGTCATGTCTATGTGCTGGCTGCCTGGCCGGCCGGCTCGACAGAGAATGGCCTGTACGACGCGGAGATCGATTCGATCGTGGCAAAGCTGCAGGCCAATCCGCGGGTGATTTTTTGTGATTCGTCGCTTGTAGCTGAGCTCAGCAAGGGCGAAGAACATCTGGCCTCTCATCTCGATTTTGTGAGCGGAGAGTTCGACATGCTGCAGGCGCATCGCCGGATCAATGGCCGCGATTTTTTCTGGCTGGCCAACCAGGGAGACTCGTCGCGGCAGTGCACTTTCATTCGACGCGGTGAGCATCTCGCTTTTGTCAAATGGAACTGCGAAAACGGCCACATCGAGCCTCTGACCGTGCGCGACAACACGAACGGCAGCTGCATCGACGTGACCTTTGCTCCCTGGGAAGCCTTTTGGCTCGCCGATGCCGGGAGCTATACAGCCCGCACAGAACAGTTCACCGGAGCCGATACGATCGATCTGACAGGTCCGTGGCGGGTCAGGGCAGAGGCGGGCATCCAGCCACCTCTCGATAAAAATGCCGCCATGCCGGAGGAATTCAGCACCGGCCTGCTCGTCGAGCTGACCGATTGGCGCGCGTGGGGGCTGGCGAATTGGAGTGGCGTCCTCACCTACGAGATGGAGATGACAATCGATGAGGTCGCTGCGAAGACGCTGCTCGATGTGGGTCAGGTGTACGCGAGCGCGCACCTTCGCGTCAACGGCGCTGACGCGGGCGAGCGCCTCTGGCCACCCTATCAGTTTGAAATCAGTGATCTGATCCGGCCGGGACGTAATTCCATTCTTCTGACGGTTGGCAATCTGGTCAATAACAGCTGGGGCGATGGACGTCCCGCTGGACTTTACGGACCTGTCAGGTTGATCCGCTGTACTCGCTGATCGATCTCTTAAAATAGTGCTTGCATTCCAGCGCTATTCTTTTATTTTACTTGCTCATTGAGCATTTGAAACGGACGCATTCTCTATGACCTTGTTACCGTGGTTTCACACTAAAAAATCCAGGTCTATACTCATCATCACGCTCTCTTTTGCGCTCTGCATGTCAGGCTATCCTGCAGGTCATGGCAACGAGCGAGTCGAGTTCACCTCCTCCAATCTGCCCATCGTCGTCATCGACACGCGTGGCAAGAATAT
>JAFGJB010000261.1 GCA_016929295.1 Candidatus Zhuqueibacterota bacterium | reverse complement strand
TTCCATCGACATTGTTCCTGTTGATGAAAACTTGTGGATCAAGAATCTTGCTCTTGATTGGAGCCATCGTGATCCGGCTGATCGAACTATTGTCGCTACGGCCATGATGAGAAATTGTCCTATTATCACCAAAGATCGAATTATACAAAATTTTTATAAAAAGACTATTTGGTAGATCGACGCTAAAATCCGTTTCACGTTTGACGTTTCACCTCTCACATTATTCATACCTCAAAGCCTTCACCGGATTCGCCGTCGCCGCGCGCACAGCCTGGTAGCTGACCGTTAGCCAGGCGAATAGAATAGCGGTGAGTCCGGCAAGAAGAATGATACCTACGCTGATGCTGGTGCGATAGGCAAAATTCTGCAGCCAACGGCTCATTACATACCAGGCGATTGGCACAACGATGACGAACGCCACCACGACCAATCGGGTGAATTCTTTGGTCAACATAAAGACAACTTGCTGCACTGACGCGCCGAGCGATTTTCGAATGCCGATCTCCTTGGTGCGCTGTTCAGCGGAAAAAGTCGCCAGTCCAAAGGCGCCGAGGCAGGCGATGAAGATGGTCAGCATGGCAAAATAGGCAACGAGTTTGCCAAATTGTTGTTCGGCGCGGAACAGCGCGTCAAATTCCTGGTCGAGAAACGAATAGACAAATGGCATGTTTGGTGCAAATTCCTTCCAGGTGTTTTCGATCGCCTGGATAGTTTCATTGATATGGCCACCTTGTATACGAACGATGATGATACCACCACCCCCGCGCATCATGATGACGGGCGTGATGAGCTCATGCAGCGAATTAAAATGATAATCCCGTACCACTCCGATAACCTGGAATTCTGGCGAGTCTTTCATGCCAGTGCCATACACACACTTGCCAACCGGATCGTCCCAGCCAAAAACACCAGCAGTGGCTTCATTGATAATGACCGCCGACTGATCCGTCGACATATCGGTTGAAAAATTGCGGCCGGCGATCAAGTCAATGCCCATGGTCTGCAGGTAATCCGTATCCGTTTCAAAATGTCGACACTGCTGATCAGCATCTGTGATTTCAAACGGATGTTCATCACTGGCCGGCGCTGTAGCTCTGAAAATTGTGCCGTTGTAGCCGCCGCGTGCCGGTATGGCTTCGCTGGCGCTGGCGTTGATGACATCCGCAAGCCCTCTAAGCGCCTGGCGAAAGGATTCCTTTTGTGATCCCAAGCGATTGGCATTTGGAATGATGAGGACATTCTCACGATCAAAACCCAAATTTTTCTCTCTGATGAACTGCAGCTGTTTGTAAACGATGACGGTCGCGAGCACCAGTCCAATCGAGATGGCAAACTGAAAAACCACCAGGCCACTGCGCAGTTTGGATCCCGCACCCAATTTGTTTACACCACTGAGGATTTGAATTGGTTTGAAAATCGTGAGGTAAAATGCCGGGTAGCTGCCGGAGAAAAGTCCAATCAGCAGGGTCAATACTAAAAGACCGACGGTCCAGCCGTTCTGAAACAGGGAGGACGACAGCTGCGTGCCGGAAATATTATTAAAAATAGGAATGAACAGCTGAATCAAAGCAATTGCAATGAACATGGCCAAAAAGCTGAATAACATTGATTCGGTCAGGAATTGGCGTATTAAATTTTTGCGGCCGGCACCCAATACCTTGCGCACACCAACCTCTTTGCCTCGTTTTGCCGAACGAGCTGTGGAAAGATTCATATAATTAATGCAGGCGATGAGCAGAATAAAGAGTGCAATGAGCGAAAATATGCATAAATTGGTGAGATTGCCGTTTGCTTTCAGCTCACCGTCGGTGTGGGAATGGAGATGGATTTTTGTCAGCGGTTGTAATCCGAAAAAGCAATCATTACCCTGTTCTTTGAACTCTTGCCAGGAGATTTTCATAAAAGACTGCAGGAGTGGAGTAAAATATTTATCGTACAACAGTGGGAATTTTGCCTCCAGCTCTGTGGCGCTGGCGCCCTCTTCTAAAACCAGGTAGGTGAAAAGAAAAATATTGAGCCAATTGGTGCTGGCAGCGCGGGCGTGCCCGGTCATGGAGATGAGCATGTCAAAGTCAAAATGAGAATTCGCGGGAACATCCTTGACGATACCGGTCACCTTGTACGGTGTGCCCTCGTCGTCCATGAGCAGGATTTGTCCGATGGTCGATGTGGTGCCGAAATAGCGTTTGGCTGTTGTTTCTGTGAGTAAAACAGTTCCTGGATCGGCCAATGCCGTTGCCGGATCGCCCTCGAGCACCTGAAAATCAAAGACAGAGAAAAATGAAGGATCCGCCCGCAGGATATTTTTTTCGTTAAAAGTACTTTCTCCATAGCGCACGACCTGCTCGCCAACTCGCATCATCCGTGTGATCGACTCAATTTCGGGAAACTCTTGACGAAATCCAGCGGCAAGTGGCGCGCCTGTATAAACCGAGAAGAGCTTGCCCCTGTCAGAATTGCCGGAAAAGGTGACACGATAAATGCGATCCGCCTTGCTGTGAAAACGATCATAGCTCAATTCTTGCGCCACATACAGCAAAATAAGCAGACAGCTTGTGAGGCCGATACTAAAACCAAAAATATTGATGAACGAATAGCCCTTTTGCAGACGGATGTTGCGCAGCGCGATTTTGAGATAATTGATGAACATTTTTTTATCTCCGTGGAGAGTTGTAGGCTCTTATTTTCGTATCAATGTATTTCTTAACTGTGAAAGGTGAAACGTGAAACGTTTCACCTTTCACGTCTGACGTTTCACGTTCATACATGAAATCCACCATTCAAGTTCTCAGTGACGATCCTGCCATCGAATAAATGTACCGTGCGATTGCCATACTCGGCGTACGTCGGCGAGTGTGTCACCATGATGATGGTCGTGCCAGCCTCATTCAACTGGGTGAGGATGCTCATCACTTCATCGCCGTTTTTGGAGTCCAGGTTGCCAGTCGGCTCGTCTGCCAAAATGACTTTGGGATTGGCGACGACGGCGCGCGCGACCGCGACGCGCTGCTGCTGTCCGCCGGACAGTTGCTGTGGAAAGTGATTTTTTCGATGCATGATCTCCATGCGTTCCAGGGCAGCCGTGACTTTTGCTTTGCGCTCCGTCGCCGGCGTCTTTAGATAGAGCAGAGGCAGCTCGACGTTTTCGTACACTGTCAGCTCATCGATCAGATTGAAACT
>JAFGJB010000260.1 GCA_016929295.1 Candidatus Zhuqueibacterota bacterium | reverse complement strand
TCGCCAACATGGCGCCCGAGCTGTACAATGGCATCATCGCCGCCGTACCATTCGTCGATGCTCTCACAACGATGCTCGATGAAACCATCCCGCTGACGACATCCGAGTATGACGAATGGGGGAATCCCAACGAGAAAGAGTACTATGATTACATTTTGAGCTATTCGCCCTATGACAATGTGGCGGCGCATGACTATCCCAACATGCTCATCACCGCCGGCCTGCACGACTCGCAGGTGCAGTACTGGGAGCCGGCCAAATGGATCGCCAGGCTGCGCGTTCTCAAGACCGATGACAACCTGCTGTTGCTCTACACCAACATGGAAGCCGGCCACGGCGGCGCCTCGGGCCGATTCGAGGCGCTGAAAGAGGATGCGATGCAGTATGCCTTTTTGCTGGGGTTGGAGGGGATGGGGGAATAGATCCTGGAAGGATGATCCTGAAAGGATGATTTGGAAAGTCTGATAATAAAAAATATTTTAAGCAAAAACGCAATTGACAAGAATTGTGCCTTTCAATACACGCTGTACTATGTGCTACAAATGATCAGCAGTATGAGCTTTTTTGCCAAGTTCTTTCTGCAAAACGTCAGTTATGGGCAGCACGGTATTTATGCGGGTGAAGCACCCCATTTCTATTTTGATCTCGCCGACAGTTCCTTTTTGAGGGCGCTTCACCACTACGCAAGCAACTGAATTGTAGGGGCAAAGCGCCCTCGGCTTTGCATTGGCATAGTTTTCGGGCTTATTTTGGGACGCTTTGCCCGAATACCGGCATTATAACTGTAACTGACGTTTTACTTATTTCTTGCTAAAGCAGTTGTTTTTTCCTGCGCATATTTATTTCTTTTTGTATCGTAAAAAATTGTCACCACGCGGAACTCTTGCCTGTATATTTTAGTTTGTTTTTTCATCCACAAACAGGAAAGAATACTCGAATTGAAAATTATTTATCTCCTCCTTCTTGCCGCCAATCTGCTGTTGCAGTCGTGCGCCGGCGTCGTCAATTTCATGGATCCGCAGGGTCCTGTCTACAGCGGATCGTATGCCAAATGGCAGCTTGCCGACAGCAGGATCATCAAGGTCGTCAGTTACAATATCGCCTGGGCGGCCAAGGTCGATCTGGCTATGGAGGAGCTGCGGCGCTTCCCGCGCCTGCGCGGTGCGGACATCGTGCTGCTGCAGGAAATGGATGCGGCGAGCGTCGATCGCATGGCGAGAAAATTGGGGTATAATTACATCTACCATCCCGGTTCCGTTCATAACGTGCATGACAAGGATATCGGCAACGCCATCCTGTCGAAATGGGAGTTGTCTGATGGCAAAAAGATCATCTTTCCGCACAAGCAATCGTGGAATGACCGCATTCGTACCGCGACCGTCGCGACGGTGGACGTGCACGGCAGGAAAATCCGCACTTACAATGTGCACGCAGCCACGGTGCTCATGAGCGCTGGAAAACAGCTCGAGCAACTCGAGTCGGTCCTGGACGATGTGACGGGGGCCTATGATTATGTGGTTGTGGGCGGTGATTTCAATACGGCGCGGCCGGGCAGCATCCGCCGGGTGAAAGAGCTGTTCACGCGCGCCGGATTCAAGCGCGCCAGCGAAAAGGCGGGCTGCACCGCCTGGGCGCTCGGCGTGCTGCCATTTACCCTGGATCACATTTACATCAGGGGGCTCGAGGTGCTTGAATGCGGCACAATCAACAGCGCCGAAGCGAGCGACCACCTGCCGCTGTGGACGACGCTGCGGTTTCAGCAGACGACTTTGCCTTTCGCCACACGCCAGGTCGACCATTGAGGGCGCGCGCCCGGATGCGGGCGCATGCCGATCTCATCGTGCGCCGTCGCGCACGCTTGAGCTGATCACCCCGCCGAACAGAGCCATCTGGCCTGAAAAATTCACTCACACAAAGATTCCAAACTTGATATTATTAGCTTTATCATCCTTAAGAAAGCGTGAAAAACGATACAAATTCTTCAAATAAGGCCTAACATTATTTTTCTTTGTGTCTTGGTGTCTTTGTGTGAGGCATTTATTCTGAAAAGTTTTGTTATTTTGACAATCTTTTGAACAGTCAAAAGAGTGAAACGTGAAACATCAAACGTGAGACGTTACAATTAGGCTCGTTCCAGGCGATAAAACATCTTACTTTTCACGTTTCACTTTTAACTTGCAGCTACGCTGCACTAGGAATAATCCAGACTAGATCCCGCCAATCGTCATTTCTCTCACCTTGATGGTCGGCCCGACGATTGAATTGTTGAACTCGAGGTCGTTTCCGATCATGTCGATCTCATTCAGGATCGTCGCCAAATTTCCGGATATGGTGATTTCCGCCACCGGATAAGCCGGCTCGCCGTTTTCAATCCACAGGCCAAAGGCGCCGCGAGAAATGTCGCCGGTCACCGGCACGAGCCCGAAGCCAATGGTGTCGGTCAATAAAAGTCCTTTGTCTACCGAGCGAATGATGCTCTCGGGCGATTCCTGGCCGGCGACAAGGTAAAGATTATTGGCGCCGGCGGCATTGCCGGTGGATTTTGCCCCTAGCTTGCGCGCCGCATAGGTGTCGAGCAAAAAATTTTGCAGCACACCCTGGTTGATCACGGCCGTTTTTCGCGTCGGCACACCTTCGCTGTCAAAAGGACGCGTGCCGACAGCGGCCGGGATGAGACCATCGTCGATGA
>JAFGJB010000259.1 GCA_016929295.1 Candidatus Zhuqueibacterota bacterium | reverse complement strand
CTGTCGCCAAAGGCCATGGAATAGCCGATGATGACCCACAGCACTGCCATGACGCCCATGGCGGCGAAGCTGTGCATCATGGTGCCGATGACGTTTTTGGTTCGCACCAGACCGCCGTAGAACATGGCGAGGCCGGGGACCATAAGAAGAACGAGAGCGGTGGAGGTGAGCATCCAGGCTGTCGCTCCCGAATCGATGGTGTTCGCGTCCGCAGCAAGCGAGTCTACCGAAGCCAGGAGCACCAGCAGGCCTCCTGCGCGCAGGTAGGACCACTGTCTTTTCATATTCTTTCCCTTGTTATGAACTGTATCGTCTCTGCCGGGCTATATCCGAAAACAGATGATCCTGGAAACCTGCTCAAAGAACATGCCACGCTGTGCACGCGTGCATGAAAACGGTGATGCATGTTATAAGATGATTAATTTTAAAAGGTTAAAACCAGGTATTATTCACGTGCGAGCGCGCTGCGGCGATCCCAACAAAAAACAAATATGTCTTTCTCATCTCCTATAGTGACAAAAAAGTAGGAAATGGCTTGTAAATGAGCTCTACGCCGGATGATCGATCACGCAGCCTGGGACATATGGGGGGTATGTGCCCCGGCGCTCTCTTGTTCGAGGAGGCCGGGGCGATAGTGGTGCGGGAAAAATTTTAAAATCCGTAGCCGATGGCGAAGAAGAAAACATTGCTCAGGTCATCATCATCGTTGAGCGGCAGGGCGTAATTCCAGCTGACGGAGAGAGCTTCTGTCAATGATTTGGAGGCGGACAGTAGCAGCGTCGCCACAGCGTCTGGGGTGTCGCCCGAGTAAGTCCAGTCTGAGTATGAACCGTAGCCGAGGCCGGCGCTCCACTCTGCGCCGACAAAGGATGTTGCGGCAGCGAGTTCAAGCCAGTAGACGCTGGGAACCTCGCCATCCTGTTGTTCAGGCGTAAAGTTAAAAACAAGGCTGGCCGGTCCGTAAGCGGCGGCGGCATAGATTTCATAGATGCTGCCGGGAGAGGTGAAAAAGTCATAGCCATAGAGGATGGCGCCGATGGAAGTTTCGAGTGGACCGGTCGGGAGCGAGAGGCCAATGTAGGGATCTGTTTCCACGCTGAATTCGCCTTGCATCGACGAGTTCCACATGCCGACTGATAGATTGCCGTAGGAGAACTCGGCCGTGCCTTGCATGGCAGCGCCGTTGAATTGCGTCACGCCGCGCCACACGTAGGTAGAAACAAGGCTGACATCGCCGGAAAAGCCGAGCTCCGCTGCCTGTGCGCTCACGCTGAAAGCTGCGATGAGCAAGATAATCGCTGCACTTTTTTTCATTGTCGTCACCTCCAAATAGAACAGTGGCTTTAGTGTCATTGATCGGTTCTCACCGAGCTATACGTCGAGTCCATTCACTCCGTTGTCAAATATAAGATAAAATTATGTATTTGTAAAGATTTGAAATCCACTATAGGCTTCCATGCCGTGCTCGCCGATATCAAGACCTTGCAGTTCTTCCTCTTCGGTGACGCGCAGGCCGATGATCTTTTTAATGGTGAAGAACAGCGCGAGTCCAAGGCCGAACGCCCACACAAAAGCGGTCAGCACCCCAATTGCCTGGATGCCCAAAAGTTTGCTGCCGCCGCCGTAGAACAGACCGCCTTTGATGTTGAAGAGACCGACTGCCAGCGTCCCGAAGGCGCCGCAGACGCCATGGACGCTGATCGCGCCAACAGGATCGTCAATTTTAAGGACGCGATCGATGAAGAGCACGCTCAAGACGACCAGCATGCCTGCGGTCAGGCCGATGATCAGAGCGCCAACCGGTGATACGGTATAGCAGGGCGCGGTGATCGCGACAAGACCGGCAAGAGCGCCGTTGAGCATCATGGAGGCATCCGGTTTTTTCAATATAGCCCAGGCAGTCAGCATGGCGGCGATGGCGCCGGCGGCGGCTGACAGGTTGGTCGTGACCGCGACGCGGCCGATCTCTCCATTCCCGACTGTCGTGGAACCGGGATTGAAGCCAAACCAGCCAAACCAGAGGATGAAGACGCCGAGGGCCGCCAGTGCGATATTATGACCCTGGATTGCGCGCGGTTTGCCGTCCGGACCATATTTGCCGATCCTGGGTCCCAAGACAATGGCGCCGGCGAGGGCCAGCCAGCCGCCGATGGAATGAACGACGGTCGATCCGGCGAAATCCTGGAAGCCAATATTTTCCAGCCAGCCACCGCCATCGAGCAGGCCACCTCACGCCCAGGAGCCAAAGACCGAATAGATGAGGGTGCAGATGAAGGCGCTGTAGATGAGATAGCCGGTGAACTTGGTGCGTTCTGCCATGGCGCCGGATACGATTGTGGCAGATGTGCCGGCAAAAACGGTCTGGAAAATCAAAAATGTAAAAAGCCAATGATCGCTCAAAATATCGACGCCGTGAAGCATAAAGTTGCTGGTCCCGAACAATCCATTCGAGTGGCCAAACATCAGGCCAAAACCAATGAAAAAAAATGTCACGCTGCCGATGGAAAAGTCCATCAGGTTTTTCATCATTATATTGACCGTATTTTTTGCGCGCGTGAAGCCACTTTCGACCATGGCGAATCCCGCCTGCGTAAAAAAGACCAGAAATGCCGCGAGCGCTGCCCAGATGATATTGATATTGTTCTGCAACGTCTCGAGAGCCGCATCGTCGCTCTGCGGCCATGCCGCGCCGGCGAGAAAGAACAGGCTGATCATGATTGCCAATCTGATGGTCCATTTGTATCGTTTCATCAAAATTTCTCCTTCATTTTTTCCGGTCAACCGATCGCCGCACCGCCCGTTTCGCCGGTGCGAATGCGGATGCAGTCAGACAAATCCTGAATGAAAATCTTGCCATCGCCGATTTTCCCGGTTCGTGCGCCCGCAATGATGCCTTCGATGGTGGGATCGACGAAATTGTCGTTGACGGCGATTTCCAGGCGAACTTTTTTCAACAGGTTCACCTCAATGTCGGCACCGCGATAGGTTTCATGATACCCCTTTTGCTCGCCGCACCCCAGTGAATTGGTCACTGACATTTTATATACTTGCGCTGCTTTTTAATGCGGTTGACCATCCTCTATTTCAAACAATATTGTAGCTATTTAAAATCAGAATACAATTATGATGAAAAGTGCGTTCTTGAAAAGATTGATGAAAAAATAGCCGGAGAATTTTGGCGGCTTGCGGCAGACGGGATTTGTGGATGCGCCGCTGCGCGGGCGGAAGTCATGTGCTAGTGGATGAAAATGGTGCTGTTTCTGCCGATGACACCATGCGCCATTTTATTTTATTGCATATTTCTTTCAATATTGTAACTTTATCACTATCAGTTCACAAAAATGTTAATAAACTATTTTCCCGAGAGTTCAGCGCTATGACAGAGATCAATACAGTGAAAGAAAAACGGGAGAATATGACAGCGTTAAAAAAGCTGTCCATTCTCGTAGAAATCAATATCGCCATCGGGCGAACATTCAATTTGAAAGAGTCGCTTGTCGCGACGCTCAAGATTCTGCAAAAGTCCTATCACATGAAATCGGGCGCTGTTTTTCTCATGGACGAGGACGGAGTCACGCTGTCGATGGCCGCTTCTGTCGGCTACCGGGAGGACATTGCCAAGACAAAATACCGCCTGGGCGAAGGCCTCACCGGCCGAATCGCTGCGACCGGCAAGGCGATCGTGTCGCCGCAGGTGAGCAAAGAGCCGCTTTTTCTCAACCGGATGAGCTCATGGAATGCGGACCGCGATCGCGAACAGTCCTACATGGGCGTGCCGATCATTCTGGATTACGACACCCTCGGCGTCCTGATTGTCAATCTGCCCTATAATCCCAAACGCGACTATGAGAGCGCGACCAAGTTCCTCACCCTGGTGGCTTCGGCGCTGGTGCAGACCATTCGTCTCGATCGAATCCGACGCCAGGATCGGCAGGAATTGCTGAGCGAAAGCGCGAAAATTCAGGAAAAACTGCAGGACGAGTTCAGCTTTAGCAATATCATCGGCAACAGCCATGAGATGCGGGAGGTCTATCATAAGGTCACTCAGGTCGCGCGCGCCGACACAACCGTGCTCATCCGCGGCGAATCGGGGACCGGCAAAGAGCTGATCGCTCAGGCCATTCATTACAATTCGCTGCGCTCGAACATGCCGTTCATACGCGTTAATTGCGCGGCCATCCCGGATGCGCTGATCGAGACCGAGTTTTTTGGTCACGAAAAGGGCGCTTTTACTGACGCTAAGACGCAAAAAAAAGGGCGCTTTGAGTTGGCGGATGGCGGCACGATTTTCCTCGATGAGGTCGGCGACCTGAGTCCAATGACTCAGATTAAATTGCTGCGCGTGCTGCAAGAGCAGGAATTCGAGCGCGTCGGCGGCACGGCGCCCATCAAAGTGGACGTTCGCATCATTGCGGCGACGAATGCGGATCTGGAGAGCAGGATGAAAAAAGGCCGTTTTCGCGAGGACTTGTACTATCGGCTCAATGTCTTTTCCATTTTTCTGCCGCCGTTACGCGGTCGACCAACCGATATCCTCCTGCTGGCCGATCATTTTATGATCAAATACGGCCGCAAACACAGCAAGCCGATCAAGCGCATCTCGACGCCGGCCATCGATATGCTGCGCCAGTACCACTGGCCGGGCAATGTCCGCGAGCTGGAGAACTGCATCGAGCGCGCCGTGCTGGTCTGCGATGACCAGGTCATTCACTCCTATCATCTGCCGCCCACCCTGCAGACCGCGGAGAGCAGCGGCACCCTGCCGCACATGTCGCTGGACGCCGCTGTCGCCAATTATGAGAAGGAGTTGATTCAGGATGCGCTGAAATCGACGCGTGGTAATCGCGCCAAAGCGGCGAGATTGCTCGACACCACCGAACGGATCATCGGCTACAAGATTCAGAAATACGATATCGATGTCACGCGATTCAAGACCGGCATCGTGAAAATAGCTATGGAGCAGCAATGAGAAATTTCATTTTATCATTCGCGTTCATCATGGCTTTCCTCGCGTGCCAGGATAGAGGATGGCCGGAAAACAATCCCATCCTTTATATCGGCACCTATACGTCGCGAGGCAGCGAGGGCATCACTGTCTTTGAACTGGACAGGCAGAGCGGGGCGTTATCGCTGCTGCACCGGGTCAAGGCGGAGAATCCTTCCTTTCTCGATATCTCGCCGGATAATGATTACCTGTACGCGGTGAGCGAGGTGGCGAATTACCGGGGTGAGCGTAGCGGCGCCCTTTTATCCTTCAGGATCGATCCCCGGACACAGGATCTGGCTTTGGTCAACGCGCAACCCACAATGGGCGAGCATCCCTGTCATGTGGCTGTTGCTAAAGATGGCAATTCTGTCTTTGTCGCCAATTATAGCAGCGGCAACATCGCCATGTTCTCCGCCCAGGACGGCGTCCTCGGGGCGCCGGTCATTGCGCAACATGCCGGTTCCGGCCCGAATGCGGCGCGACAGCGCGGGCCGCACGCCCATTCGGTTAATGTGAGCCCGGATGGTCGATTCCTCTATGCGGTCGATCTGGGCATTGACAAGATCATGATCTACGATCTCGCCCAAGGAACCTTTGCCCCGGCCGCGCAGCCCTTTGTGCGGACAGCACCCGGCGCCGGACCACGCCATTTTGTCTTTCATCCGCAGCGCCCATTCGCCTATGTGATCAATGAGCTGAACTCGACCATCACTGCCTATGCGGTCGATGCCGCGGACGGATCGCTCACCGAGATGACGACTGTCCCAACCCTGCCGGCCGACTATCAAGGCGACAATAGCTGCGCCGATGTTCATATCACGCCGGACGGACAGTTCCTCTACGGTTCGAATCGAGGACACGACAGCCTGGTGATATACGAGATCGATGCGCAGACGGGCGGACTCGCGTTCGTCGGGCATCAGTCCGTACTCGGCAAGACGCCGCGTAATTTTGCCATCGATCCGACCAGCACGTTTTTGCTGACCGCCAATCAGAATTCGGATGAGATCGTCGTTTTTCGCATTAACAAGGAGACCGGCCAACTGAGCGATACGGGGCATCGGGCGACTATATCCATGCCGGTTTGCATAAAAATGGTGATGCCAAACGAATAACAGTTTTTCAGAGAACAGCATTTTTCCAGGCAGGAAAAAAATTATTTACATATCAATATTTACAGGCTTTAATTACTGAGACAGGATGCAAATTGTTGATGCCACAACTCGAGCATGACGAGATTTGAAATGGTATTTGTTGCATTTATTTTGGCGTCAAGATGATCTTGAATGATCTGCGTCACATATTTCTTGTTCAAAAAGCTGTGGCACCAGATATCATCTTTGAGCAATAAATTTGTAATAAAGCTTTTAAGGTCTTTTCTCATCCGCTGACCTAATTCAAACAATAATGTTCTGGGGATATCCGGTTTCAAAGTATGTTGCCATTTTTGTTGCGATGCCCTGTTGAAATAGGCAATATGAGCCTTTGAGTAGTAAGGAATTTCTGTGAGCGCGGGCTGCTCCTCAGATGACGAAACCGCTCGCCGATCCCCCGCTTTCATCGCCGATGGCCCGGATTCTGGCCAAATCCTCATTCAGACGCTGCTGAAACAGCCGCATATCGGCGCTATGCAGCACGATGTTGGCGCCGGCCTTGATCCACTTGATCTGCAGCTCGACATGATGCGGAAAATGGACGCCAAGCCCCAGATGGAATCGACGACATCCCTCGATGATCGTCGCCACCGCGCGTTCAAAATCGGGATGATCGTACTGCTCCGGAATATCCAGGCTGCAGGAGAGATCGTGCGGCCCGATGAAAACGGCATCGAGTCCGGGCAGGGCGAGCAACTCGTCCAGGTTCTCGACCGCCGGCCGGCTCTCAATGTTGGCGATAGCTACAATCTCCGCATTGTAGTTTTCAAGATAGTGCATCAGATTTTGATCGGGAACTTCATCACCACGCAAGATCCGGCGCAGTCTGGCGCCTTTCAGCGGCCGATATTTGGTTGCGCCGACCAGCTCTCGTAACTGCTCGACCGTCTCGATGTATGGCGCCACGACGCCCATGGCACCGTCGTCAATGGCCTGACACGCCCGATAGGGATCGGGACTCGGAATGCGAACAATCGGAGCGATCTGCAGCGCTCGATAGAGGCGACACATCGCCGCGATTTGCCGGCGATCGAGCGCACAATGTTCCGTGTCGAGAAATACAAAATCAACGCCGCACGATTGCACCAGCGATGGCCACGCCGGTGCATCAATGGTGATGGCGAGGCCATAAAGCCGATCGGTTCGTATGCGCGTTTGCAGAGACATCCTTGCAGCTCTATCTCTTTTGGGCGGATTCAAATTGAGCAATTCCCTTCACCATGGGCTCATATTCTAGCAGGACCTTGGGATCCATTTTATGCCACGTCGTGAACAGATGTCCCAGCATATTTGGATGATCGAGCGTCAAGGAATAGGCGATAAAAGCTTGAGACGCCTCGACGTTGCGCCAGCTCGACGGCAGCACGCGAAAGCCTTTCTCTAAAAACATGGGAACCGATTCATAGGCGTCGCTTAGCTCATAGTGCCAGTCGCAGATGATGATATCTTTGGGAACTTTGTCGATGGCCGGCGCGGTGCCGTTCCTGGAGGCTTCCCATTCGCCATAGTCGATGACCTCGGCGTTGATCAACCGATCGCCCCACATCAGCATCTCAACCTTTTTTTCGGTGACCAGATGATTGTACATGTCATTGACGACATGGGCAAAGACCTCGGCCGGATCTTTGTCCTTGGTGGAGACGGCATGTTCGTCGCCGATCAAAAAGACTTCGTCCATGCCGATGTGCATGGCATCGGCCTGCAAGGCATCGATAATCTCGTCCATGAGCGCAAAGACGATCTCGTTGACGCGTGGATTGAAGGGATCCCATTCGCGGCAATAGATGCCTTCATTCTCCGGATAGGCGCCAGGCGTCAGATCGAGCTCGGGATAGACCGTCAGCAGCGGAAAAGTCTGTTTGGCCCAGGATTGGTGCCCCAAGCACTGAAATTGCGGGATCAGGCGAATGCCATTTTTCTCGCACTGCGCTGCCAGGTTGCGGGCGCCGTCGACGCTGATCTGGGCGTCGCCCTGGCGCAGCTCGGGAAACGACTGGAATTCAAAGTGATAGTCGATCTCCAGGATGATGACATTGATGCCTCTTTCGGCCAGGCCGGGCAGCGCCTGGGCCAGCTCCTGCAGATCGGCATCGTGGTCGTAGCCCAGCAGGTGAATCGCTTGCCACGGGCCCGCGAGAGTGATTGCCTCGACGCTGCCGGCGGCGATGACGATCAGCGAAAAAAATACAAGCGTTCGTCTCCAATGCATAAGTCCCTCAGCTTTCTTTGATGTCGGGATTCATCGTCGGCATTTTTGCGCCGAGCTCACGCTGCCAGCTGTGCAGTTTGGCGAGCAGCTCGTCCCGTTTGTCTGGCAGGGTCGCGGCCAGATCATTCTTCTCGCCGACGTCCTCTTTCAAATTGTACAATTCGACTTTTTCATACTCATAGAATTCAATTAATTTCCACTCGCGCGCCCGCAGGGCAGCGCCGGGCGTCCAGGTGCTGCCGTGATAATGGGGATAGTGCCAGTAGAGGGCTTTGCGAGGCAGCTGCTCGGCACCCCGCAACAGCGGGACAAGACTCAGGCCATCCATATGCTTTTCCGGCCGCAATGGCAATCCGGCCAGCTCCAGCATGGTCGGGACATAATCCATGCTGATGACCGGTTCGTCGCATACGGCTGCGGCGTCGGTGATTCCGGGCGCGCGTACGATGAGTGGCGCGCGGATGCCGCCCTCATAACACCAGCCCTTGCCAGCGCGCAGCGGCTCGTTCGAGGTCGGAGCTTGGCGATTCTTTGCCCGCGTCGACAGGCCGCCATTGTCAGAGGTGAAGATGATGACGGTCTGCTCGGTCAACTCGAGCTCCTCTAATGATCGCAGCAATCTTCCGATATTTTCATCCATAGCGTGGACCATTGTGGCATAGGCAGCGTCATCCTGGCGCAATTTCGTGGCGCCGGCGTGTTCGTCTCTCTCGGCCGGCATGACTGCAGCGAGAGATGCGGCTTTCTCCTGAAAGTGCTGTAAATG
>JAFGJB010000258.1 GCA_016929295.1 Candidatus Zhuqueibacterota bacterium | reverse complement strand
TTATTATTAATATATAATAATCAAATCAGATGAAGTAATTTGACGGGTTAGCAATTGTTAGATCGCTTATCATTGCATAAATATTTCGATATTTTTTCTTTGCGTATCCTCTGCGGCTTGGCGGCTTTGCGTGATTTTGGACCCATCACACCAAGTGAACGTAGTATTTTATTATATTATTCATTAACATAGTATCTCGGCGGTGAAAAGTGCCGATTATGCGGATGAACTATTTACTTTATCAGCATTAATTTTGATCTCCCCGTGAAGCGGATAGTGCCGCCATTCCGAGCAATTATCTGATAAAAGTAGATGCCGCTGCTCAATCCTCGAGCATCAAACCGATAGCTGTGCTCGCCTGCCTGAAGGTGCCGCCACTGCC
Organism: Candidatus Zhuqueibacterota bacterium; assembly: GCA_016929295.1. Lineage (GTDB taxonomy): Bacteria > Zhuqueibacterota > Zhuqueibacteria > Residuimicrobiales > Krinioviventaceae > Kriniovivens. Next base: position 4,304 of record JAFGJB010000258.1, on the reverse strand, counting down.
GCGCATGCACAACTCGCCCGAGCAGATCGAATACTTTAATTTCTACCTCACTCTCTTTTGCAATGGCATAGTGAATCGTCGTGTACGCATTGAAAGGATTTGGATAGTTGGCGTATAGCCGATATTTTATGTCGTCGCTATTTTCTTTGATCGCATCTTCCACGACCTGGCTGAGATAGATGTTGTCCAGATGGACATCTCCCGTCATGTCACCCATTTTAAAGAACAGTCGCGCTGCATCATCTGACTCGTCGCGCATGATGAATTGATAGTGATAATGCTGTTGTTGCATCGTCAGCTGCAGCAAGCCAAGCTCGCTATAGTCGATGGTGCCGAGATCGTCCATGACGCAGACCTCGAGCGGGCGATGGCTGTCGGCAAGGGCATCGAAGGAAAGCTCATAGGTGCGATCTTGCAGTAATGTGATTCTGCGCTGCGAGACGCTCACATCATCGGCCTCTCCGGTGGTTTCGTAGATCATGACGACGAGCTGCTCCGCATCATCTACATCCCAATCGGCCGATTCCAGGGAATTTCGATCCAGCCGCCAGCTGACGAGGCCTTGCGAAAAACCACCGTTCTTAATCTGGTTTTCACCCGGTTTCAACAACCGGACATAGAGTTCGACCTGATCGGAAAAGTCGCTCTCCGCACCTGTTGAATCGACGCTGGTGACGCGAAAGTAATAGGTCTTTTCGTTCACCAGATCGGACAGTTGTATGAATGGCTGTCTGGTTGAATCGATGAATGAGGTCGGATGTGCCGTCGTATCGGCGTAAATATTATAGTACTCCACATCAGCGCCGAACTGGTTGAAAATCAAGGTGACGGCTTCCGAACCGGCTTCGGCCAGCAGATAGGGTCTCCTCGCCGAGCCGCGCCACTGATGACGGTGTGCACGATAAGTCGTGGTCGGTATGGCAAAGTCCATCTCATAGATGATCTCTCCCGCTGCTGTCACTTCGGTGTATTTGGGCAAAGAGGTATGGGACCAGCCGATCGCTGTGTTGCCGTTCGCTAATCGATCGACATTGCCCATCCAGTAGGAGTAGCGGTCCGGAGAGTGACGGTATTCCCATACTTTTTCAGCCGTCCTGTCGTTCACGTCGAGTGCGTATTCGACGGCGCGAGAGTATTGCGGCGTATGAAAGTTGCCGTTGTCGAAGAGCGTATAATGATTCGGTACACCCGGCACGGCGCGAATGTCGTGCGGATAAGAAAAGCGCTCCGCATCGTTCACAAAGTCAAATTCATTGTGTCGGCCGCCGAAGCGCCAGATGATGTCGCCGGTGTCCCTGTCGATTTTTACGATTTCATCCATATGCCGACAGCAAACCAGGAGATCACCATCATAGTCAATATCGATGGCGTTAAAGTGCACCGGGTGAATGGTCAGTTTGGTCAATGTTTCATGCACTGCATCCAGAATATCGTAATGGTCCCAGGAGCGCCATTCAAAAATGACATTTTTCTCACCATCGAGTTCCTGTAGATGATTGCCGACCACCGACGCATTGCTTTTGCCGCCCACGACCAGTTGGCTCATGTCAATTTTTTGAATATCTTCGGCGATGAGCAGAACATGACCTTCAGGAGTCAGGCGAAATTCATGGTAATCGGTCTTGTAACCATGGCCGCATTTATATTGATCGAGGAGCTCGAACTGTCGATCAAACACCTTGGCGGTCGCGCCTTCCATGAGCGTCAATAGACCGTTTGCCTGCACGGTGAAATCCCACAGCTTTGATTGCCCCAGACACTTGCGATAAAAGCAGGGAGCGCCATCATTATTCAAAATCATCGAGTAGGCAGTGGATGAGACAAAGATGAACCCACTGTCGGTGGCTGCATGCCGGCGTATTTCCAGTTGCGGGAAATCACTCGGCAGCGACACACCATTGACAATGCGAACAGTTTGTGTACTCGTTGGCGTGTCTGCATCCTCATTTTCATCGTCTGCGGATGAGCTCAGTTCCACGGATGTCGGAGAAATGATAAAGGTTGATGAATAGTGCACATTCAGTTTTGCAGCGGTGATCGTCACGTCGACGGTCTCACCGGCAGCAAAAGGATTCGCCGGCTTAAAGATGTAGGTTTCGCCATCGCTGGAGAGTATAGTGACGCCCTGATGCGTACCGCTGCTGCTGCCGGTGACCTCGAAGAGGACGTCATGCGGATCCATGGAAGAGCTGTTCTCAAATCGAACGATGATGGTTGTCGCGGGAGAGTGCAAACGACTTGATGGTAGGGGGTGAATATATTTTATCCCATTCGCATAGGCAGAGATGACAAAGAATGACAAAAGAAAACAAAATGGACGCACAGATTTTTCCTTTGCATAACGCGTATTTTTAACCGCGGAGGGCTTGGCGGCCTTCGGCCACAACCAAAAATATCCAAACCACCAAGGACACCGAGACCGCCGAGAAAACAGATGAAGCAAAACTTAAAAAGTTTATCACGTTCACTCTAGGAGCCCTTGTGGAAGAAAAAACGTCTGTTTTTCCTCTGTACTACAAGGCAGCAACATCGTGTTATTTTAGCAAAGTTTTTGCACATCCGGCAAATACGCCTATAATCATTCAATATTTTTCAACGCAGAGACGCGGAGAACGCCAAGATTCACGAAGAAATGATATTGAATTTTCATTGCCTCGCTTATCTCGAGAGGTTTACGATATCGCAGCGCAGCCATTTTTCTCTGCGAACCTCTGCGGTCCTTTGCGCCTTTGCGTTTAGCTTTTCGTAATTGTAACGTTGTTTGGTTGCGGCCTTGGGCCGCGCCAAGATCCTCAGCGCTCTCGGTGGTTATATTATTTATCTTCTAGGCTCAAAAACTTTGTTAGTAAAGCACAATGTCGTAGATTTGTAATACAAAGAGCCACCGGGTGATATAAAAATGCTCATTCATTCACTATTTGATACACAGATATGCCCATTCATTTCATCAGCACCACTTTTCTCATCAACTGAACCGGCGATCGGCGCCCATCATTGATCGACAATTGATAGAAATAGAGACCGCTTGGTACAACATGGTGCGCTTCATCGGTGCCATCCCACTGCAGTTGAAAATGTCCAGGGCCCTTTTCGCCGGTGAACAGATTTTTCACCAGACGACCGAGCATGTCATAAATGGACAGTTTGATCTCCGCCGTCCGCGACAGTGAAAAGGGTATTGCAGTATTCATGTTGAAGGGATTGGGATAGGCGGCAGAGAGTTCATATTCCTGGACCAGGCCGGCGCGCAATTCCATGGATTTGACAGAAGTCATTGATTGATCCACCAGGCGTATTTTATCGAGATAAACCGGCGTCACATCTTCGCCCAGGTTAAAGCGAATATAGTTCGACGGATCCGTTCTCTCGGCGATGAATTCGAACGGGCCGTACTCGTCGGCGCCATCGATGGTCACTTCTTGCGTCCATTGGACAAACCACGGATCCTGATTCTCCTGCATGGTGATGCGCACGAGCTTTTTGTCGTCGGCGTCGGCCAAAAATGTCAAGTTGTAAACGTGGCCGGAGTCAACCGGTATGGGTTGCTGAAATTGCACATGCCAATCGGCTGAGCCGCGATTGGTGATTTCGATGAACATATAACCGACGTCATCGAAATAGAGCTCCTCGATCACTTCGCCGGTCGCCACGGCGCCGTTGGTTGCGTTGACATTCATGTTCCATGGCGTGAGGGTGGTTCCACAATCAAAATTGCCGTTATAGACTTTTTCGCCTCTGGAGACAGAGCCGGCTCGCAGAGTGATCAAGTCGGACCACGCCTCCGTTTCATCCGTAGCCGTCACCTGCGCCTGAATCCTGTAGACGCCGCCGGCCATATTGCGCCAGGTGTACTGCCACGGCGCCGTGCGAACCCGTCCCTTCAGTGAGCCGTTCGAATAGAGCCTGACATCTTTGATCGTTTCACCGCCTGTCTGCACATCAAAAACAACATCGAAATCGACGCATGGCGTCACGAAATCGCCATCCTGGTGACTGACGATGGCGATGCTCATTTCGGCATGCACCCGGACCGGAATCATCAGCAGCGCCAGAATAGACAGTATCAATATGCAAGATCGCATTTTTACCTCCTTTTGGTAATTGCATTTTCACGAGTTTAAAAAAAAAATGTGATAATGTCAAGACTTTGCAGATGGATCCATCCTGGAACCAGGCGGACGCGGAGAACGCCAAGATGCCTCCTGGTTCCAGGCTCTCAGACTGTGTGAAAACTGACAAAAGATAAACGATTAATACAATATATTGACGTTTATATAAAATAAACATCAATATATTGTATCCGA
>JAFGJB010000257.1 GCA_016929295.1 Candidatus Zhuqueibacterota bacterium | reverse complement strand
TGCACGGTCCGGACAGAGCGGCCATCGAGAAAAAAACCAGCAGCGTCTGGAATGAGATCGTCGAGCCGAAAGATGATGAGCTGGCGCAGCTGGCGAAAATGATCGATGATTTATGGAGTGACAATGTCGATGTGCATGTGTACGTGAATAACCATTATGAAGGCTCGGCGCCGAAATCGATAATGAGGATCAGGGAACTTTTAGGTAAGGGAGAATAGACACTTGCAGGCCACTCTGTCATCACCCAATGGTTCCGGTTGACGCCTCGCCGATCAATTACAATTCGCGGCCAAAGCCATCCTGGCGCCGGCTGCGAGATCGAAAACATAATTATACGCCCTTCTTTTTCCGGTCTCCTGCCTCCTGTCTGCGGACTGCCCGTCCCCCCTCGTTCCCAGCCTCCCAGGGTGGGTGAAAACGAGATAAAATGTCACCCTGAGCGAAGTCGAAGGGCAGCAACTCCAATAGAACCAGGCTTCGACTCCGCTCAGCCTGACAGGTCGTCGGATGTTTTCACACAGTCTGAGAGCCTGGAACCAGGAAGACCGCTGCATGCCGGCGTGCCGGCTGCATGCGCTAAAGATGACAAATTGTACGAGCTGTTGGCATTGGTGGATGCGATTCGTTTGGGACGGGCGCGGGAAAAAAAGCGCGCGATAGACGAATTGCGCAAACGGATCAGGAGTCCGGAATCTCCGAACACCTGCGCCTGAAAATCACCATTTTCGGATCATTAAAAGAATTTGATAATGATTTTATTTGAACACTCGTTCTTCAACGATCGAGGGCGATCTTTATCAGAGTCGAAGAGTGCAAAAGGAATTATGGTGCTATCTGGTTATATCAGGATGAGGTAGAATGATTGAAAAATATTCTTGTCTGCGGCCAATATTAAAGGAGAGTGGGAACTCTAAAAGCGAGTGAATGCCCCATCCTGCACAAGCCGTGCCCAGCAAATTTCCGCACTAGGCCGCCGGTTACAGTACATTATAGCCAAATACAAAGGCTTTTATATCGATGATTTAATTCAATCATCGGGCCGGGACTTTTTTGGGCTACTGGCACATACGGGATGCCCACGTAAATTAACAACGAAAACAATTTCGACAGTTCTTTGCAAATAAATTATTTGCTAATTTCTACAAGTGAACTTGGACTACGACGCTGTATGTCATGTCGATAACCTACTCGATTAAACATTTTATCTGAAGGAGATAAATACATGGAGATACCCAGCCGAAAACGCGAAAACTTGATTCTGTTAATTATTTCTGTTGGTTTTATAATTTGGAGCACTGCTTTTATTTACAGGTCATCATTTGTCGCTGTTGATGGTAGACGTTATTTTTGCTTATTTGATGACGCCATGATTTCTATGCGATATGCATGGAATTTTTCACATGGGTTAGGCTTGGTTTGGAATCAAGGCGAGAATATTCAAGGCTATACAAATCTGCTAATGACTTTGCTGATGTCTTTTGCGACTTTAATTTTTAATAAATCTACCGCTGTATTGTTCATGCAAATAGTAGGTATGGGTTTGATGTTGGCAATCGCTTATGTCAGCGCCGGAATTGTCAACCATATTATCACAAAGGAAAACCATCAGATACGAACATTTATTAAAATTCTTACGTTTTTCTGTGCTTTATCTTACTACCCATTGGCGTATTGGTCGCTTATGGGAATGGAAACAGGATTGCTGACTTTGCTTTTACTCTCAAGTGTTCTTTTTGCTTTTCAATATACATCTAATAAAAAAATATCATATTTATTTTTTGTCTCTGGAACCCTTGGTCTGGCCTTTTTGACAAGAAATGACTCGATTGTTTATGCTATTCTTGTCTGGGCATATATTGCTTGGGAATCTTTCACTTCAAGGTCAAGAGCAGATGTTGGAAAGGTTGTACAATTGTTGATCTCGATCATTTTTTATTTCGGCATTGTTGGTGGACAACTTATATTCCACTATTGGTATTATGGTGAAATGTTACCAAACACTTATACACTAAAGCTCACTGGAATGCCCCTCGTACTAAGAATAGTCAATGGAGTGGGATTTATATCTCCCTTCCTACACCAAATCATCTTTTTTTTAGTAATTGCGAGCATGGAAGTAGTTTTTAATTTCCAAAAGAGAAAATTGTTATTAATTTCCCTATTCCTATCCGCATTATGTTACCAAATATATGTGGGCGGTGATGCGTGGACTTATTGGCGTATGATGTCTCCATTTATACCGCTCCTAAGTTTGCTATTTATTCTCTCAGTAAATGACCTAGTCCTGGCTATATCAAGTACACAGGCATCTAAGGCTTATTTTTTTCGCCGTCCAATCTTCCCTGATAAATATATTTTTCCTTTTCTAGTCATCTTATTGACATTAGCTGGATTACTATTGATAAATGTTCGATTTTTACCAAACATTCTACTAATTGAAAAGCCGTATCAACAGAATGCCAATCGAATGAATGTGAACAGAGCAATTACTATTAATCAGCTAACCACTAATAATGCAACTGTCGGTGTTTTCTGGGCAGGCTCAATTCCCTATTATACCGATAGAAATGCAATCGATTTCTTAGGCAGATGTGATAAGTATATTGCTCAATTACCCCCTGACATATCTGGTGCTGTCGCCGAGAAGGGTATGAAGAGTGTACCTGGCCACAATAAATATGACTTGAATTACTCAATTAAGGACCTGCATCCAACCTATGTTCAGAATTTTATTTGGGGCGCGCAAAATTTATCTGAATGGGCTGCTAACAACTATGTTAAAGTCAACCATAATGGCATCAGTGTTTTTTTCTTGAAAGATTCGCCGCAAGTTCTCTGGAATAAGATAAGTGAGCCATGAACTATAAACTGATAGGAATTTTGATTGTGCCAGGGTGCATAAAAATCAACTGATAACTGATATACTGATAGCTAAACTGAGCGATTCTTTCTAAAAGCAAAAAACCTTTTGGGTAAATAGAGTATTGTTATTATTTTAGTTGTGAGAAAAAAGGCAAGTGTAGCACAAAACAGCATGACAGGGCAACAAAATGAAAACGCTCCTTAATATCATCAAGACGTCCAGACCAAAGCAGTGGATCAAAAATGTCCTGGTTTTTGCGGGACTGGTTTTTTCGCATGACTTTCTGCAAATGCACAAGATAACCGAGGCATTGTTCGCTTTTATCTCTTTTTGTCTCATATCGAGCAGCGTGTACATCATCAATGATCTCTTTGACCGCGAAAAAGATGCCTTTCATCCGCTCAAAAGAAATCGTCCGATTGCGTCCGGTCAACTGTCTGCGGCAATCGCTCTTATTGCTGCCCTTTTTTTCGCAGGCGGCAGTATCCTGGTTGCCTTCTCCATTCGACTAGAATTCGCTTTAATTATCATTGTTTATTTGATCATCAATTTGGCCTATTCACTCAAATTAAAGCAGATCATCATCATCGATGTTATCAGCATTGCATCAGGATTTATGCTGCGCATCATTGGCGGCACCTATGCTATTGCTGAACCGGTATCGTCATGGCTCATCATTTGCGCCATCTTTTTGACTCTGTTCTTGGCCCTGGGAAAAAGGCGTGCCGAGCTTGCTGCTTTGGGAACCACTGCTCAGGATGTTCGAAAAACGCTCAATAAATACAACCAGAGCTACCTGAATAATCTCATCATCATTGTCATCACCGGTTGCTTGATGTCCTACGCGCTCTATACCCTGGATGCAGAGACCATCGCAAAATTCGGCAACAAGAATTTGATCTGGACGCTGCCCTTTGTTCTCTATGGTCTTTTTCGATACTTGTATCTGCTTGAAATACAGCAGCAGGGTGAGGCTCCGGAAGAGACTATTTTTAAAGATCCGCCCCTACTTTTCAGCATCTTGCTGTACTCTATAATTGTCATTGTCATTATCTATTTCTGAATGAGGATACCATGTCAAAGTCCGTTGTTTCTGTCATTAGAACAAATCCACGAGCTGTATTAAATGATATCAAGCAGCTGCTGGTGAACGCAGGTTTGCAGGAAGCAGTGCCGAAAACGAAAACAACGATTCTAAAAGATAACATCTCGTGGCACTTTCCCTATTTAAGCGCGAACACAACTCCCTGGCAGTTGGAAGGCACCATCCAGGCGCTTAAAGAATTTGGCTACCACGATATCACAACTGTTCATAACTGCACAGTGGTGACGAATGCACAAAAAGGTCAACAGCTGAATAAACTTGCGCCGTTGTACAAAAAATACGGCATCAAAGAATTTGAGAATTTTAATCCGGAGCAAATCAAGTGGATTGACTATGAACCCAAAGCGAAGATGCTTGCTTTGTCAAAGATTTATCCAAAGGGCATCAAGCTGCCAGACTATTTTTTTGGTAAAAACATCATCCATCTGCCCACCATGAAAACGCACATCTATACAACGACCACTGGAGCCATGAAAAACGCCTTTGGCGGTTTGTTAGCCAAGAAGCGACATTATACGCATTCGGTTATTCATGAGACACTAGTTGACCTGTTAGCTATCCAAAAAGAAATTCACACAGGCCTCTTTGCGATCATGGATGGGACGATTTCGGGCTCAGGCCCTGGCCCCAGAACCATGCATCCGCATGATACGCACTTGCTGTTGGCCAGCTCCGATCAGGTTGCGATCGATGCGGTCGCCGCCAAGATGATGGGATTTGATCCAATGAGCCTGAAGTATATCCGTCTGGCGCATGAGCGCGAGCTCGGCTGCGGAGAAATCAATGACATTGAGATCATTGGAGAGGACATTTCAGAAATAAGCTGGAATTATAAAGTCGGCAACAACGTCGCCAGTCTGGTTGGAGATTTTATGTGGTTTGGTCCGTTTCGACCTATACAAAAGTTATTTTTCCACACCCCGCTGGTGAATCTTTTTGTGTTTGGCAGCTATTTTTATCACGATTTTTTTTGGTGGCCATTGAAGGGCAAGCCTCGGCAGAAAAAATTCCGCCAAAACAGTCCGTGGGGTCAGCTTTTTGAATCCTACCCCTCAGACTGATCGAATAGGAACGCTGAAATCGCGATGCTTTATTTCCGTACACGATCTCCTTATATCTGGCGGCAGCAGCGACGTCTTTTTTAAGACCATCTCGTACCCCGCATTCAGTTGCCGAGACCATTTTGGCACAACCGTTTTCGTCGGTGCAAACAGAATGTCACCCTGAGCGAAGTTGAAGGGCAGCAACTCCAATAGAACCAGGCTTCGACTCCGCTCAGCCTGACAGGTCGTCGGATGTTTTCACACAGACTGAGAGCCTGGAACCAGGAAGACCCGTAAACTATAATACAACTGCTGTCCATCACTGCAGCTCTATTCTCGCCCCTTGACATATCCGCTATCATAGCAAGTGCATAAACGCCGTAAAACTCACAACCCCAAAACCCGCCTCAATCTGTCCACCGCTTCCGCGTGTTTCTTCTTCGACACAGTATAATCGGGATAGCGAGCGTGAATATCAGCTATGAGCTGCTCCAGCAAATCCGAGATGGCCGGCAACGTTGCTGCTCTGTCGGCAATCGGCAAATAGGTCATATCAATATCTACGGACAGCCGCGGCAACGGTCGATAGAAATAATTGATCGCGGTGCCGCCCTTGATGGCAAATTGTGGATATGGGGCAAGCAGCGGCAATAGTCTCACCACCAACTTGGCCTGACTGAGATAAATCTCATCCATTCATTCCATCCTCTTTCGGCACCGTTATGAGATACTTTTTGTCCAACACGCCGTCCTTGACGATGCGCCGCTTTCCCTCTCCCAGACAGATGCGATCGCGCTCTATGTGCTCCAACCACGGCAATTGATTCTTCTCCGCCATGTACAACAGCAGCCTCTTGACCTTGACAGAGCCGCATTTTTCCAGCAGCTCCTGCATGAGGGACGGCCGCAGATTCATCATATTGTCCATTATTTTTACGGCTTCGTCGAATCCCTGCTGCGCGGGAACAAAATAGAGCATCTCAAGTGCCGCCCGCTCCAGCGATGAAGCCCGAACGCTGAAATCGCGATGCTTTATCTCTGTAAACGATTGCCTCATATCAAACGGCAGCAACGACGTCTTTTTCAAGACGATCTCGCGTCCTATATCCAGCTGCAAAAACCATTTTGGCACGACCGTTTTCGGCGGCGCAAACAGATAAAGCGCATCCTCGCGAAATCGCGCATAATGTCCGCCGCCTAACAGCTCGATGGCGCTGCGTCCACCGACGTGCACATCAAGTGACAACTGCTGCTGCAAGGTATAGAGTGCGCCCTGCCATTCTAACTTGTCGTTCCACATGGCATAGGCGCCCGATCCAGCGGAGCGAACCCATTGCCCTTCCCGGTAGCGCCGCATCAGAAACGCATCATAGCCTTTGTCCGTCAGATATGCTTGTGTCATCACCGTGCCGCGCGGCCAGCCGTTGATCAGCCGGTTTATTTTTGTCTGCTTTTCTGTACTCATGGTGCAAATATAGCGATTTTTTCAAACCTGCACAACATTTAGTTCATTTTTATTGCGATAATTGCACTTAAAGTACAAATATTATATCTTTTTTAAACCATTATGCGGTCATTTAATTGATACAGTTGAATCCTCTCCGAGCAATCGGAATTCGCGGTCAAAACTTTCCTGACAAACAAAAATAGCCGGACGCGAGGATGGAGACAAATTGGCAGATCAAACTGAATTCTCAGCCTCAACCATCTTGGTAATGGCTTAAATTGCCCGTGGTGGCGCATCCGCTTTCCCGTCGCGGCCCCTTTCAACACCATGAATTCCTTGGATCACCGAAAGCGAGCTGTAAATTCAAAGTCTTTAATTTTCGGGTATGCAGTTCATGAATATTAAAACGAGTCTGGTCAATTTTACTTCACTGCAACGAATATCCAATGAAGACAAGTACATCATCCATATCCGCCGTATTTAACTCTCCCTCGAATTCGATAGAAAAAGCACCAGGTAACACTTCAGCGTCCTTGAAAATCAATCCATAGAGCATTCCCTCTATTGGGCTTCCGAGTGACATAAATTCACCTGTCCACGGTTCTTGCAGCGAATCCTCTCGGCACATTTTAAAACTGATTCCTGCATCTACATTTTCTGTGATGTTTTCCTTAAACTTTATAAACATCATTGCTGAATTCAAACGTGCTTGTTTACGGTTTGCTATGAAGTGAAAGCGATCGTTTTGGAACTCGAGTGAAAGCTTTCGATCAGTACTACTCTGCAAAAAGCGATACCATTGATTTGGAAAATCATGTTTGGCGCTAAAGGCACATAAAATGCCGGGCGCCTGCGCAATCAATTCATCGACCTCTTTCTTGGCTTCTTCTTTGAGTCGTTCTCCGCCTTCCCTAGCCGTGTAGTTCAGATGAATAATGATGTCCGAGATCGAACTAAAGTCAAAGTGATTACATTCTTTCGGCATCTCTATGTACCATTCGCTGATAGCGCCGGCGCCTTCAAAGGGCAGGTAGTGTTCATCGCGGAAATTGAGCTCAAAAACACCGGCATCGTTTTGCCCGCTGCTCGTAACAATGGATTCCATGGCGCTGACATTATCCAAAAAGCGGCTATCTCCTTCTACACGCGGATAAGTATCATCATACAGAAGGTCCGTATTCAACCTGACGGAATTCTTCAACAGCGTCAATGTACAGTTAATACTTATATAAGGTCCAGTGACGCAGGGGATCGTCACACTGACAGACTTGATTCGCCGCATATAATGCCCTGGATAATCCATGTCAAAGAGGACTTCCGGCAGATTGAAAAAGCACTCTCCGGCTGCCTTGAGATTGGCCAGGGCCAATGGATCGAGCATGGCGAGCGAAATGTTCTTGCGGATTTCATATTCGCGCTTGTTCCGTTCCAGAAATGCTGTCTCCATGCGTCTGAGATCATGGTTCAATTTCTCGCCGGCGAGCAGGCCTTTTTTCATGCTATCCCAATAGCCGAAATGCACAAATCCGGCATTATAATCGCCCAATTCATATTGAAAAGCATGTTCAGCCCGTTTGGCAAAATCGTAGGCCATCTGGTAGCTTTGAAAACATAAAGACGAGATTTGCCCCACCATCCAACTGTAAAGCTCACGATTTGTGAACTTGTTCTTCATGAGATTGTACTCTTCCTGGGCATTGTCGGTTTGCTGTTTGTGGCTTTGCAGTTCATACTCGGCTATGGCAACGCGAATTTCAGCCGCAGCAATCTGCTTGGCTATTTGTTCGCCTTCGATGTCTGCCGCATGAAACTGATGGAGCCATTCTCCCCGCCGTCGATCGTAACCGCCAATCGTTGACGCACGACCGGCTTTGTATGAATCCGCAGAAGAAAGGATAGAAAACAAACTGGAGTAGGCTTCCAGCGCACGACCAACATAAGGTCCGCCTGTTTCGCTCGACACCGTAGGGGGGCCGGCAGACTGGGAATAGGAAACTGAAGGGAATAGATGAGCGATATTTGCAAGCAGCGCAAGGATCTGGCTGGCCATTTGGTATTCCTGGGCACTCTGCATTTTTTCAAGGTTGAGTTTTTCATTCGCTATCAATCCCTTCTCAAGCAATCCGGAATAGTATTCCTGGCGAAGCTCAACGACTTTGGCAGTCTTGCGCACTCCGAGGAGATTTTCCTTTGCTTCATCAATTTGCCGTTCTTTGCTTTGCTGCATGCTTTTAAGCAGATTTATTTCCTGAGATGATCTCAGCAGTGCCAGTTGTTCGGCATCACGCTTTTCCAGCACGGACAGGAGGGCCCCGGACAATGATCTGACCTCTGCACACATCTCCAATGCTTTTTGCAGCAGTATCTGGAAACGATAGGGTGATCTGGGTGCGCTGCGATCGTCCAGCACACTGGCAAAATCGACGCCGACAGCCGCGGCGCGCACCAGCAGTGCCGGATCGATGGGCGGTTCAAATAACGGCAGCTCTCGTCGGATTCCTTCAATATTCATACAATGCCGGATCTTGAACAGGCGATCTGAGACAATCTCCCAGTAGGATAGCAATTTATCGTTTCCAGGGATACAAAAATAGAGAGATCGCTGGCGTTCTTCCATCTCATCGCCCATCACGGAATCCGGCTCTTGGTCGTTTTGTAAAAACATCGACTGCCCAAAGGAATTTAAGGACTCTGCCTGCGGATTGGCAAGTGGAGCAGAGCCGGCATTGCCGGCTATCTGATTCTCCAATTCAACAAGGGCATTTGAGAAATCATCGATTTTGGCTCGGAGATCGTCAAAGGTCTTCCGAGTCATCCGGTCCGCATGTGCGACGACCCGAGGCCGTTTTCCTAGTATCTCTGCAGCCAGGATGTAAAGTTGGGTGGCCTCATTCAATGACTCAATGCTATCGCGCCGGAAAAGCTGATCCGCCCAGGCAATGAGATTGTCCAGATATTTTTGCACGACATTCTTCTGATAGGCGGAAAGTCGAAACCGCGCAACCAAATGTGGCTTGAAAGGATCCTGCCGCCAGCGGGCGATGGCGGTCTGCAACTTTTCCAGCTCACTTTTGAGCTCGACCTCCTCGCCTGGTTCTGAAAGGAGCTTTAAAAGATTGCGCAGAGGCATACCGACGGCTTCTTCAAACAGTGGCCGTGTCTGCCAGAAGCGTTGCGGCGTCTGATAACCAGAGAAATCCGTTACATCAAAAATATAGTGAAACCACCTTTGGGCTTCTTCAAACCGTTGATTCTTGCTCAAACGATCAGCAATCAACAGCGGAATATGGAAAAAAATTTCCCAGTTGTACAGCGCATAGGCGTCGTTGAAATCAAAATTGACAATTTCCTCTGGTAAGGGCCTGTCAAGAACACCATCTTCTGCAGGAAAATACACATCTTCAAAACGATTAAAATAGAAATAAAGCTTCGAGTCCTTATGCAAAAGTGTGATGGTCTGATTGCTATCCCATATCAGCCAACTGCTGGGCCACGCTGCTGGTTTGTATTTCTTGGCTTGAATTCTGGCTTCCTGCATTAGGAGCGGTGAACGCAAACTGCATATTTTTTCGATGAATTCAGCGGATAGCTCCACCCATTCAACTTCACGTAGCAATCTACTCTCATCTTCGGTGTTAACCTTTTCACACAAGTCGCTCAATAATTCTGAAAATCCGCTCTCGCAAACCGCCAGCAACGGGCTCATCATCTGAACGGGCCGCTGCAGCAGCCCATCAAGGCCATCACGATTCAGCTGTTTGACAAATTGATTGACAAACGGATGATAGAAATTCATAAACCGATAGCGAACGTCGGAATGAGCGCTGTCGCTCTTGAACGCATCCGGAAACGATTCCTCGTCTTGAGCAGCACTAAAGGCGGCGGATTCACCCCTGGTGACAGAGGTGCGAATCATACGTGCATCCGATGACGACTGCCGCAACACATGTTGCGAGACCAAGCTTGACGAAAAGGTCGGTGTAAACCGGAATGGATCGATATTCGCTCTCGGGTATTGCGCCAGTGTTATGCCATCGGTCGCAATGTCCAGCGTGTAGCGATGGTCTGCATCGGCGAGAATATAATGATCGGCAGTTCCCGACAGCATAGTCCGGCCGGACAGATTCACTCCCCTGACCGCAAACTCACTTCGCAGACGTTCACCAACCTCCCCCTCGACAAAAAGCTGCTCGAACTGTGATGATCTCTCAAATTGAACAGAATAGTGTGGCTGCAGCAACTTTTGCCACCGAGTGATTGTAAATTCATTTATAGGTGAATGGATGTTGCTAAGGAGCTCATCCCTGAACATGTTGACGTAGGAAAAGTAATCGGGCAGATACTGGTAAATATCGCCAAAGTCCAACCAATCATTCTCCGGCCACTTCCACCACTCATCAATTGGCTGCTTCCATTCGTCAATGTCTCCCGGATCGAGCCTGTCATCCTGGTTGTCCTCCCGGGTGAGGTATGCTATACCAAACAGACTTTTAAGCCTGTCCTGATAAAAGAAGGGATACCATCCAGTGGATCCCTCGCGCTGACGCGGCAAGAGCAAGCGAAAATTGCCCGGAGTCTTTTCGAATATTTCCTGACCGTTATGAATCTTGAATGGTGTATCTGAAAAATTCGGCTGGAGATATTCTGTAAAAATATTGTAAAATGGCATGTAGGTTATTGGACCCCAGTAAATTTCTTCGCCATCTTGCATCACCTCGCAAACCGACACTGTATCTTCGCCAGTCGCGGCTATAGACAAATCGAATAGGGGTTTGGGACGCTTCCATTCGTCCACATAGCATCGCAGCCGCAATTCTCCACCTGCTCTGACACTACCGAAGGAGAATTCATGCAGGCGGCGATGAGACGAAACAGGTATCATCGCACTATCTTCAATAATGAACGAATTGTTTGACTGATTTTTCGGCAACCAATTTCCATTTTTGTACTCGCTCCAGGCTATCTGTACCTGCCAATATTGCTCCTCAATCCTGGGTAGTCCGGTCAGCAACACTTCTTCGATAAATTGGACTTTTTCCTCTATCTTCTCAATTAATTTTTGAACAACGCCATTCCCAATTTCATCAATTTTATCAGGAACTATATTCTTAATCAGCTCCTTCGAACAGGAATTTATTGTCTCACAATTGTTACTCTCATCAGATGTTCCAATAGCTTTGACAATTTTTTCATAAAGCTCACGAATCTTTTTAATTTCTTCAGATTCTGTATTCCTATACCACGAAGCAAAATTGTCGAGTGCGATCTTGATCGGTGTAAGACCACCAACATGCATTACAACAAAGGCGAGCTTTCGAGCCTCAGATTTTCGACTTTCTTCACCATTTTCATCATTCTCTTCCTCCATATTCATTTTATAGGACTGCAAACCTTGATTGAGCTGAAAAAGCCCCTGCCTGATTAATGCCACAAAAACTAGTTCAAAGAACTTGTTCGTTTTATCAATAGTAATTTTTTCATCAGCTGCAAATTCGCGAAGCCGCGTCTTTTCTTCAAAGATAGGCCAAAAAAGATACAGTCGCCGGTTCCATACAACCGGAACCAAGTGCTCACCCTGGATATCAACCTCAACTCTTTCCCACGGCGTCCACTCCACTCCGCCGGCATAGTGGCACTGCCGGTGCATGCGGCGGTAATAATAGACGTGCGGCAAATCCGGCGTGCGGCCAAAGACATGGACAATATCAATTGCCAAACGGCCAAATTCGTCTTTCTCCTGCTCGTGATAGAGTCCGCACAGCTCGAGACGCGAAACCTCGCCAACCTGCTTCAAATAGTCTAAAAACACCTTTTCTGCCGCCTCGTTGGTCAGCTCGCCCTGCAGCAGCTCGTTTTCCAGGTCTTTAAAAAACGGCGATTTGTCATCGCGCAGTTCCGGTTCGATCCAGTTTTCCGGAAAAAGAAATACTTTGCGATTGGCCTCCCATATCCGGTAATTTTTCATCCAGGTCCATTGCCGTTTCCACTCTTGCGCAAACTCGGGCGGCAGACTCCAGCTTTCCAAATTCATCAAAACACGCTGCACGTATAATTGCACCGAACTGATCGCCAGCTTGAGGCGCGAGGTTCGCATACAGGAACTCATTTCCACGTCGATCAGATGGTGGGCATAAAGATCGTTGGGACTTTCCCAGCCCTGCTCATGCATGTGATAAGCCACCAGGGCGGTGCGCTGCTTTTCGCGTAAGGGGTCGCGCAAGGCTTTTGCCGCATTCAACCAGCGTTCCGTCTCATACTTGGCCTTGACAGTTAATTTAATGTCCGTCGCCTCGACAGCTGATAACTCAAAAGCTCGCCATCGGAGAACATGATCGGAACGTGTTCCCAGGTGCTTTAGCATGCGCAAACAATCAGCTATTCTCACCAGAGTTGTCGCCTCACGAAAATCCCCCGGATGTGCGAGATTCAAGCCGTCCGCACTGGCGAGCGTCTGCATTTGTTCAAAGTCCCAGCCAAGAGCATCACCTAGCACACTCAGAAAAAGAGAGGCGCTCTTCTCACCGGCTGGAATCTGGTCTGAAACACGATACAACGGATCGAGTATTTGATACAATATCGGCGCTTCCGGTAGTAATCTCGCTTTAAATCGGAAAAGATCGACAAGCTGTACAAATGCTGGACATGAAATGGCTGTCGTCCGGCTAAATTGGACCGCTAAATCGTTAGCATCCATCCAGCCGGCCTTGCCCCAGACCTCATCACTGCGCTGAAATAGTAGAGGAAGGTCGTCAAAATCCACACCTAATTTTAGGATGAGGAGAGCGATTTTATGCAACTGAATAAAAGCATTCACTTGCTGTAAACATACGTCTTTTGACAGGGATTCGCCATATTCGACAAAATCCGATACGATAAAATCAAAAAGAATCGGTGCCGGAGATTGGTGCTTGGAGATAACCCAGTGAGTGATCAAGGCTTGCACAATTTTCGCGGGTAACTGCAGCAGATCAGCCAACTGTTGAGTCAGAAACGCTTCTGCAGATGTCTGCCGCATTGTTTGAAGCATTGTTCGTAGAACTTGATCATCAAGCCCTGCCGGCAGGGTGACTTCTTGCCATATTTTTTTCAAACCTGTTTGCAGTTGTGTCAAGATATGTAAAACTTCTCGCTCAGAGGGTGCAATACGCTGCTTTTCATCGTACCGATGTCGCAAAAGATAGTCGATCTCCGCAGAGGTAAATCCTGCCCCTTGCAGCTTTTCAACAATCGCGATAAAGTCCTTTGTCACAGTCGCTTCACCGTCCCGGAAAGGATCAATTGCCGCCAACTCTTTCATGATAAGAAATTCCTCCAGACTCAAATCCATGGCCCGTGCCAAGGATACGAGTCGGTGCAAGGAGGACAGATTTTCCAGATTGAGCACGTCGGGGACCAGGCCGTGAGATTGAGCTGCGAGTTTTCCCTGTTTAGTTACGACGGTGAGCGTGTACTTTTGATCTACAATTTCCCACTGATCCTGCTTGACAACTCTCACCTGTGCTGCTGCTGAGAGGGAGAATCCGTGCTCCGCACATGCATTCCACAGACCACTGGAAACAGAGCCCCGGCCGGCCGATTCATTCAAATCATCACGCACTTTATCATCGAATTCGAAATATCTGTCGAGCAAGAGCAAAAGCTCCGCCTCTTTTATAGTCAGTGCTGCCTGGATGGCCGAAGCGTGCGTACTGATTCTGGGTGCTGTCTCCGAACCATCCTGATTGTTCAAATACGTCTCATAGATTAATAATTCATTACGGGCTTTATTCAATTCGAATGCCGGATTTAGCGGATTTGTGACAGCCTTGTTTTGGAACAAACGGTCGTAAAGAGGAATCGTCAAACCATCACGATTGTCGGTGTCGATGCGGCTCCACCATGAAAGCATTTCATAGATCGGCTTTTTAAACTTTTTTCGCAGCTCCAGGACGCAGGCGAGTTGAACAAGAAACTTGGTCGACAACGATTCAGCGAATGTTGTCACTGCTTTGTCCAGTTCCCACATTTCAAGACCAACACGGCGTCTGAGACGTAAAAAACGATGCATCCTGTCAAGATCGTCATCAGTGACATTTTGAAGCACAACAGAAGCAAGATCACATTCCTCTTCAGCGTTTTCGTCGTAAGTAATCGTAATGTGATCATCGCCATTGATGAACCGGCATTTCAGCAAGGTCTTTAGTTCCTCAAAGCTGAGATTCGATTGTGATAGAAATTTCTCAACTCTGCAAAGAGCCTCCCGCCAACCAGATATCCTCATTCCCCAGTACGCTTGCGCTGTTTCTTGAGGCTCACCAAATATGATTTTGTATTCGTTGGCAGAAAGGCCAAGATATTCAGCAGCGATTTCATGATCAGCTGGAAAATGTGCATCTTTTCTGTCTTGAAATATTCGCATGAACTCATGCCGAGGCACACCAAGATGCGCCAGATAAATCCGACACTCTTCCGCCCAGAGGTCAAAGGGGAGCGTCCATGGATAGATCGCCTTGCGCAGCTTGTTATAGGCCTCAACGTTCAGATACTCGGGGTGGGCGATCAACTCTTCTTCCGTGCCATTTGTTTGCCGAACATTCAGATACGGCGATATCGCATTCTCCAAAATTTCATTGACAAGGTCAATATAAGGTATCATCGTGTTGGTATTTTCGCAGCTCAGCTCCAATGCGCAGATGTCTGGTCGCCGTTCACGCAGTGTTCCCAAGGCTGTCTGCGTACCGATTGGCAAGCCCTGCGATGAATTGCTTTTTATAAACGAGACAAGATCTACCAAATATGCAGCCGGACTCAACACAGACTGGCAGTGTTTGCAGCCGCACGAACTGAGTGATCCGAACAGGTTTTGCCAATTCGGCAAGTCCGTGAAAAAGTCTTGATTTTGCTCAAGCCGCGGCAAAACATACATATTGCCAGAGTTGAACTGCGGACTGAGAGTCGAATAAACGGCAAGAGATAAAGCCGCTGCCTGACAGGCGTTGGTATGGATGAACTTTGCCGCTCGTCTGCCGCCGAGCATGTCGCCATAACGGGACATAAAGCCATTCAAAGCCATTCGAGAAATTCGCAGAGCTGAATCAAGCCCCTGCTCCAGCAGTGTTCGCACCGTGTCATATTTGTCAAAACGTGGCGCCAATCTATACACGCGCTGCATCCCTTTGAGCTCGCGACCTAGTGTGCACTCATCCGCTAAATCCCCTGGTAACTCGGAGGCGTGTTGTTCAAAGAAATTGTCAATTCGGGTCGTTCGAAAATTGAATTCAGTCTGTACAATGTCGCTGTTGAGAAATTTCTGCAGAGCCTCTTTGGCAGGAAAAGTGCGTTCATCGGCCGACAATTTATATGCAAAAACAGTCGTGGGAAAGGCATCTTCCATCATCCGCGTCATTGCCAGGGCAAATGTCGCCATCCTTTCCTCTTCTGTTGCGCCTGGTATGTCCGGCGGCGCACCGACGATCCCCCCGTCTATGACTGTAGTCAGTCGCTTTTTCCAGTCATCTACCGTCCAGGCTGCACAATCCCGCAATCGGCGCACCGGTTCGCCCTCTATGGGATTCTTTAAGATTTTGATGAGTGGCAAGTGATTGTTCGTGAGGATCGCCAGTTGCAGAGTGAACTGGATCTCCTGCACCGTGTCCCGCCACGCCTGTGGATTCTCGCCGCACAGTTGTGGATCTTGGCGAACGGCTTGCCAGAACTCTGGAATAGTGCCGCCATGCTTGATGTATTTTTCGAAAAAGAGCCTCCTTTTCTCTTTTTCGAGTGATGGCACGGTTAAAAGTAGATCGCCAATGGGCGTTCTACCCGGAGGGAGCGCCACCAGAGGCTCGAACGCGTCGACCACTTGCAGCGTCTGCAGCTGCTGCAATAAAGTGTCAAGCATGTCGCGCGTTTTTTCCGGCACAATATTCTCAACAATGGCCGAGGCGAACGCTTTTTCCACTATTCCGAATGGTTGTGCGATCAGCGCCGGCACAGAGGTGGGCAGGTTTTGGCGGAACAGGCCATAAAGAGCGCACACATCCAATTGATCGCTGTCATTCAGCCAGTTTAGACTTTGTGCCGAGAGCCAGGCCGCCTGTGCCAGTATGGTTATTGTGCTCTCAGGCCATCCTGTTTTACCGGACAAAAAGGCGATATCCTCAATCGTTAAATCTTCAAGCGCAAGGCCCTGCAGCAGCGGTTGGAGTTCTTCCGTTAGCCGCTCATACTCGGATGGTCCGCGCTGAACCGCAACCTGGCGAGTCAAATTGACGATTTCGAGCTCGCGGGCGTTGTAGAGCGTTTTGGAATGCACGACCTCGACGCCGTATTCATCGAATACTCGCACAATCAGATCGGGATGCTGCTTGTTAGCCTGCTCAAAAGTGCTTTTCGGATAGGTGATTTCATAGTGTCCGTCAGGATCGGTTTGGCATTCGCCCAACAAAAAGTCAGAGCCGCGCAAGCGTTTATCGAATGCCCGCACAGCCAGTCCGGCAGCCGGAGAACCTGTGGAATTTTTAATGGTGCCTTCAACTCTGTATGCTTGATTATCCGCTAAAGTCTGGACTTCAGTGACAGCTGGATTGACCCGAATCTGTATAGTGCTGCCCGTCGCCTCGCGCCAGACGACGGAACTCTCCGTATCAGCGAGCAAAATGTCTTTTTGGTAGACTTTGAAAAAGCAATCAGGTGGCTGCCCGGCAAAAACATCTCTCAGCAAAGTCGATGCAATCGTCAAACTAAACGCGCCTCGCATCGTGGTTGCGCCTCGACTCATCGCCTTGTTGAGCACATGACCTGTGTCCCACGCCTCGACCTGAAGGCCGGAAATTCCTTTTTGGGTTTTTGAATCTAAAATGCGGCCCTTCAAAAGGTGATTTTTACGTACCGGCTTGTTTTTGCGGGTGTGTCCACCCTTACCCGTTTGCTGAGTTTTCGCAAAGGCGGTATTTGCTTTTTCTTTATCTTGCATTGCCGTTACTCCATTTTATAACCAGAATTTCCGTGCATATCATCTATCACTCATTTTGCTACGGATGCAAATCAACATGAAACATATACATTTCGTCGGTTGAAACTGAACCGGGTTCCTTGAACGCCATTCAATTAGCAGCGTCAAAGCCAGTTGCTTGATTGGCCCCATAGGGGCCTCTTCTACAGACGCTCCTATTAAGAAGCTACATATAATGCTTAGCCAAGCTTGTTTTATCCAATTCGGTGCAATTTGATACCAACAATCCCAAGATGGGTGGTACTTTTTTACTCACAAGGCTCAATGTACGGAGCTTATCCTTCGTCACTCAATCGATCTGACTCCTATTGATTCTATATTTAATTCCTGACTTTCGCTTCGCCCAATCCTACGTACTCACATAGTACTCTCGAGCCCAAAAGTGACAACCACGAAAATTACGACGCACTTTGCTGAACTTTTCAAATACCTCAGTGGCTCTCTTGCCTTTGAGGTAGCCTACAATTGATTATATCGAATACTTTACCGGAATCGATATACATATGTGAATATGATCCTGGCACGCGTTGCGCTCGATTATCTCGATCCCTTTATATTCACATAAGCGCCTGCCTATTTTGCCTATCTCAAGGTGTAATCGACCGTAGATTACTTTTCGGCGATATTTCGGTATTCAGACTAAATGATACATGCATTCCCATACGGTATGACCTAAGCTATTAGGTGAAATTATGAGAATCCTGTCTGTTGACAATAGAAACTTGGCTTTTCTAATGATACGGTAAGGGGCCTCTTATTTTCAAATACTACGGCAAAGCCTTTGCAATTTCCACCGGCCTAACGGACTGTTTAGCTAAGGAATTGTACGCGCCATTAAGGTTCAATCGTTTGAAGTATTTATGGCGCACCTGGATACGTTAAAACCAGACTATTTTCAACCCTATTATAATGTCTAGCTCGTTGGCGTGAGGTCGTCAAATCGACTGGTATTGTGCTTGTTCCAGTTTTTATCCAAAAATCGGGTTTTCTATTTAATCCATATGTTGCTATATTGGATGTATAATCCACATACTGCCTCAACAATGGATCAAGCTGGATATCTTGTGCAAGCATCCGCTCTAATATGTTTCCGTAGTTCATCCGATATTGAGAGTTACCTTCAACAACACTTTTAATCCAACTCTCCGGCAAATCCCTTCCTCGCAAATAGGCTACATCTCCTTTCAACAGAGCACTATTTAACTTATCAAGTGCACTAGACTTTAGATCCTCAAGTCTTTCTGCGATTTGCACATGCAGTTCAGAATCAGTAAGAGCTCTTGCCATCTTCAGTTCTGACTTAACCCCCTTTTCTAAATCAGTCGCGCTAGTCGTTGTACTGGCAATCTTTGCAATCCTCTCGTTTCTTCGAATTGTTCCCATTGCAGGTAGCAAGGGAAGAAATGCCCCAAAAACATCTAGTGCTACATCCCCAGCATTTTCCCAAGAGGGTTTTGCTACAAAAGTCACAACACTTCCAGCAAGGGAAATATAGTCACCGACATACGGCAATAAACCGCCAGCAGTACCAACCCCCGTAGCAATCATTTCAACTTTGTCAGCAGTAGAGCCGTGATTATAGACGGTTTCTAATCTGTCTAAAATGTCAGGCTCAGCGCCTTCAAAGTAAGGAATATCCCTTGTCGATTCAGGAATTCCTTTCTGCCTCTCGCTTAAGTATTTAGATTTGTACTCACGTTCTACTAAAAATTCTCGAAATCTGACTCTTTCTGCTACAGTCATTTTATCCCATACCCGTCCTTCATCTAATGTCATTGATTCTCCCCACATGCCAGTTGGGTCAGATGTTTTAATTGGTCCATTTCTGGCATATATATACCCATTGTTTCCATCGGTAAGCCAGGCTGGATCATAGCTAATCCACCTCCCCACCCACGGCGCGTAATACCGTGCTCCGTGGTAATACAATCCACTCTCCTCATCCCGTTCCTTGCCAGTACAACGATACCGCTTCAGCGTCTCCGTCTGGCTGCGCACGCCATGATACGATGTACTGCTGTAGGGCGTGTACTCTTCGTATGAGATGATCCGCGCCTGTTCGTCCATCTCCAGGCTGGCTGAACCCAGGTGGTTGCTGATTTGGTAGCGGACAAGTTGTTGTAGCGCGTGGTCATTGCCTATGGTTCGTGTTTCAACAATAGCAATGCGCTGCTTGTCGTCCATAATATGTAAAGTCTCTCGTTCCAGCTTCACCTCAGCGCTGCCGCCATTATACTCACGGTAAATCTCAAAACCGCCCAGATAAATGCGTTCTTTCAGTCGGGTCGGCTCTTCTCCGTCCTCCGCCTGCCGCTCCGTCACTTTGCGAACTCGCTGACCACCGACATCATAAACATAATAGGTTATTTCCGGTATGCCACCGTTGTTTACAACTTGCTTCGAAGTAGCCTGCAGCTGGTCGCGGTAGTCCCACTGCATCAGCGGCAAGTGCGGCATTTGCGTCATATTGCCGTGCAAACCGGCAGAGCCCTCGTAGCGGTATTTTTCGGTGATGACGCTAATAGTCGTATTGCTTAGGCGGTTGTTCTTTTTGCCACTTTCCAATTGGCTGTTTTCATTGTATGCATAAGTGCGGGTCCAACCGGGGTGCGCCGGATCGCTGCCGCGGTGGATCATTTTCAGAAAATTGCCCACGGCGTCGTATTCGTATTTTTCAATATAGGCGCCCATGGCATTGCCATCCCCCGGGTGGTCCAAACGGGTATGGAATTGATTAAAAGCGTCTGGTGGCGTCGGCGGATTGGGATAACCGCCGGTTTGGCCCAGGTGTTCTCGCCCAGTAGCTTCAGTTAACCGATATATGGCGTCATATATATAGTCGTTGCTTGGCTCCACTCGCCGGTTTCGGAAATAAATGGTCTGCTGGGCTTCGTCTCGAATGTGGGTAATGTTACCTACTGGATCATAGCAATAATAAAGGTTTTGCACTTCTCCTGGCCGATCCGTGCTGTCAAATCTTGGCGCATGACGTGTGGTTTTGAGATGCATCAAACGAAAGGTTTCGCTGTCATATTCGTACATGGTCGAAATGCCACGATCATCCCGAGTTGCATAATCGATTTCTGTACGCTGCCCCTTGGCATCATAGTCTATATTGGTCACAAAAGGCGTAGCATGTGATGCACCACGCAAATTGGCATCAATGCGCTCCAGGAGATTGGCTTGATTGTAACCGGGCTGAATAGCGCTATTGTCCGGTAAAGTTATCTCAATCGGCCTGTTAAGGGCATCATAGCTGGTACGGCTGATAAATATTTCTGTTTCCAGAGGCACATCAACCGCCCAGTTTACTGTTGTTTTGTAATTCCGGGCAAGCCGGCGCTGGCTGGCGAGGAGATTGCCCTTAAAATCGTATTCGTCGTTTGCAATCACACCCGCCTGGTCGAAAATCCGTATCACCTGTCCGCGTAAATTTTTGCTCTCGGGATCTGGTTTGGCTTCGCCGTAGATAGTGCGACCCACCAGCAGCTCGGGATCACTGCCTTCCTGCAAGCAGAAACCGGTCGGTCGTCGCAGTTGGTCGTAGGTTGTTCGGAATCGATGCGCCCGGCTATCCCATCCATATGCCGGCCGACCCGCGACATCATTCAGTGTCCAACGTTCTCCAGCTTCCATGCTTGCCTGGTGAACCTGGGCACCAAGCATATCATAGTCGTAACGCATCACGATACGGTCAAGGGCGTCGATCACTTCACGCTGGTTTCCCTCAATATCTAAAACAAGACGTGTGGCGTATTTTATCGGGTCTCCTGTGGCAGCATCAAAGCCGTTGTACGCCGCAGTAAGAAAAGTGCGGCCAAGCGTATCGAAACAGGCTGTAGTGGGCGTATTGGCATGTTCTGCTGTTTTGGCGGCAGCGCTCTGCTCCGCAGATAATACTTTTGCATCCGGCCATTTTGTCGCGGCTTTCTCGGCAAAGGCTGGATCGGTTCGTAATGCATACCAGGTCGGTAGATATTCGATTTCATGCAATCGGAAAGTCCCATCCGCATTCAGGAAAAAACCTCTGACATCCTCATCAAGTCGCGGATCAATCAATGCGGTGTCGTTCACATCCCAGGTCTCCTGCTTCCAGGGATCGAACACTACCTTTTCCAATGTATGGTTTGGATGCAGGGTCGCCACTACTCGCTCGACGGGATCATAAAACAAGATAGGGCTCACACCAACTATCTTGGCAAATTCAAACAGATGATTATCGCTGAAAAACGGTTCGTACTGCCGCACCGGATTGCCCTTATTGTTGAAGATAGTCCAACCGCGACCAACCCAACGCGGCGGCCCGGTAACACCGTTGATCCTTTCCGGTTCCGCCTGAATCTTTTTCTGGATTTCCCGGCTAAAACCATCCGAGTAGGAAAAGCTGTGCTGCTCGTTGCTTTGCTGTCCGGCTGGCAAATCCGACTCATGGATTTCACGCGCTATAGAGTAAACCACCGCTGGCTGAGGTTCTGACAGGTGTTTGCTGCGAATAAAAGCAAACAGATCATAGAGCATTCGCGTCGTCGCATTTTGCAGAATGCTGTGCGGATCAGCGAGCGGATTCTGTAAATGATCAGCAATGACCGCATCCGTAAGATTCGGCTCGAAATCCGCCAGAGAATCCCCTAAATTTTCTTCCGGTTTGCCCATGACAGCGCTACCGACCACCATTCCCAGAGCATCAAAAGCGACGACCGATCGATTGCGGTTTGGGTTCATCACTATTGCCGGTTGCAGAACACGGTAGTCGTTTCCCTGAATTGCTAGATTCCCTGCGGTATCGCGCTCGCCGGCGGTTAGTATGTTGCCGAGGGCATCGCGGGTCTCCTGAATCAGCAAATCGTATTTGTCATAGCTGACAAGCGTTTCGCTGTTGAAAAAGTCGGTGTGAAATGGATCGTGATAACGCAGCGGCAAAAAGAAATGTTCTCTCGCATAGTCAAGCTCCTGCACCACCGTATCAATCGAATGGGGCGAATAGAAAATCCTGCCTGAAGGGATCCACCAGTTGGCGTCACCTTCGGTGTGCACGTATCGGCCGTCCTGTTCCAGCATGGCATCAGTAACACGGCCGTTGTAGGCTTTGGCGATCAGACCGGGAGTGAAAGCCAACTTGTAGCTCTCATAAGGTAATGCTAGCGATTGCAACTGACCATGCGACAGTCGCCCCGCCAGATTATCGCTGCAAAAGTATGTTCTAAAGTGCTCGATGAGTCGCCGATAGGCATGGTTTTCGATAGCGCCCTGGGCATCGACATCCTCATACGGCAAGTCGTGGCTGCCGTCGCCGGCAGCGTGAACTTTGTTGAGCATCTCTTCAAATCGAAAAAGATTGGTCACATCGACCAAACCGGAATCTGGAGAAATTCTTACTAGTTCATAAGTGCGAGTCTCACACAGCAAAGGTGTGCGATAGGCATCATCTTCTATAATTGCATTTGTATACTCATTTTGAATATAAGTGATCTGTATTTGTCGCTGTTTGTTCTGGTCAGAGGCTGTCAACAAGGGATCGGCATCGTCGCGACGACGGCCATAACCAATGGCTACTGATTGTTGGACATTGCCGTACTCATCCACTTCCAGCGTCATCGTATGGTTGACGCGAGGATCGGCCAGCAGACGTCCGCCAACATCATAGAGTTTACGCTCGTAGTGAAAGTCGATAGTCTCGCAAGGATGGGAGAAGAACACGGCATGCTTGTTTTTATGACGTAGCTGCAAAAGCTTGAGGGTGTAGTTGCGCTCCGAGACCAGGTAGGGACGGTCTTCAGCTTCGGCGCCATCTATGCCGTATACTTCCTGCCGTAAAATTGAGCCTTTCAGCACCCGGCAAGCCTCACGAGCCTCATCCGCCGATAGTCCAGGCGGTAATACTGTGTCTTCGAGCAGCATGGCCCGAAGTTGCTCATCGGTCAATCCGGCCTCTCCCAAGCTGGGATCCCCCTCGCGATAATATTCATGTTCAAACTGTCGGGAGATTTTGCCCCCTTTTATGAATGCGCCGCTGTGGAACCAGGTGCGAGTGAGTGTTGGTGGGACGTGTGATGATTGATCAAGATTTGTGGTATCATCCAGGAGGCCGCCGGCATCCAGAGCAGCATATACCTCAGTATCGCACTGCTCGACCATGCCGAAACCGCGAAATTCCCGCTCAACACCGTCAAAATAGCCGTGATGGTAGGCATAGCGCGTTAGAAAGCGGTTCCGGCTGATTCGGTCATAAGTAACAACGCGTTCGACCACGTGAACGGGAAATGGCAAACGGGTGATCCAGGGTTTTCCGGCTTTTTTATCCTCAAGGTAGAATCGTGTTGATGGCGCGTAATGGACATGGGTTTCGGCGCCGAGGTTGTTTGCAACGGAAGTGAGCAGATGCGGCTTCTGTCCTCCCATCAGGTCGAGGTAACGCATTTGCCGCCCTGTATGACCTGGCAACCGCGATGACCAGACCAGACATGCAGTGCCATTGCCGAACAGGTCTATCGTCATAACGGATGATAGATTGTCAACATGCGGAAAGCGGTTCAATTCACGTGGCGCGCTCCAGGAATTACCGGCTTTGTTGAAATAGAGATGCACTTTCTCCCTGCCAAGATAGATAATATCATTGTGGCCAGAGCCATCAATGTCTGCGAGGCGAATACGACGCTGGTCAAATTGATCCGGATTATCAAACCAGGGGGAGTTATCCATAGTTACTTTTTTGCCAAAATGACTGTATCCCAAATTGGGCCAATAGCACACTTGACCATTTCGGATACGAACGAGGTCGGTGAGTCCGTCGCCACTCATGTCTGCGAGGTAAATGGATTGCGTGCCGTCGGCAAACACCAGATGAGGACCTTGCTCTTCATTGAGTGGTTTGTGGACGCATTTAGCAGGGCCGAATCCCTGTTCCGCCAAAGACGGGTGCCAGGTAAAGACTTTATGCTCGGTGATCAACACGTCGGCATGGCCATCGCCATTCAAATCGACAAAGCGCATATTGGGATCATCCCAGGAGATGTTGGGCAGTAACTCAAAGGGCTTGAAAGTCTCCCAGTCTTCGTCGTCGGTTCGCTCATAGAAGCCCGGTGTCGGATCGTCAAGCAAGACAAAATCTTGTTGACCATCACCAGCGAGATCCATGAATCTTGCCGAACTTCCAGTCATAGACACAGCCGGTTTCTTCGCAACAAGCTCAAGGGGGCTAAAATGAGGTTTTATCCGCTCAACACCATTCTCGCGAATTTTATGAATAGGGCTGAGGTTTCGTTTGTAGAACCAGCCGTTTGCCTGCTCCGTGAGTATACCAGAAATGCCCTCGCCGTCCAGATCTACCCATTGATATGTAGAACCATCCAGTCCGTATGGAAGATTTTCAAGGCTTTCAGAATCAATCTCGCGAACATCTTCATGAACGGTTGCCTTGCTATACTCGAATTCGAGTGGGGGCATAGATTTCTTATAGTAAGTGAAGTACCTGACGCCGTTGTTTTCTACAACGGCTTGGCTATCATCGCGTACAAATCCTGCCTGGGTTGCTGCAACTATAAAAGATGCAAACTGCGTGCTGCCTTTATGAGCGAGTTCGGTTTCAATTGTAACTGGTCGCTCATAGTCGATGTCTGCGTAATCAAATTCTGTTGAACGTATCAGATAAGGATCATTTCCCAGTTCATCGAAACGATGAAACATTAAAACTCGTTTGCAGCGGCGGTAGGTTCTTATTTCAAAGCCAGCCCGGTAAGAAGAAAATGGATCAGGGCGGATGTTCCAAGAGTGCACATGTGATGATGAAGCGTGTACGAATCGATGTTGTTCATCTTCTGCAAGTATAGGATCTAACGGTTGTTCGATATAATGGCCTTCATCATAGTCAAAGACAACTTTAAACAACCAGTTGGTTAGTGACGGATCAGGCTGGACTAAACGGGAAATCCGGTTGCCATATTTAATTTTTTTCAAATAGCGATTCGCAGAACGACTCACTGGCGCACGGTTTTTCTCATGAATCCGCGAAAGATCAACACCTGCTGAATTTTCTTCTTCGTACTCATAAATTATGTCATTGCCTTTATCATCATAGCTTTCGCAAATCAACCAACTGTAAATGCGTGTTGGGTGCGCAGGATCTTTGTCTTCTGGATCAAAAATCCTTGAGTTGTTATTTTTCCCGTACAGTGTTGTACTATTATCTCGAGTGATCGAGCGCCAGTGGATTTCACCAGTTTCCATGTTTGTCCAGCGTTCGATACGAGCGAAAAGCCCTTCGATTCTTGGCCTATAAAAATGAACTCGATATTTTATGCCATCCACTTCCTGAACTTTTTCTTTTCTCTCCCCATCATCTTCCAATACTGGAACCAGATCTTCAGCGCCAGAAAGGATATAGACGTCAGATTCTTCAGCGTCCTGGTAATGGGGTAAACCTTTGTCCGTTTTGCGAGCAATCGAAGGAAGGGACAAACTCCATCCAAAGCCGAATGGCCCGTTGCCGGAACCCGAGTCATAAGAAAGTGAGAGCTGCGGGCCGAAACCTGAACGGCCGGGACTGGCATAGATGGGTACAGTCATCGAACCAGTGCCGGTCACAGGATTGGCAGCAAATTTTTCGCCGATACCGCGGATGGCACCGCCGCCCTTTGGAAGTGAAATTGAGGGAATTGACTGTTTAGGTCTACCCTCAATCATTTCATTTGCTTGCCTGCTATTTTGGGAAGGTTGAGTCCTAGTGGCCGGATTCAGTTGAATCTTGCTATAATCGGCTGTTATTCTATTCATTCCAATGCCCCTATTCTGGATGAATCAACTGAATTCAAACGCCGCCTTATTATTTTCTATAATGGGAAAGTGAAAATTTTTTCGGAAGGTTAACGATATCGTGAAATTTTCCCATAAGAGGAATCTCTTCCCCTCATACCGATTCCCACCATATAGCAACATTAAACAATTTGAATTAGAAAATAATTTCACTACAAATTATTTTTATGAGTGCCTAAATTGCCAAGTCATCAACTCAAAATTATTTCATTGTAAGAGACCTGATGACCATTGATGGTTTTAGATTCCTTCACTCCAAACACTTCTGTGCCGCCACCATCAGCTCTGTATAAAAGATCGAATCAATCTTTTCGACAATGTCCGCCGGCAGCTCCAGGTATTGGCGTTTATTCTCCATCGGAATGCACGCTTTTGTCGCGCCGTAGTCCATTCCTACTTGCATGAATTCCTGCACTGAATTAAACGGTTTCAAATTACCCTGAATGGTCATATCCCCTGGCACCACAGTCGAAGCTTTGACAGAACGTTTTCTCAACGCCGAATACATCGCCACAAAAAAAACCGCGCCCACCGGCGCATCCACATTGGTGCCGATTAAATTGACGCTCTCGATGTGAAAATCCGAATTGTCCACCTCGCGGCCGATGCCGCACTCGACTTTATGACTCTTGAGATAGGTGAAAGCCCGCTGCAACGAGTCTATCATAAATTTGCTCATCCCTCGTTCCCGGCCTCCCAGACTGTGTGAAAACTGACAAAAGATAAACGATTAATACAATATATTGACGTTTATATAAAATAAACATCAATATATTGTATCCGA
>JAFGJB010000256.1 GCA_016929295.1 Candidatus Zhuqueibacterota bacterium | reverse complement strand
CGCGACCTTTGATCTCTACGGTCATCCGTCGCTGGATGGCTTTATCCCGCGGATCGCCCAGGAGAGAGCGATGTCCCAGACTGCGCGGCCCATACTCTTCCCGGCCCTGAAACCAGCCAATGACCTTGCCTTTCGCCAGCTCTGCTGCCGCATAGTCGGATGGATCGGGAACACGGGCATAGGAGATCCGGTCGCCCCATCGGCGAATCGCCGACTCTATCGCCGCATCGTCGAACGACAGGCCGAGGCCTGTATCTCGCAGATTCGGACGCGGCGAGCGCCCGCTAAGCTCGCGCTGCGCCTCGAGGGCGGCACCGATGGCCGTCGAGCCATCGCCGGTGTGCGGGTAGACGTAGATCTGCTCGATGCCCTCCAGCTCGGCGAGGACGCTGTTGATCTGGACGTTGAGAAAGACGCCGCCGGTGAGGACGAGATTCTTCGCACCATAAACGCGACGATAATGCTGGACGAGCTGAACCATGTTCTCTTCCCACCGTCGCTGCAACGCAGCAGCGACATCTGCCGCGCCGAAGCGATCGATGAGCCGTGCCAGCCGGCGGCCGCTTCTGGTGGCGCGAAAAGCGTCCGGCCGCGGCGACATAATATAATCCATCCAGTTGTCATATTTGTGCCAGGCGTCGAATCGATATCGGCTCAATAGCTCACCAACCTCGGCATAGCAGGTGCGCCAGTCGCCTGTTTTCGCCAATCCCATTGTCTTGCCCTCTCCGGCCATGTAGGCATAGCCAATGGCCACCGTGAATCCGGAAAAGGCGCACCCCGACGCATGCATGGGGATGTCCGCCACATGATTGATGGCATCGCCCTGACAACGATAGATGGCGCCCGCGACGTTATTACCATCACTGTGCGGCGCAAAACCGCCATAGCTGATGGCGAGGGCGTCATCAAAGCCGCTGGAAAAGTAGCCGGCCGAAACGTGCGACAGGTGATGGTCATAGAACTTGAATTTGCCGGGCGGAATCCCCATAGCGTACAAGCCGTTTGTGCGCCGGGGATCGAGCAGTCCCTTTTTGATATTGGGGAGCAGGTAATGGCTGAGTGTCAGCGGTCGGCGCAGCATAGTGCCGGCAAAAGAGCGCACGACATCCATGACGCCGTGTCGCACAAGGCTGCGATAATACTGTACCGGCGGATAGCCGCAGGCGAAAAGATCGATGTCAGCGAGCCGCAAGCCGATGAATTTAAGCGCCTCTGCAATGGCCGCAGCCGGAAATTGCGCATCGTTTTTGCGGCGGCTGAGGCGCTCCTGCGACAGGGCGCAGGTGAGCTCGCTGTCCTGCAGGATGGCAATGCAACTGTGACAGTGGTTGCCCGTGACGTCGCTGATGCCCAGTATGTTCAAGCCGTCTCTCCCAAAAATTATCATCTGCATATTGCAAAATCAATGCCATGCGGACGCCTGCGACGCTATTCGCAGCCTCCGGTCATTTTGAGCCTGGATCGCAATTTTGCTCGTACCCCTTGCTCAAAAAAAGACCTATAGTACAATAAAAACGCTTGCAAAAATGCTCTGTTCTTGTATATTAAGGGTGTACATAATGACACATGGAGAGAATGTGACATTTGAAACCATCAATGAGGTGATCCAGGTCATCACTTTTTTCGATGCGGGACGGATGCGGCCATTGCGTTTTCGCTGGCGCGATCGCACCTATCGGGTGCAGACTATCCAGAGCGCCTGGCATGATGTCGTCGGACGATATCGGGAGTATCATTTTTATGTCGCGACAAAAGAGTCGGGTTCTTTTGAGCTCATCTACCACACGGGCGGTCTGTCGTGGAAAATTGGCCGGGTGTACCTGGATGGATAAAGTGCGCCAGGCGCCTTATTTTTGCTCCGGCGATGTCAAGCGGTTGGCGGAACAATATACACATGCATCGCATTATATTCTCCGCTCCCCGGCGAACTCGGCGGTTTGTCGATCGCCTCTCGCACGCCAAAGGCGATCTTTTAACTCCTAGAGCGCCGCTTTGATCTTTTGCAGCGATTTCGCCCCGTAGTACTTGCAGCCGCCTTTAACCACATCGGCCTGCGCGCCGGATTTTTCGATCGCCTCCTTCACCTGCTTGGGCGATACCTGCAGCACCTGCGCAATTTTGCCTGCGGTCAACAATTCTTCAGCCATGCTCGACCTCCTTGACATCTGTTTTAGGCCTATTCAATTTCATCTTTTAACGCAAGTCTTTATCAAAAAATTTCGTTATATTCTGCCAACTTTTGACCATGGGAAGATGAGGATTCCTGTTTATGAGATTTTATGCAACCATCATCATTTGCATTGCCTTGCTGCTGTCCGTCTGTTCCCAGCGTCCGGAACTCACCATCGATGAGCTCCAAGCGCACGTCCGGTTCCTGGCCTCCGATTCCCTCAAGGGCCGCAAGCCCGGCACGCCGGAAGATCTGCTGGCAGCGCATTATATCAGAGAGAACATTGCGGTCAAGAACGGGCAGTTTCTCGGCGATGACGGATTTCAGACCCTGGAAATAATCAGCTCGCTGCAGCTCGGCCCGAACAACAGCGCCGTACTGCATGGGCAGGAGCTCATCATCGAGACGGACTATGTTCCCTATGCTTTTTCAGCCAACAGCGGCGCCGATGCTGACATCGTCTGCGTCGGCTATGGTTTTGCCATTCACGAGGACAGCCTGGCCTGGGACGATTATGAGGGCATGCAGGTGGCCGGAAAATGGGCGATGATTTTATGCGGCGATCCGGAGCCGGATGATCTCGATAGCCCCTTTGCCGCGCACAGCGACCTGCGCGACAAGGTGTTTGTCGCCAAAGATCACGGCGCCGCCGGTGTTATCTTTGTTGCCGGCAAAGGCTTCGATGCGGAGGATGCGCTGCCGGAGCTCTCGATGAACGATGGCCATAGCGCAGTCGCTCTGCCGGTCATTCATCTGAAGAGAAAATGGGCTGATCAGACATTGGCAGGCCATGGCGTCTCCGTCGATTCGCTCGAAGTAATATTGGGCGCGCAGCGTCGGCCGCACAGCTGTGCCACGGGACACAGATTGACCGCTGTCATCGATGTCGAGCGGCTGAAAAAACCGACGCAGAATGTGGTGGCGCTGCTCCCCGGCAGCGATCCGGTATTGAAAGATGAGGTCATCGTCATCGGCGCCCACTACGATCACCTCGGACTGGGCGGTCCCGGCTCGAGCTCGCGGACGCCCGACACGCTGGCCATCCACAATGGCGCGGATGATAACGCCTCGGGGGTTGCGACCATCCTGGAGCTTTTCGAACAACTGGCGGCCGCCGAGCACAAGCGGAGCATCCTCTTCATCGCCTTTGCCGCGGAGGAGATGGGCACGCTGGGTGCCGAGTTCTTCATCGGTAATCCTCTTGTCCCCCTCGAAGCGATGAAATTCATGTTCAATTTTGACATGGTCGGCCGGCTCGATTCGACGAATGCCCTCACCCTCTATGGCACGGGCACGGCCGTCGGACTGGAGGACTTGCTGCAGGAACTGGTAGCTCCGTACCAGTTTGAACTCGCCATGTCACCCGAAGGGCTGGGGCCGTCGGATCATGCGCGTTTTTATGCCGCCAACATTCCTGCGCTCATGTTCTTCACCGGCCTGCATCACGACTATCACACGCCGGCGGATGATGCGGAAAAGCTCAACTTTGTCGGCCAGAAACGGGTAACCGAGTTCGCCTATGACGTCATCCTGGCCGCTGCCAACAGGGAGGAGGCGTTCGTCTTCCAGGAGGCCGGCCCAAAGACCAAGAGCGCTTCGCGGCGGAAATTAAAGGTGACGCTCGGCATCATGCCCGACGTCGCGGCCATCGAAAAGCGCGGCATGCGCGTCGATGCAGTTACGCCCGGCAGGCCGGCCGCCAATGCCGGCATGCGCGCAGGCGATATCATCATTTTCATCGAGGGCAAACCGGTGCAGGATGTCTACGAATATATGCATCGCCTGTCCGAATTCAAGGTCGGCCAGCGCATCAGTGTCGAGGTGTTGCGCGGCGATGAGAAAGTGATATTAATCGTCGAATTATGAGATACGTACAGTGAAACAGGAGAAAGTCGTGGATAAATCCAGCGCTTCAAAATCGCAGCATCAAGAGCTTTGGCTGACAAACAAGGAAGGTTTAAAGATTTATGCCCAGGCGTGGCTGCCGCAGGTCGAACCGCACGCCAACCTCATCATCGCGCATGGCCTCGGCGAGCATTCGGGCCGCTATGCGCATGTCGCTCGCTTTTTCAATGAGAGAGAACTGGCCGTCTTTGCCCTCGATTGGCAGGGACATGGAAGGTCGGACGGCGCGCGCGGCCATGTGAAAAAGTTCGCCGATTTCATCGATGATCTCGAGCAGTTTCGCCGCCAGGTGAGCCGGCTCAGCCCGGACAAACCGACCTTTCTTTTTGGACACAGCATGGGTGGGACAATTGCGTTGCTCTATCTGCTCGATTATCAGCATCATATCCGTGCCGCGATCATCTCTGCGCCCGTAATTCAAATCAAAATGGGACCGCCGACGCTCATTAAAAAACTGGTGCCCAAATTGGCTGCCATTTTGCCGTCATTAACGATAAACAGCGGCCTCAAGCCGGCCTGGATTTCGCGCGATAAAGATGTCGTCGCGGCCTACAAGGCCGATCCTCTCGTACATCCGCGCATCAGCCTGTCGCTGTTCTCCGGCATGTACAATGGCGGCAAACATGCCCTGGCAAATGCCGAAAAAATAAATGTTCCCGTCTTTGCGCTTTATGGCAGCAATGATGTCATTATTCAGGGCGCGGCTGTTGATGCGGCATTCGACAGGCTGTCCAGTCGCGACAAGAAAAAAATGGTTTTTGCGGACAACTTTCATGAAGTGCACAACGAAGCGGATCAGCACATCGAGTTCGAGGCTATCTGGGAGTGGTTGAAACCAAAGTGTGGATGAGCTGTCAGCCAAAAATGTATTGACATGCTGGAAATAATCCATTACTATTATATATACTGAATCTGGA
Source organism: Candidatus Zhuqueibacterota bacterium (assembly GCA_016929295.1). Classification (GTDB taxonomy): domain Bacteria; phylum Zhuqueibacterota; class Zhuqueibacteria; order Residuimicrobiales; family Krinioviventaceae; genus Kriniovivens. The sequence goes on along the minus strand of JAFGJB010000256.1, from coordinate 7,809 downwards.
TCATCTTCTTCAGGGGCATCATGATGAAAGCGGACGAACTCTCAAGAGAGGCGCTGCTCGAGGAGATCAGCAGGTTGCGTCGCGCGGTTTCCGAACTTTCACTTTTGAACGATCTGGCACGGGAGATCGGCGCATCTGGCAATTCGAAAAAAATTATGCAGCGGGTTATCAATCGTTCGCTCAGAGCAGTGAATGCCGAACAGGGTAACATTGCGCTCACCGGACAGGAGGGCGTCGATCCGTACAAGACGCTCGTGCGTGACATGGACAGCTCTGCGCATCAGCCTTATCACCTCGATCAGGCGCTGCTCGGCTGGATGCATCTGCATAAAAAAATCCTTTCTCTGGCCGATCCGCGCCACGATACGCGATTTGCCGGCGTGCACTGGGATGACAGCGTGCGGTCGCTGCTGTGCGTGCCGCTGCTCAGCAAAAGCAAGCTCATCGGCATTCTCACGGTGATCAATAAGCGCGACGACGAGGCGTTCAATGCGGATGATGAGCGCTTGCTGGCGATCATTGCAGCGCAATCCGCGCAAGTCATCGAAAACGCGCGACTCTACGAAGAGGAGCAGAAACTGCTCAAAGTACAGGAGGAGCTGCGCCTGGCGCGCGACATCCAGCTCAGCCTGCTGCCGACGGACATTCCCGCTATTCCAAACTATAGCATCGCCGGCAGGAGCGTGCCGGCGCAAGAAGTCGGCGGTGACTATTTTAATGTCCTACGCGTTGATGATGATACGATTGCCTTGTGCGTCGGTGATGCCTCAGGCCATGGCTTGCCCGCGGCACTGCTGATGGCGAGCCTGCAAGCGGTCATCAAAAGTCAGATCTATCTGAAATGCTCGGCAAAAGAGTGCTTGCAGCGCGCCAACGCCATCCTCTATAACAACACACCATCCGGCTGCTTTGCCACATTCTTCTTCGGTCTGTTGAATTTTCGTACCCATGAATTTGTTTATGCAAATGCCGGGCACTCGTATCCCATTCTGCTACGCGGCGGAGTCGCGACTCCGTTGAGTCAGTCTGGTCTGGTGCTGAGCTTTATGCCAGATTCCTCCTACGAGGAATCGATCCTCCCTCTTGCTCCGTCCGATATTTTGATGCTGTTCAGCGACGGTCTCCCGGAAGCGGAGAATCCCGACGGTGAGCAATATGGCGAAAACAGAATGATCGAGGTCTTGCGCGAGCACAAAGAAAAAAGCTCGGCGATTTTAATGGATGAGATGTTTGCGTCCATAAAAGAATTTTCGCAGAATGCGGCACATGAAGATGACATGACAATGATTGTCGTGAAAAGGCTGTAGGACATGGCAGTTATTGGAAATTCGAGTTCATGCAAATTCGTACCTGATTTAAAGCTTGAGAGGATTTCGAGTGGAGAACACGATGCGATTTTTAAAATTATGGTTTATTATGCTGTATATTTTATTATTTCTATCCATAAAACTATATGCCCAGCTCGATTGGACGTTTGACTGCCCTCGCTCTGAAATTTCACCTTCCCACTGGGTAGAAAAGAATATCTTGTTTGAAGGTGGTAAGACGCTCGCTCTGGCCGGAGATAATAAAGAATACGCGCACGGCTGGTGGAGGACGAGCGTTGCCGTCAAGCCAGAGACATCCTATGAATTTCGAACTCATTTCATGGCTAAAAATGTCGAGGAGCCGAACAGATCGATCCTGGCGCGACTGATCTGGTTGAATAGGGAAGGAGAAAAAATCGATCAAGCCGAATACCCGAGAACACTCGATGATCCACTGGAGTGGCGCGTCATCCGGCAAATATATAAATCGCCACCCACAGCAACGCGGGCCACTTTCGAGCTGGTTTATCGCTGGGATGCAGACGGCGTTGTCTACTTTGGCGGCACCTCGTTCGAAGAAAAGGCGGCACTGCCAACGCGACAGGTCAAAATAGCAGCCATTCATTTTCGTCCGCACAACAGCACGCCAGCGGAAAATCTCGTTTTATTCCAAAAATACGTCGATGATGCCGCCGAAGCGGGCGCCGACATCGTCTGCCTGCCAGAGGGCATCACCATCGTCGGCACCGGCAAGAGTTATCTCGAAGTGAGCGAGCCGGTGCCGGGACCGACAACGCGGTTTCTCGGCCAGCTCGCCAAAGAGCACAACATGTACATTGTCGCCGGCCTATATGAAAAGGACGGTCCGGTTTTGTATAATACGGCGGTCCTGCTGGACAGAACGGGCGAGCTGCTTGGCTCCTATCGCAAAGTTTGTCTGCCGCGCGAAGAGATCGAAGGCGGCATCACCCCGGGGAAAGAATTCCCCGTATTTGATACGGATTTTGGTCGCATCGGCATGATGATTTGCTGGGATGTGGCTTTTCCCGAGCCGGCGCGGGCGTTGGCGCTCAAGGGCGCGGAAGTGATTTTCATGCCCATCTGGGGCGGCAACGTGAGATTGGCGCAGGCGCGAGCCATTGAGAATCAGATTTATCTGGTGTCGTCGACCTATGATATGAAAACCGGCATATTTGATCGGGAAGGAGAGTTACTGGCAGAAGGAACGAACGCGGATCCTGTTGCGCTTGTGGAGATTGATTTAAACGAGCGCACCCTATGGCCCTGGCTCGGCGATTATCGGAACCGGATTCCGCGGGAGATGCCGCCGCGAATAAGTTTGGAGAGATAACAAATTGAGCGGATTCGCAGGAATCCGAGCAATGCTTTTTGGTTTACAAAAAGCCGATATGGCTGCAAAAGTTCTGTCCAATGTCGAAATTGTGCATGAGCCTGTCCATGGCTGGCGCCTGCCTTGCGGCTTGGAAAGGAGTTTGGGATCATGATTGGCACGACCATATCTCACTACAAAATCATTGAAAAGCTGGGCGAAGGTGGCATGGGCGTTGTCTATAAGGCTGAAGACACCAAACTCAAGCGCACAGTGGCGCTGAAATTTCTCTCCCTCCATATTCCAGAGCATGAGACGGAGCGCAGCCGATTTAAAATAGAGGCGCAAGCCGTAGCCGCACTGAACCACCCCAACATCACTACAATCCATGCGATTGAGGAAATTGACCATGAACTTTATATTGTTTTGGAATATATTGAGGGGCGAGAGCTGAAGGAGATCATCTCGTCGAACGTTGCCAATCTTTTAAATATCAGCGACGTTATTGACTATGCAATACACATCGCCGAAGGCTTGAATGCAGCGCATAAGAAAGGTATTGTACATCGTGATATCAAATCCTCCAACATCATGATTTCGAATGAGGGCCTGGTTAAAATCATGGATTTCGGACTGGCAAAAATCGGCGCCGGCGTTGATTTGACCAAAGAACATTCTACCCTCGGCACCACGGCCTACATGTCGCCGGAACAGATAGAAGGAAAAGAGGTTGATGCTCGCACAGATATTTTTTCATTCGGTGTTGTGTTGTACGAAATGCTGACTGGGCATCTGCCCTTCCGCGGCGAGTATGAAGCAGCGATTATTTATTCAATTTTGAATGAAGAGCCGGAGCAAATCAGCGGGCATCGTTCTGATGTTCCCGCCGAAATCGTGCATGTGCTCAATAGAGCATTGGAAAAAAGACCGGAAAATCGCTATCAATCCATGAACGATCTCCTCATCGATTTGAGACGTTGCAAGAGCGATACAAATAATGTGGAGGGCATCCCCAACGTCGGTGCAGAAAAGCGAGTGCATCAAAGAAAAAGGCCTATGAAAAATCGACGCAAGCGAATGATCTTGGCAGGCGTCGCCACCCTTTTTCCCCTCGCCATTGCTCTTGCTATCATCTTTCGTTCGCAGCTCTCACGGCATCACTATCAATTCAATCCGGGACAAGCGACGATTAAGCCTCTCACCCGCTATGAGGGTTATGTCATTTTCCCCAACTTGAATCCTGATGGCAGCCAAGTGGCCTTTTCATGGCTGAGAGGCATTGACGATGTGCAAGGAGATTTTGATATTTATATAAAATTGATCGGCACCGAGTCGTATCGCGCTTTGACCAAAGGGCCAGGATCAAAAATTAGTCCAGCCTGGTCGTCGGATGGACGATATATCGCCTATCTTTGTAAAAATGGGCCTACAATGGATGTGATGCTGATACCGGTTCTGGGTGGTCCTGAACGAAAAGTCTGTGAACTTGATCAAAAGGGTATATACTTTTATGCAGATGACGATCAGCGGGAAAAGGGGCTCTGGCACAAAGATTTTCAAACCAATCTTTTAAAACTCATTGTGAAAGATGAGGGATCGCAGCCAACGGTTTCACCGGATGGTAGAACGATCCTGTACGTGAACCGAGAATATATTCGAAATGTCAATCTTGATATTATTGAAAACATGTGGTGAGGAGCATGAATTATTCTAATATGATAAACGAGAAACGTGAAAGGTGAACAGACGCACATCAGGATTCCTGCGTCTCACTTTTGACGTCTCACGTTTCACGATCAAGTGATTTTAGGAGAAATGGTATGCACTGGACTCGCCGAACATTCAATAGAAACACTTTGACAGCTTTGGCCGGCGCTGCAATGAATTTGGTCCCTCAATCAATTGGGGCGCAAAGTGCCGGCGAGCGACCAACAGCACGAACTGATGACATTAAAATCCTCAATCCCCGTAACCGCATCCCCATCAGTCTCATCATCGACGATTCCACCTGTCTCGTCAATATGGCGCACTATGCCATCCCGCAATTCGCCGTCGTTTTCCCTGACCACTACAAGCAACCGTGGCGCACTCTGCCGCGGGAGATACCGGATTCATTCGTGCGAAAATTCGGCGAGTGGTGTCATGAACACGGTCTGAAGGGCAAATACAGCATGGTGCCCTATCCCGCCTGCGTCGGCTGGCTCGACCGCGAGCTGCCCGGCTGGTCGTTGGCGGAGTTGCATGAGAGCCTCGATCTGGTGCGCACGCTCATGACGCCGGACTGGGACATTCATCCGGAGATGGTCTCGCACACCCGCGTCATCGACACTCGCACCGGCCGGCCGTATGGGGAGTACAGCGACCTTTACATGGAGAACTGGCGCTGGACCGACAACAAGTCGGTCGATGAACTGGCGGATTATCTGTCGTATGCCCTGCGTATTCTGCAGAACATCGGTCTGCCCTGCGAGGGCATCACCACGCCCGGCGGCTTTGGCAACAATGTCCTGCCCGAGCTGGCGCAGGCGACGCTCGAGTCCTGCCGCGATGTTTTCAGGGCTGAAATCCCGCACTATTTCCGCCATCTCTATACCGACGACACGAGCGTCGCGCCGCGCGTCGAGTATGCCACGGGACTGGAGAGCGACGATCCGCGGTGCGTGGTGTCGATCATCGGCTGCACCGGCGACTGGTTCGGCAATTGGGATGGCCTGGCGACCGGCTCGGCCGATCTCTTCATCAGCGAGGATTTGCGGGAAGGGCGACTGCCCGAAGTGATTGCCCGTGGCGAGCCGGCAATCCTGGTCTGTCACTGGCCGGGCATCTATTGCAACGGCGACGAAAGCGGATTCAAGATCTTGCAGACCGTCGTGCATCGACTGCAGGCGCGCTACGAGGATCTCGTCTGGATGAAGTTGAGCGAGATCGCCCGCTATTGGGCGGCCAGAGAGCTGACCTCCGCAGCCATTAAGGATAACCACATTCAGCTGCGCGCGCCCTTTGCGGCGCCGGACTTTACGCTGCGTTGCGCCGGCACTAGTGCCAGGCCGCAGATTGTGCACAGGGGAGAGGCCCTGCCGCTGCGAGAGATTCGCCATCCCCGTGAGCTGCAGAGCGGCTGCTGGCTGCGACATGAGGATGAGATCATTTTGTGTTTTGATCTGCAGAAGGGAGAATCTGAGATCCTTTTTGGCGTTTGATCGGCCTGGGTGTGTTTTTAAAATGATGAAAATGCCTCGCGCCAGACGCGGAGAGGTCCCATATTTTCTAAAAAGTAGCGATAGGTCGACGACAGCCATACTGAATGAATTGCGGCACTATCTGTTCGTCGGCGGCATGCCTGAAGGCGTCAGGGAATACTACCGTCGCGGCAGTCTGCGGGATGTCTTTACGGTGCAGGCTGAGCTGATCAATACTTTTCGCCAGGATTTTGCCAAATACGCAGGTCATTCGGACAAAAGATGCCTCGATAGCGTACTGCATTCTCTGGCTCGCGGCGTCGGCATGCAGGTAAAATATGCGCGTCTGGCTGAGGATTACTCGAATCCGACGCTGAAAAAAGCATTCGAGCTCCTGACGCTTGCTCGCATCGCGCATAAGGTCTGCTCCGTCAATCCGGTCGGTTTGCCGCTCGGCGCCGCCGTCTCGCCAAAAAAGTTCAAGGCATTGCTCGCCGATATCGGCCTGATGCAAAAGTTATGCGGCATGCCGGTGGATGTCGAATATGCCAAGACAGATCTACTTGCGATTTTTAGGGGCGCCATGGCGGAACAATTCGTCGGCCAAGAAGCACTGACCGCCGGCCAGGAATTGTATTACTGGAGCAGAGAGGCAAAGAGCAGCAGTGCGGAGGTCGATTTTCTTCTCAGTATCGATGGCAAGATTGTGCAAGTGGAAGTGAAGAGCAGTGCGGCCGGCAGACTGCGCAGCCTGCATCTTTTATTGAATTCCTGTACTGCCTGTCCGGAGGCTTATGTCTTTTCCGGCGCCCCCTGTGCGGAATTACCGGAGCAAAAATTGACTTTTTTGCCGCTCTACTATGCCTATAGCGCTGCCACCGGCAGCACATCGACGTCGATCTGACATATGACTTTTTCTGCGCACCTCGGCGCATTCGATGGTTCGCTTTGATCCTGTCAAAGCATCTCTGTTCGTTCAGGGATTCCATCCCTGGACGGGAAATGATTCAGGGCTTCTTACCCTAAAGGGGGCTGGAAGCCCCCGTTCACTCTGCGTCCAGGGAACGAGTCCCTGGACGAACAGGTTTTGCGTCCACCTTCGTTCAGGGACTCGTTCCCTGGACGCCCAATGTCCCGGGGCTTCCAGCTCCAGGCCAGAACGAAAAGACCTGATCCATTTTGCGACTAGCAAAACTTTGTGTTTTTGCGGCTCGGCGTTGATCTTTTTCGACTCCGACAACCGACGTTTTACGCTTTCTCCGAATTTCCTCTTTGATTCTCGGAACATTTTCATATATTTCAAGGTTGTCATGACTTTGCTTGTTAACTCCCGCCCTTAAATGTAGGAACGATCTATGAATGCCAAAATTCTCTTTCTCTTGCCGCTCTTTTTTTTCTGCATCCCCGTCTCCGCGACGATCCGTATAATTCAGATCAACACCGATGCACCGCGCTGCTATGAAAAATACGAGGTTGTCTACGATCTGCTGGGATTGAGCTACGACAATCCCTACGATCCCGAGCAGATCGACGTGACCGCCATCTTCACCTCACCCTCGGGCGTGCAGTGGCGACTGTTCGGCTTTTACGATGATTACAACGGCGCCAATAAATGGAAGATTCGCTTCGCCCCAAATGAGATCGGTCAATGGAGCTATATCATCAAAGCGACCGATGCGACCAGCAGCGACGAGAGCGATCTGCAGACCTTCACCGCTGTCGCCTCCGCTCACCACGGCTGGATAAAGCGGTCCGAAGAGAATCCTCGCTATATGCAGTACGACGATGGCACCAGCTTTTACGGTGTCGGCATGTACACGCCGTGGCGCAATTCCGTCAACACCTTTGATACCCTGGTAAAATACGGCGGCAACACCTTTGCCATCTGGAACATCACCTACGGCGGCATGGTCAACGGCTTTGGCCTGATCGAGGAGGAGCTGGGGCGCTACAATCAGACCAAGTGCGGCAAGATCGATGAGCTGATCGAGGT
>JAFGJB010000255.1 GCA_016929295.1 Candidatus Zhuqueibacterota bacterium | reverse complement strand
GACGGCCAATGGTATAACATTGCGATTTCGCCCAAGGCGGACTATGTCGCCATCACGCCTGATCCGGAGGTCATGCCGTCCGTCATTGGTCTGATTGATATGAATACAGAGGAGTCAGAATTACGAAATTTATATGTGCCGACGACAAGTGAAGGCGCGGAGATCATACCGGAATACGCCGATATTCTCGATTGGTCGATCGAGGGCGGCTGGCTCATCTATGATTGTCTCTTCACTGTGCAGGATCAGTACGGGGAATCGAGCGACACCTGGGGCATCTATTTGACCGGCGCGACGAGCGATGCGGTCGTGCCGCTGTTTCAACCGAGCGCCGAGTTGGCAGTCGGCAATCCGTCCTTTTCCAGCACACGCGATAACGTCATCGCTTTCGATGTCGCCGAATATTCGGAGAGTTCGGACTATCCCAATTACTACATCCATACGTACGATCTCTTCAGCGGCGAGCTGGGCTTCATCCGGGAAAACCAGAACGCCTTTGGTCATCCCTCTTTTTCTCCAAATGACCAGAGAATTGTCTTCCAGGATATATCGGACGAAGGAGTGACCTATCTGTCGCAGGCGGCCATGCAGGCTGATCTGCTCAACGCCAACGCTTCCACTATCCAGGCCTGGGTGCAACCGGTCGGCTATCCCGTATGGTATGCCATCGGAACTCGGCCGGGAGGCGATGACTTTACCATGGATGAGTCTTTTGACGGCGATGATTTTCCGCCCGCCGGCTGGACGGTGAACCATCTGGCCGGCGCTGCTGCGGTTGGCTGGCGAGCCGGCAATGTAGAGGACCACAACTTTTCTGAAATCAATCCGGAAAATGCCTATTCTGCGATTTGCGGCTATGACGAAAATAACAACCAGATCGAAAGGCTGCTGTCGCCGGCATTCGATATCGCCGGCTCGATGCCCACTTTAACCTTTTGGGCCGGCTATAATTCCTACTGGACGACCAACTACGAGGTCAAGGTCTACATCACCAGATCCGGCTCCGCTGATCCGGATGTGGTCATTTGGCAACAAAAGGTCGATGGCAATGACGGCACTGAGGGATGGGAGTGGCGCGAATGCGCCGTGGATCTCGGGCCTTATGCCGGCAGACAAAATGTGCATCTCTGCTGGGAATACAATGGCCGCGATGGCGATCTGTTCGCTCTGGATGATATCTGGATCTACACGGACGCCACAGCAGTCGAGCGGGAAAATCCGCCGACGTTCAGCCTGTTGACCAACTTTCCCAATCCCTTCAACCGGACGACGACATTTTCATACAGCATAACAGAGTCCGGCCCGGTGAAAATTGAAATCTATAACATGAACGGCAGGCTCATCACAACGCTGGTCGATGACTATCATGCGGCGGGTTACTACACGAAAAAATGGCATGCTGATGTGAGCTCCGGTTTGTATATATACCGCATGAGTTCCCCAGCCGGCCATCATTTTGGCAAGACGCTGTTGCTCAAATGACCGTTCAATAAAAGAGGAACGCGCCAGTTTTATGTGAAGAATGGAAACAGAAATGAAAAAACAAATGTTCCTTCTCTGCTTTTTTCTCCTGCTCTGCGCGTGTGCTGAAAATGAAAAGGGGCATGGTGCCATGTTCAAAGACGATGTGGCTTTTCTGCGCAAGTATACGGATGTGCTCGTGCTGACAGAAAACGCCCGCGCGCAGATCGCGGTTGTGCCGGGACTGCAGGGCCGGGTCATGACCAGCACCGCCGACGGCGCCGACGGTTTGAGCTTTGGCTGGATCAATCGCGAGCTCATCGCGTCCGGCGACAACAACCGGCACATGAACGCTTTCGGCGGCGAGGATCGTTTCTGGCTCGGTCCGGAGGGCGGCCAGTTCTCCATCTTTTTCAAAAAGGGAGATCCTTTTGACCTCGAACACTGGTGGACGCCGCCGCCGATCAATGAGGGCGGTTATGACATTGCCGAGCAGGCGAATCATGAGGTGCGCTTTCGTAAAACAATGCAGTTGGAGAACTATTCGGGAAAAAAATTTGATCTTGATTTGAACCGCATTGTGCGCCTGCTGTCACAGGAGAAAGCTTGTGCGATCTTTGGCCGCGACTTGCGGGATGTCCGCCTGGTGGCTTTTCAATCGGAGAATACCATCACCAATATCGGTGCGACACCATGGGAAAAGGCGACCGGCCTCTTGTCGATCTGGATTCTCGGCATGTACAATCCGTCGCCGGCGACGACGATCGTGATACCCTTCATGGTCGGCGCCGAGGACGATCTTGGCCCCATCGTGAACGACGCCTATTTCGGCACGGTGCCGCCGGATCGCCTCGTCGTCCGCGACGATGTCATTTTTTTCCGCGGCGACGGCGCCTGTCGCAGCAAAATCGGCCTCTCGCCGCAGCGAGCGACATCCGTCCTCGGCAGCTACGATGCGGCGAACGGCGTGCTGACGCTGGTGCATTATAACAAGCCGGATGACGCCGTCGACTATGTCAATTCCATGTGGGAGATCCAGGAAGCGCCTTTTGCCGGCGATGTCGTGAACAGCTACAATGACGGACCGGCTACCGGCGCTGCACCCATGGGACCATTCTATGAGCTGGAGACCTCATCGCCCGCCGCAGCGCTGGCGCCCGGCGAGTCTCTCACGCACCTTCACACCACTTTGCATGTGCAGGGTGACGCGGAGGCGCTGGACGGCATTGCCAGAGCGGTATTGGGTGTGGGAGTGAAAGAGATCGCGCAGGTTTTTTAGTCTGTCGAAAAAAACTCCGACGCCTCTCTCGTTGTCTGAAGAAGCGAGGGCGAATTGAGTGACGCGGACAAGGAGTGCGTTCGCGTCACTGTTTTTTATAGCTGATGGAAATTCCGGAGCGACTGGTCTTGTCGATCGTCGTCTGCATGTCAGATTGCTCCCGGATATAGTCCAGAAAGTCTTTGATGCCGCCATAGGCGTTGCGCACGTTGTGCGCCGTGAAACAGCCGCCCGGCTGCAGCTTGGGGTACAAATCGATAAAGTACTGCTTGTACCATGCCTTGTCCGCATCGGAAAAGACAAAGTCAAACGGACCCGGCAGTCTTTTGACAATCTGATGGGCGTCGCCGAGCTGGGCGTCAATATAGTCCGACAGACCCGCCAGGCGGAAATTTTCGACTGCTCTGGCGTGGCGATCGGCATTGATTTCGAGCGTGATCAATCGTCCGCCCGTTTTGCTCAACGCCCAGGCGATCCAGATGCTTGAATGACCGGTGGACGTGCCGATCTCCAGCGCTCTGGTATAGCCGTTTTTAATGATGATATCGTAAAGAAGGCGGCCGTCATCATAGGACACGTTCCAGTCGCGCCAGTTCTGCCGCTGCGACTGCAAGAAATCCATCACTCGTGCATCCAGTTCGGTTTCGATACTCTGAGAATGACCCTCACGTGGGCCTGTGACGCCAAGTATGAACAGCACGTGCACTATCGAAACCAGTTTTTTCATAAACCACTCCGTGATTTTGCCATTGTTTTCGCCATATCACCATTCTACGCGCATGGTGTATAAAAGTTGCCTATTTTCCGGCCGCGCCCAGGTGTGCGCCGCCCTTACGATCGGCTCGTTGCAGAAGAAAAGCAAAGAACAAGCCAAAGAATCCGAGGATGGAGAAAATCCACATGCCCGGGCGGTAGCCGCCCGGATTGGCGGCGCTGGCATTGGCATAGTCGTTGGCAAAACCGATCATCCAGTTAAAAGCAGCCAGCCCGATTTGCTGGATGAGCGTCATCAGCGCATAAGCGGTGCCCAGACGGTGCGCCTCGACGATGTAGGCGACCGACGGCCACATCACCGCCGGAATGAGCGAAAATGATACGCCCATGATGGCGATCGGAATGTAGAGAGAAATATCGGTATAGGCCATGATGAGAAAGACCGGTATGAGGAGAAGGGAGCCCAGCATCATGAACTGCGCTCGCTTGCCTGTTTTGTCGACTAAAAGTCCAAAGAGAGGCGTCACGATCAGGGCGGTCGTCGGCAGGATGCTGTTGAGTGCGCCGGCTGTCTCGCGCGACAGCGCATGGGCGTGCATGAAAAACTTGATGGCAAAACTGCGGAACGGGAAAACCGCCGAGTAAAAGGTGACGCATAACGCCACGATGAACCAGAATGATGTTTTAAATTTTAAGATGTCGCTAAAAGTCAGTTTATCGGGTTCATTGGCCTTGCCGATCACATGATGCTTTTCGGAATAGGATTCGAGGATGAAATAGACGATGCCGCCGATGATGCAAAAGGCCGATATGAAAGCGGCCAGTTTGAGCGGATCCTGCCATCCGGTGTAGAAGGCTTTGCCCCAGCCGGGAGATCTGTCCGCAGCCACCGAGCCAAGTCGGGCGATTGTCAGATTGAGGCCAAAGGCAAAACTCAGCTCCTTGCCTTTGAACCACTTTGCCAGGGCCGTGGTGATGGCCACAATGAGCGTCTCGGATCCCAGACCGAGCAACACTCGTCCCAACAGCATCACCTTGAAATGGGGGGAGAGCATGGTGATGACCGCTGCCAGCGTGCATAATGTTCCGAACAGCAATGTCGTTTTTTTTGTGCCTATTCGATCGATGGCGATGCCGCCGATGAGTAAAAAAAAGATGGCGGCGATGCTGTAGCCAGAATAGAGCGCACCGATCTGCTTGTCGGAATAGCCGAGCTCGTCCTGCAGGATGTCGGCAATGGGCGCGATGCTGTCATAAATATAATAGTTGCCAAACATGGCGAGACTGATGAAGAGCAGTACTATCCAGCGATAGAGAGGGGAGGGATCACGGCGCATCGATTCAGGTGTCATGGCACATCCTTATATTCTCGGAAACATGAAGATAAAAGAACGAAAGAATTTTCTGTAAAACAAGCATATTTTGCTTTTTGGGAGTTGTTCTTTTGAGTTGTTTTTTAACGACCTTTTAGTTAATTTTCATTTCAGGATATTCAGGAGTTGACACCGATTTATGCTCAGTCGGCAATATCAAAAGGCGATCGAATTTGCCGCCAAGGCCCATGAAGGTCAAAAGCGCAAGGGTGACGGCGTTCCGTATATCTCGCATCCCTATGCAGTGGCTTTCATCCTCTACATCCAGGGATGCCATCCTGATATTGTCATCGCCGGCCTTTTGCACGACACGGTCGAAGACACCGTAGTGACGCTCGCGGAGATACAAACGGAGTTTGGCGCGGCCGTAGCCGAATTGGTAGGTATTGTGACTGAACCGGATAAAAGTCTGCCCTGGGAGCATCGTAAGAAATATATGATCGAGACGATTAAATTTGCCCGAGTGGAGGCAAAGTATTTGTCTTGTGCTGACAAATTGCATAATTTGAGTTCTCTGCAAATAAATTTTGAGCAATGTGGCGAGGATGCCTGGAAGAGGTTGAGCCGTGGCTATGCCGAGCAAAAATGGTATGCTGAATCGATGCTGGATAGTCTGTTTTATGGTCTGGAGGAAGCTGAATTAAAGCCAATGTTTTATACATATGAGAGGATGGTTCGAGATTTCTTTGCAAGATGAATCGACAACATTCAATCCGTGGAAGTCGATCTGGCTCGACTCGCGTGCTACGATCCGGCACATCATTGAGACTGATCCCAACAGGAGTCTGGTACTGCTGATCGTATTCGGCGGATTGGCCAATGCCTTGAATTATGCCGCAAATTTTGGCCTGGGGGACATGATGTCGTTCAATCAGGTTCTCGCCCTCTGTCTGATCGCCGGGCCGCTCAGCGGCTTCATCAACGTCTATATTTGGAGCTGGCTACTGGGGATTTCAGCAAAATTGTTCGGTGGTGCAGCGACTCAACGCGACATGCGCCGCGCGGTTGCCTGGTCGTGGGCGCCGCTTGTTTATCTGTTGCCGTTATGGGGGGTAAAATATATTCTGTTTCGCCAGGAAATTTTCAAGAGCGAACGGCCGTTCATTGAAGCGCATTCCTTTTTGCGCAGTCTGCACGGGCTGTTCGATACGGTCGATTTTTTCATCGCCCTCTTGACGATTTTCATTCTTTTCAACACGGTTGCTGAGGTGAATGGTTTTTCCATCTGGAAAAGCGTGGGCACCATTGGCGTAGTGCTGCTCATTCTGACTCTTCCCGCTCTGCTGCTCATGCGTTTCTTTGCACCGCTATGATCGCATGCTATTTAAATATTAATATAAGGAGATTCAAATAATGAAAGTGCTCGATGTCGTGAAAGCCGGTGTCATCACCGGCGCAGATGTTCAGAAAATTTTCAAGATTGCCCAGGAAGAAAATTTTGCTCTTCCGGCGGTCAATGTCGTGGGCAGTGATTCTGTGAATGCGGTGATGGAAGCGGCCGCTGCGGTCAACTCACCGGTGATCATTCAATATTCAAACGGCGGCGCTGCATTTAACGCCGGCAAAGGCTTGAAACTGGATGGCCAGCGGGCGGCTGTGCTGGGCGGCATCGCCGGCGCGCAACATGTCCATCTTCTTGCGAAAGCTTACGGAGTGCCGGTCATTCTGCACACCGATCATGCTGCTCGCAAGCTGTTGCCCTGGATCGATGGCTTGCTGGAGGAGGGCGAAAGACATTTCAAAAAATATGGCGTGCCCCTCTACTCGTCTCACATGCTCGATTTGTCCGAAGAGCCGCTGGACCAAAATATCGCCACCTGTCAACTCTATCTCGAACGGATGACAAAAATCGGCATGACCCTGGAGATGGAGCTCGGCGTCACCGGTGGTGAAGAGGACGGCGTCGACAAGTCTGGTGTCGACAACAAACTGCTGTACACGCAACCTGAAGAGGTGGCGAAGGTATACGAAGCTTTGAAAAAAATCAGCGACAGCTTTACCATAGCGGCCGCGTTTGGCAATGTGCATGGCGTGTACAAACCGGGCAATGTCGTCCTGCGGCCATCCATTCTGGACGCGTCGCAAAAGTACATCCAGAAGAAATTCGGCACCGGGCCATTGCCGGTCGATTTTGTCTTCCACGGCGGCTCCGGTTCGACGCAGCAGGAGATTCGCGAAGCGATTTCCTATGGCGTCGTCAAGATGAACATCGACACCGACACGCAATGGGCGACGTGGAAGGGCGTCATGGAGTACTATAAGGCGAACGAAGGCTATCTGCAGGGCCAGATCGGCAATCCTGATGGCGAGGACAAGCCGAATAAGAAATACTATGATCCGCGCAAATGGCTGCGCGAAGGTCAAGTCTCCATGGTCGAACGCCTCAAGACCGCCTTTGAGGATTTGAATTGCGTCAACCGTAACTGATCTCACCCGCAAGAGATCATCCGACCGGGAACGCAGAGGTCGCCTTGCAGAAAAGCAGACGATTGCTTTTCCTCTGCAGCGATTCTCTGCGTTCTTTTTTTTGGGGCGTTCGCCTTTTATGGGCGCGCTGGTGGGCGAAAGAATAACTTTGCTGCACCCGCCGAAAAAAAGTGAAAAAAATTCTCCAGTTTATCAAGATTTTACAATTTTATTCTTGCGCGTTTGAGTTGAATTCATTATTTTGGATCTACCTGCACCTTTGTCTGGCATAAATCTTAAAAAATTATGGAAGGGAAGACGATGGGTATGCGGTGTTGTGGGGTTTTGTTTCTGGTTGGGGGTCTAATCACTCTTCTGAACTGCTCTCTCAGTGAACCTGAAGCTCCGTCTTGGGAAGCGAAATTAAATTTTCCCGTTTCTGAAAAAAAAATTTACATGACAGATCTCATCAAGGATTATGAGAATATTTTCGAGTATAATGATGGGCTGCTGGGACTGAAAGCGGAAGGGGATTTGGATACGACATGGGTCGGACAAAATTTTGTTGTTGATGATGTTGAGGAGATATCCAATATTGTCATCGCGGATATGGTCAACGCCCACCTCGAAATGCAAGATATCGTTTTTTCTCCCGCCTCGCTCATTCCCGATGCGGCTTCCTATAGCGGCCAACCCAAGGTGGTCGCTCCATTCACATTTAAAAATGCCATTGGCAAGGTCTTATCCGAGCAAAATGTTCTGTCCATTGACATCGCCACCGGCCTAGTTCGGCTCACTTTTACAAACAAGCTGCCGATTGATTTCCTGCTGACAGAAATAAAGCTCGTCAACCTGCTGTCTAACCAACTCGTCCTCAGTCATTCGGCGCCCCTCACCATCAAAAGCGGTGCGACAGAAATCATTGATCTCGACGTCAGCGGCAAGCAGTTGACGACATTCTGCCATTGGCAAATCGCCGGCTCTTCCCCTGGCTCCAATGGCGCCGTCACCGTGAAGAGCGATGATTCACTGGAGCTGAGCGTTGACCTGGTCAATTTCAGGTTGACAAGCATCACGACGAAGAGTGACGGTTTTGAGGTTGAACAAGGCGATTCCGTGGCTATTGGTGAAGCCGTGTGCATTCGTGAGGCGACATTCAAAAGCGGAAAAATAACGTTTGATATTGAGAACCATCTGTCGATGGATCTGCAAGTAGATATCCAATCCTCTCAATTTATCGATAGAATGAGCAAAGAACCTTTGCGGTGCCAAACGGTTGTGAAAAAACACGACACGATTCACAAAGAACTCCCCCTTGTGAGCTACAAGATCGCCTACCAAGGTCAGCTCGTGACGCCACAATGCATTCACCTGGTTATCCAGGCAAAGGGTGTTAAAGAGAACGAGCAAATTGTCACTCTCGCCGGCAACGAGACAATCGGGTTTGCTTTTGGCATGCGTGGCGCCGTCATTGACGAATTCACCGGTCGTTTGAAAGATTATTGCGTTGGCATCAACCCGATCACCCAGCCCGTGGTATTGCCGAAGAATCTGGAGCCATTCCGGGGCCTGAACATGAATGATGCTCTTCTGAGCTTTGATTTTTACAGCACAATAGAAATGCCAATCCACTTCGAAGGCACTTTAGCCGGCTTCGCCGCCGACAACGGAACGGCATCACTTCCGATCATCGGCGATCTGGCGCCCGGCGAGCTGGGGCACGAGGAGGCCACCCGATTGACATTTGATTCGGCGAAAAATCCGGATGTTTTGGCCCTGGTGAACTTGCCGCCGCAGAGGGTGCAGTTTTCCGGCACCACCTTTGTCGGACGCGGCTTGGAGGAAGGATCCATAACGCCGAATAACTATTTGCGCGCCCATTACATCCTCGAGACGCCGGCGTATCTGGCGTGGAAAGATACTGAATTCAAGCCGGACACGACCTACTTTCAAATTAATCCAGCGATTTATGACGGTCCGCCGCTGCGGCAAAATGTCATCCAGCTCGCCGCCAAAGATGTGAATCAGCTGCAGTCATTTCAACTGATGACCGATATTGAAAATCATCTGCCCGTCAGCGGCGCCATTGAATTTCAGCTTCAGCAGGATGTGTCGCAATCGACCGAATCAATAATTTTATTGTCTCCGGTTGATGTTGAATCCGCACGGATCAATGTGCAAGGTCGTATCGAGAAAAGCTGGAAACAAAAATACGAGATCGAGCTGAACAATGAGGATCTGTCAATTTTCCGCAATTACAGCGACGATCCCAAATTGCTGACCCTGGTGAGGAAAATAAAAATGAACGGCACCAACGGCCAGAAAGTAAAATTATACGATTCCGACTATCTCATCGTGGGCTCGGCTGTTCAGTTCGTCATCAACATGCCGCAATAATGAGCGGCCTCGCACTCTGATCAAATGACGTGGCGTCGAATATCCGTCGACGCCATTTTTTTGCTTTACAGGGCATATCTTTTTCCTTGAGCTTTCCGGAAAAATTTCTTATCCTTCAGGCATGCGACCGGCTGATTTTTACATCCGTCTTGAAAATAATGGCGTCCAGTGTACGCTCTGTCCGCATAACTGCCGTATTGCCGAAAATGAATTTGGCATCTGCGCGGTGCGACAAAATGTGGGAGGCACGTTGTATACGCACGTCTACGAGCGCGCCATTTCGACGCATGTCGATCCCATTGAAAAGAAACCGCTCTTTCATGTCCACCCTGGCTCGCATTCCTTTTCGGTTGCCACCGTCGGCTGCAACTTCACCTGCCGCTTTTGTCAGAATCACGAGATATCGCAAATGCCGCGCAGCGGCCGGATAGAGGGACAAAAACTGCCCGCCGCTCAAATCGTCGAGTTGGCGGTAAAATATCAGTGCAAGACCATCGCCTGCACCTATACCGAACCGACCATCTATTTCGAGTACGCCTATGACATCGCCCGGCTGGCGGCGGAGAGAGATATCCTGACGGTCTTTGTCACGAATGGCTTCATCAATCCCAAGCCACTGGAAAAGATCGCCCCGCTGCTGGCGGCCGCCAATATTGACCTGAAGGGCTGGGATGAGGAATTTTATAAAAATGTCTGCGGCGGCAGTCTGCAGAGCGTGCTCAATACTTTAAAGCTGATGAAAAAGCTCGGCATTTTCATCGAGGTGACGACGCTGGTGGTGCCCGGCTATGTGGACAATGACGCGACGCTGGCCGATATCGCCGCATTCATTGCCAATGATCTCGGCGTCGACACGCCGTGGCACATCAGCCGATTTTATCCGAACTATCAATACCGGGATCAGCATCCCACCTCGCTAGATGTCATTCAGCGCGCGCGCGACATCGGTCTGCGGGCGGGATTGCGTTACGTATATAGCGGCAATGTGCCGGGCGATGCAGGGGAGAGCACCTATTGCTATAGCTGTGCGACAAAACTCATCTCGCGCTATGGCTATCACATCGAGTACAATAAAATCAGAGATAGTAAATGCCCGTTTTGCGGCGTCCTGATCGATGGCATCGGCCTGGGTTGAGCTGTGACGCAAAGTGGGAGGCGTGAAAAGACGAGATTTTATCAAGACAGCAGGATGGTTCGGCGCCACAGCGGTTGCGCCGGCAGGACGAGGTTTGGCACAGGGCAAGCTAAAAGCGAATTTACATTGCTGACGTTGGTTTTCGTGCCTTTGAGGACAACGGCATAAAGGGGCGATCGGTCGCCCGCCGTGCAGGAAAAGATGCCGCCGCCATGGCGAGGCGCAGCATCGAGATGGGCATGTTTGTTGCGCATATGATCAACTATACCTGAGGTCGCTGACTGGTCGATTTTCCACTGTTGCGATTTGCATTCCAAGACTTGGCTTACGTAACTCGTGGCTATATCAGCATGCCTCATGTGAGCTATAAAGACGAAACAAGTATGCGAATTCACATGAAAATCCTTGCTCATTACCTGTTCGCCATCCTCCTATTCATCTCGCTCATCGTCGAGATGAATTGCGTGCCTTCCAGTTACCAGTCTCCCCGTGTGCTCAGACCACAAGAAAAGTCGGTCGGCGCAGGATTGTCTTTGCCAGTGACTGAGGGCGATGTTTCCCTGTGTCTGCGGTCAGGTGTGCTAAAAAATATCGATGTCGGGATCAAAATTGGCGGTTTTCCAAATTATGCTTACGGCATCTTTCCCGATATCAAATACTGTTTTGTCGAACAGCCGCTATTGATTTCGGCTGATTTGGGGTTTCTTTATCATAGCGATTCATTTATGGCTGAGAATGAGCCGCGAACGTATGGCTTGTATCCTACCGTTCTGCTTGGCAGTGATCGCATCTATGGGGGGATTGGCTGGAATTATCGGATTAAACGAGAAACATATTACTCAATGTTTCCGCCTTATGAAACGTGGGTTACCACCAGCCGATCATCAGGGCCGAGGATCATGCTCGGCGCATCCTGGGGCAAGCGCTGGAAATTCAATCCAGAAATTATTTTCAACTTTGATCCACTGGCGCGGCCTTACGGAATAGTTATGGTCGGCTGCGGAATTCAACGTATTTTTGGCCAGCAGACCAGGGATTAAAAATAAAGTCATTGCAATCTTGTTATGTTGACAAGAGGACGAAAATCTCTGCACAATTCATTTGCTAAACCTAGCCACGATATTCAGCTTTCGCTTTATTGGACAAAGATGTTTTTGCAGGACAACTTGTCATGCTCAGGGAATCTTGTATTATTTACGCAAAATAAGGATATCGGTGAGCCGTGGACTAGAAATGTGAATGGGAAAAAAATTGTTCTCTGGGGTCAGCCTCAGATTTGGTTTAATTTGAACAAAGCTTTTGCCGTTGGTTCACAAATAACGCTCTATTATAATGTTTATTCCTATTCTGAGGGTATATTGGTTTATCCTGCTATTGGAGCAAAATTTAAATTCTAGTCATGAGGTATTGGCGCCCTAACGAATATCATGAATGTAGCAATTTTTATTACAAGATTTGACTTTGGCGGAGCGGAAAACAGCACTCGCGAACTCGCCAATATTCTTGCTGAAAATGGCAACGAGGTTTATGTTTTTTCCAAAAAGGGACGGCAGCAAAGATTGCTTTCACCGCACGTCAGGTTTCGCGCTGTTAATTTTTCAAAATGGCTGTTGCCTTTCAGCCTGTTGTATTTGTATGTTCAGCTAACGAAACATAAAGTCGAACTCATTCATGCTCATCAGCCTTCTGCTATTCGTGCGGGCTCTTTGCTTGGTAAATTGTCGGGTATTCCGGTGATAGTGACAATTCACTCCACTACAGCCCTGGAGCTTTCAGCGTTCACCAGAAAAACGCCGGCAAGGATTATCTATGTCAGCCGGCATACGATGGAGCGATCGCAATGGTTTGCAACATTGCGGCCAAAATGCAGATACATACCGAATGGAGTCACTCCGAGCGACTATCAGGCGTCAGGAGAAAGCGGGCCGCTGGTTTATTGTAGCAGAATGGATAGGTCGCACGCCAATTTATTAATGTTATTGATAAATGAGGTCATGCCGCAACTCAAACTCAGGATTCCGAATTTAACACTCAGGATGGTGGGCGATGGTGATTGGTTCAGACAAATTGAGAACTGGGCCCAAAGAGCCAATAATTTATTGGGCGCAGGTACTGTTTTGCTTGACGGCTTTAGGGAGCGATTCCTGACAAATGGATTCTTGGTGATAGGCGTTGGTCGCGTAGCGCTTGAAGCATTGAGTGCGGGGATCCCAGTTTTGGCGGTGAACGCCCATAGATGTGGTCCGCGAATTTCAAGCGAAAATTATGAAATTCTGAGCCGCAATAACTTTGTTGATGTCGCGGCGCAAAAGCCGAGCGCTGACTTGCTCATTGAATCAATAATGGAAATATATCGAAATTACCAAAGGATTATCGCCGACAGTCAGAGTTTAAGGGAAAGAGTCAATGCTGATTTCTGCCTTGCAAATATAGCGGATAAAATTCAGCGCGAGTATAGAGAGGTGATAAGCGAAGTCAAGACCACTAGACGGCAAAAAAACAGACATCCTGCTCGATGAAAAGTCGATTCTTTCATGAAATCTGGCGGTCGCTTTACAGTCAGTTCCCGCTGCCTCTGATATGTTTTCAACAGCGGAGCATGATGTCAGCACCCTATAGGGAAGGATTTAAAATAGTAAGAGATTGGATCGATTGTTCATGGCGCAGATCTTCTGAATAAAAAATTTTACACTCAGCCTGAGTGCAGCAGCGAGAATCAAAGAGTCGTAAAAAGAATATTGCCATCTTTGCATCAAATCCAGCGCTTTATGGTAGAGGTCAATGCTGGTAAATATGTGACAGAGCGGATGAAGCACAGCGTCCAGATAACGCTGGCAATCGAGGACAGTAAGCGGTTTGGCGAACTTTACCGTAGCTACGTTTAGAAATTCCTGGATAATCTGATAACTGATACACCCTTTGCTTTCCAGCAATGCTGTTTTAATAAGCAGGTTGGTTTTTTATCGTTTCACCGGGCTGGCAAAATCGAATGCGTAGATGATGATAGTGGTATCGAGAAAATATTTATCTTTAAAAAAGCAAGTTGATTATTTCTATTACGCGATTAAAAGCGATCAGAGAAAAACGTTGGAAAATTGCCAAAATATAATTAATAACTTTGATGAATAGAGAAGGAAGTAGCATCATGAAAACCAGCTTGATCTTGTCGTCATCCTATGTCGCTCTTTTTATCATTTCTGCCGCTTGCTTTTCTCAAGATGATGTAGTGGCCAAAGTGCAACCGTCGGCCATCAATGCCCGGATAGAGGAGCATCGTATGGGCGAGATTGTCGTGACGACAAAACCGGGGGCAAATGTCGAGATCAAACAGCTTCGCCACGAATTCAAATTCGGCAAGGCAATTTGTGACAAAAATAGATTGTTCTCTATAGTAGAGCTTGATAGTCGTTGGCCAAAAATTGGGCGAATAAAATTAAAACCAAAAACGGGAGTAACATGAGTTGAAAACGTTTCATAAAATAGTAAATGGCGACAGCAGACAGATGAATCTTTTATCTGACAAATCTGTTCACCTTGTCATCACTTCTCCACCCTATTGGCAGCTCAAAGATTATGGAACTGATGAACAGATCGGCTTTAATGAGAGCTATGAAAGCTATATTAACAATCTCAATCTCGTGTGGAAAGAGTGTCACAGGGTGTTATATCCTGGTTGTCGTCTTTGCATAAATATTGGAGATCAATTTGCACGTTCTGTTTACTACGGACGCTATAAAGTCATTCCCATCAGGACGGAAATTATAAAATTTTGCGAGATCATTGGATTTGACTATATGGGAGCAATCATTTGGCAGAAAGTGACAACGACGAATACAACGGGTGGGGCGACGATCATGGGGAGTTTTCCCTATCCAAGGAATGGTATTTTAAAGCTTGATTACGAATTCATTTTAATCTTTAAAAAGTCGGGTGATTCACCTCAACCGACGACTGAGCAGAAAAAATTGTCCGCAATGAGCAAAAATGAATGGAATGCTTATTTTTCCGGACACTGGAATTTTGCCGGCGTGAAACAAAATGGTCATCTTGCCATGTTCCCGGAAGAATTGCCGGCAAGATTAATTAGAATGTTTGCTTTTGTGGGAGATACGGTACTGGATCCGTTTCTTGGCAGTGGAACGACTTCCCTCGCAGCACGAAATCTAAACAGAAACTCGGCAGGTTATGAGATTAATAGTGAATTTGTAGCCATAATAAAACAAAAATTAAATACAAGTCAATCCGATCTTGACGGAACAGAATATATATTTTTGCGAGATAGTGTAAAAACAGACCTCAATGAAGAAATTGCCAAATTGCCATATATTTTTACAGATCCGCACAAGCTTGATAAAAAAATAGATCCAAAGAAATTGCAGTTTGGTTCTCGAATTGATCAAAATAGTGCAGAACGGCAGGACTATTACACTGTAAAAGAAATTCTTAGCCCGGTGCTGTTCAAACTAAATAACGATCTGGTCGTTCGATTGCTTGGCGTCAAAGAGAAAAAAATTGTCAACGGTGAAGCGATGGATTTTCTGAGCGAAAAGATAAAGGGTCAGAAAGTCTTTATAAAATTTGACAACGAAAAATACGACGAACAAAATATAATGCTCTGCTATTTGTATTTAAAAAACAAAACGTTTATAAATGCCCATTTGCTAAAAGAGGGCCTGGCAGAGGTTGACACGACACTTGATTTCAAATATAAAGACAACTTTATAAGCATTGCAGAAACATGATTTGGCTAAGGAGTGTAAAATGAGAAAAATGATTGCCATTCCCCTTGTTTTTTCGAGCATGGTCATTCTGGTCGCTTCGCAAGCGCTCGCGCAAGTCGATCTGGACATCGAAACGGGCGCCGTGTTTAGCGGTTACAACGACGTGAGAATTCCCGGGGCCGGCGGGACGCTGTTCTCTCTTTCCGAGGAGCTTGAAGCCGATCCGGGAGTTTTCTACCGAATCAGACTCTTTTATCATTTCAACGACCGCCATCATCTGGGCGCTCTTTATGCGCCGCTGTCGATTCAGTCGGCCGGACAACTGGATCGCGATCTTTTATTTGAAGGCGAAACCTTCCCGGCGCACACACCCCTGGAAGCGACATACCAGTTCAATTCCTATCGGCTGGTCTATCGCTACGATTTTCTCAGACAAGAAAAGATCGAACTAGGAGTGGGCTTTACGGCGAAAATTCGCGACGCCAAGATCGCCGTCAAAGGCGATGGCCTCGCAGCCGAAAAAACTAATGTCGGCTTTGTACCAATCGTTCACTTTCGACTTTTGTATCGGTTCGCTGAAAAGTACGCCTTTTTGCTGGACGGCGACGCCCTCGCCGCGCCTCAGGGTCGCGCTGAAGATGTCTTCGCCGGCCTCATTTTCACAGCGTCCGAGAAAATAGAGGTCAAAGCCGGCTATCGGATCCTCGAGGGCGGTGCGGATAATGACGAGGTGTATAATTTTTCTCTGATCAACTATGCCGCCATTGGAACGATAGTTCACTTTTAAAATGCCTGCACGAGCTCGATTTTGTCAACGGCGAAAGCTCTGTGGCGGCAAAACCTGACAAATCCCGACAGGCTGCCGAGTGCGGCCAGCGCCATCCGATTTTACGGCCGGGTGCAAGAGTTCACCTGGCATGCATCCACAGGCTGGCGATCTATCGCCCGCGCCAATTGCCTGTCTGCTTGAAAGTGAGGGAAAAATGAAATTACGTGGTCACGTTTTCGAAACTCTTTTCATTTGCCTGTTCGTGTCAACCCCACATCCGCTCCCGGCACAGGCGATCGAGCCGCTGCAGATTTCCTACAATGAAAAGACCTATCCTCTTTATCCTGGGACGCTCGATGAAATACCGAACATACCGTCGCCCACCACGCAGGATGGCGTCGACATTCTGCTCGCCTGCACCAAAGATGACCGCTACGCCCTGATACCGGTTACGGTCGAAAATGGCGCGCCGCTGCATTATAGTCACAGGGTGAAGAGTGTATTTGGCAAAGATCGTCAGCTTGAAGTTGATTCGGGCGACTTTCCGACGCTCGCCAGAACGGGACGACACGCCGATGAGGAACTGGAAAAGGAGATGATCACCGGTTTCCCCGTCTCCCTCATCACCTACATCGGTCGGCCTGGCAGGTTCTCCGGGGCCGGATTCATGGCCGAGGATGAGGACATCATCTCCGTTCTGAAAGCGGATAATCGGTTGGTCGAGAAAATGGGCCTGACGCACGCGCAAACGGCCAAACCTCTCTTCCACGTCTGGAACGTGATCCTGAAAGAGATCGAGCTGGGCAAGTGGGCGAGATATTGGGACAACATCGGACATTTCTACTACAACGGCAGAGAGGTGACCCTGAAAGCGCATGGCACAAAGGGATGGCAGATATCCATCTTCCAGGATGAAATTCAGGGGAGCTTTGATATGGAGATCAGCAGCGTCTTGACCAGCGAAGAAAAGGCGCTCCTCAAGCAGAGATATCCTCATCTGTCCGCGGATCAACTGATCGAGTTGGAGCAAAAGCTCTCGGCCATTCATTTCAGTGAGATGGCGCCCTATTACATCATGCGCTACGGCTTTTATGAAGGGCACACGGCGTACCGGAGCGATCCGATCGCCATCGCCTTCATATTCGGCCTGAAAAGTCTGGCAGAAATTGACGATATATTTCAGGGCAAACTGGATCGCGTCCTGACGAGCCACTTTACCAAGGACGTGACGCAAGACTGATCCCATCACATCATAATTGAGGGAATAATATGAATAGAAGAATACAAATTGCAATTTCATTTCTTTGTTATTGCAGTTTCATCGGTACGGTTGTGGCTCAGATTACTTTTGAACGTACATATGGGGGTAAATTTTACGATGTTGGTAACAACGTAATTGAAACACCTGATAACGGTTTTTTCATCATTGGTACAACACGGTCAGCCAGTAATGACACCACCGATGCTTATTTGTTGAGAATTGACAGATTTGGCGATACATTATGGACAGATATCTATGGCGGAAAATTATGGGATTCCGGTGTGTCGATTTCCCCTTCTTCTGACGAAGGTTATCTCTTGGCTCTCGCCTCGAATTCCATTCATCCAGGAAATTATGATATTCATCTGATCAAAATACGAGAAAATGGTGATAAGATATGGGCAAAGACCTTTGGTGGTTCAGACGTTGATTATGTGCATTCTTCCCAGTCAACAACCGATGGTGGCTATATCATCCAGGCACATACCCTGTCTTACGGAATGGGATCTATGGATTTTTATCTCCTGAAGGTGAATCAAAATGGCGATGCCATCTGGACAAAAACTTTTGGCGGCGCCGAATCTGATTGGGGCGGTTTTGTACAACAAACGTCTGATCAAGGCTATATTTTAACGGGTGATACGCAATCATTTGGCGATATCAATGGCGATATCTATTTAATAAAGACGGACAGTTTGGGGAATGCACTGTGGTCGCGAACATACGGCGGTGCGCAATATGATCGAGCTTTTCACGTCCTGCAGACCTGTGATGAGGGCTATCTGCTCAGTGGGATCACTCAATCGTTCGGCGTCACGGATCATCATGGCTATATTGTCAGAACAAACAGCATGGGTGATACGCTTTGGACAATGATATTAGGCGGGCCGCATTCCTGTTCGCTGTCATATTGTGAACAATGTGCGGATGGAAATTATACGGCAGTTGGCAGCATAAGCGACACTGGATTTGGCAAGAGCGATGTCTATATGGTCAAATTTGACTGTAATGCTCATATTCTATGGACGAAACATTTTGGCGGAGTCGAACACGATTTAGGTAAATGCATTCGCGAGGCACAGGATGGCGGTTTTATCATTGTTGGCAGCACACAATCTTTTACGCCAGACAGCAATGATGACGTTTATATCATAAAAACAGATGGTGCGGGAAGCCTCACCGCGGTCAAAGAAACGCTCTCAGCATCATATCCTCGTTCAACGACCTTTTTCGAGAATTATCCGAATCCGTTCAATTTGTCGACAAAAATTATCCTCGATCTGCAAGAATCACAAGTGATCTCGGTGAAAATATATGACATCCTCGGAAGAGAGATTGAAGCGCTCTTGTCGAGCAAATTCATGCCGGCCGGGCGGCACGAATTGGTCTGGGATGCACAGCATACCTCCTGTGGAGTTTATATCTGCCAATTGATGACTGTTCATCAGGTTATGTCGAGCAAGATGGTGTGTTTGAAATGATTTTGTCTATGATCCTTTGCACTTGTTGTTCATCAACATGCTATTCCACCCAATCGCACATTACCACTAGGTGAAAAAGAAGGACTGGCCAATCCATGATCATTCGAGTACTCATCATGAATACTATATTACAGCGGATGGCTTTGTTAGTATGCAGAAAGAGAATGAATGCCGCGCGAACAGCATCTTCTGGGTGCCGGCCGAGGCGCGCTGGGCGCACCTGAAAACGCAGGCCAGGCAACGCACCATCGGCCAGCTCGTGGACGACGCGATGGCCGGCATCGAACGCGATAATCCAGCGCCGAGGTGCTGGAGTAGACTGAGGTGCTGTCAACAGAATGGGCGGCGGGTGCGGGCGTCTGAAGAATGAGCGTTTATTATAAAATGAAAGGGATGGACACAATGACCCAACAAGCCCCCTCTCTTGCCGAATGGAAAAAACTCTATGATTTGATGATCGAACTGAAAACTTTGAGCCCCTGGCAGTGGCTTGAGGAAGATGACATCTTTGCCCTGCAGAATCCTGAAACTGACCAGCTCGGCTTTTTGAGCATAATGGGATCTATGGGCGAGCACTATTCTGTTTCGGTTTATCTTGGCGAAGAAGGATTGAGAAAGTTCTGTGATTTTCAGCAAAACGACACCAACGAATTTTCTTTTCAAAGATTGCTCGAAATGCCACAGCTGCAAGCGTCATTTGAAAATCGCGATTATCTGTTTCCGGAAGACCG
>JAFGJB010000254.1 GCA_016929295.1 Candidatus Zhuqueibacterota bacterium | reverse complement strand
TTTAAAGCCAACCGCCGAGGGCGCCGAGATTCGCAGAGATATTGCCCGATTTCGCTTCTTTTCCTCTGTGATTCTCGGCGCACTCGGTGGTTTAGATGTTTTTAGTTGCGGCCAAAGGTCGCGCCAAACTTTTCCGTTCATATATCAATATCCCCAAAAAATGGATCAAAATCAATGATAGAGTCTCTCCCTCAGCCCTGCCTCATTTATTGGATGATGTGAGTCTTTATTTCATTTACATTTTTCTCTTTCTCATCGCCACTGTTTCTAACGCCATTTCAAAAGCAATGTTCCTCGCCTGCTGCAGAGTGGTTAACACATTTCGTTGTTTTTCTGTTCAATGAAGATTATATTTCCTGCCGCACAACAATGGAGACGTCATGAAAAAGAGATGCAAGAGTGTTTTATTGTGGATCACAGCCCTGATCATCACGCTGCTCTCCGCCGTCTATCAGCGACAGACCGGTCCGACCTATCCGATCGTCGGGGTGAGGCAGATTGACGACAGCGAGGTTCACTATGAACTGCTGCGCAGCCATGGTGGCGATGGCGATCAGCCGGTTGTGATCGTCGCCGCTGATACGGCTGTGCGCGCGGCGGTCGTTTTCCGCCGCTACAAGACCGACGATTTCTGGACGCGCACCGAGATGCAACGGCAAGGCGATGAGCTTGTCGCAGCCCTTCCACATCAACCACCGGCGGGAAAACTGGAATATCATGTCGAAATTCGCAAAGACGATGCAGTTTTAAACATTCCGGAAAAAGAGAATGCCATCACGCGATTCAAGGGTGATGTGCCAGCCTGGGCCTTGCTGCCGCATATCCTATTTATGTTCCTGGCCATGCTGCTCTCCACCCGCACCGGCCTGCAATCGCTGCGCAAGGCGACGCGTTTGCCGGGATTTGTGCTCACTACAATACTATTTGTCATCATCGGCGGCTTTATCTTTGGCCCGATTGTGCAAAAATACGCTTTCGGCGCATATTGGACGGGTCTACCGTTCGGCGCCGATTTGACGGATAACAAGACGCTCATCGCCCTTGCGGCATGGGTGGTCGCATTCATCATGATTCGACGCCGGCCGACTGCGCGCCTGTGGGCGCTCGGCGCTGCCCTGGTGATGTTGCTGATATTCCTGATTCCGCACAGCATGCATGGTTCGGAACTGGATTACAACACGATTGACGCCGAGGAGCGCGTCTCCCGCACGGGACAGTGATGACGTCTCTTCATCAGCTCAGAAAAAGTGTCAAATTGCAAAATTATTGACAGACTGCCCGGCCTTTTTATTGCCATTTTGACAGGAAGTGTCTGACAGCTGTCATTGGTGAAATATAAATAGTAAGTAATTGTATTATATAGTCTTATAACTATTTTGTGAGATTGGCATATGATTTGTAAAAGTTGGGAACGAAATGAATAAAGAACTGGCAGATGAAATCAGGAGATGAAAAATGTATTATAGTCTAATGCGACCTATGCGGCGGATTCATGATGTGCAGCGTGAAATGAATCGAGCCTTTGACAGCATGAACAAGGAAGAAAATGAGCTCGAATGTAGTGGCAGCTGGATTCCGAATGTGGATGTGAAAGAGACCTCGGAAGAGATTGTGCTGTACGCCGAACTTCCGGGCTTGAAAAAGGAGGATATCAAGATCACCATCCGCGATCGGGTCTTGTCGATAAGTGGCGAAAAGATACAGGAGGATGCCGAGGAAGCGGCCTATCATCGGCTTGAACGCATCTACGGCGCCTTTTGTCGTCAGTTTATGCTGCCCGCTCAGGTGAATGCCGACAAGATTGATGCATTATTTCGCAATGGCGTCCTGAAACTGACTCTGCATAAAAAGGAAGAGGCCAGGACGCAAGAGATAAAAATCATTCAAGGTTAAAAGAGGAGGATACAAAGATGGCTGTTGTACGTTGGAGACCGTTGCGCGAGATGACCTCTCTGCAACGCGAGATGAATCGTGTGTTTGATTCATTCTTTCAGGATAACGAGGAGAATGCCTCAACGTCCGCGTGGTATCCCAGCGTGGACATAAAAGAGACAGCGGAAAAGATTGATATTTATGCCGAGTTGCCGGGCTTGACCAAAGATGATATAAAATTATCAATTCGTGACAACGTCCTGCAGCTCAGCGGCGAAAAGAATCGTGAAGATGATGAGGCAGATGCCAATTTCCATCGCGTCGAGCGGGTTTATGGCACTTTTTCCCGATCCTTCACCCTGCCGGCCAAGGTGCAGGTTGACAAAGTGCAAGCTCTCTTCAAGGACGGCGTTTTACATCTGGAATTGCCAAAGGCGGAAGAAGAAAAAGCACGTCTCATTCAAATAAAGTGATTGAATTCAGTCTTTTTCAGACAGGGGGCTGCGGTTGCCAGCAGCCCCCTTTTATTTTTATGACCGCACTCTTGATAAAGGCGATGAGGAGAGGGATGCCGGCATGCTCAGCAGCGGACGAATGCCATGACTAAATGACTGGGTCAGAATTCTTCGTTTTGCCGTTTTCTCCCCTTTTATGAACAGCGATATTTCTTTTTGCCACTCGATATATCTGTTGATCCTGATAGGTCACCAATGTCCCGGCGGGCACGGATGAGGTGATCCAGGTGTTGGCGCCGATGATGCATTTTTCGCCGATGACCGTTTCGCCGCCCAGAATGGTGGCGCCCGAATAGATCGTCACATCATTTTCCACTGTCGGATGACGTTTGCCGCTCTTTTCCAATGAGCCATCCGGATTTTTCTTAAAGCTCAGCGCACCCAGTGTGACACCCTGGTAAATTTTGACATTGTCGCCGATTTTCGCTGTTTCGCCGATGACGACACCGGTGCCGTGATCGATGAAAAAGCTCTTGCCGATGATGGCGCCGGGATGAATGTCAATGCTCGTGCGGCGATGCGCCCATTCGGACATGATGCGCGGGATGAGCGGAATCTCCATTTTGTAAATCTCATGTGCGATGCGATGAGTGGCAATCGCATAGACATAGGGGTAGCAGGAGATAATTTCTTCAAGTGATTTGCTGGCCGGATCTCCTTCAAATCCGGCGGTGATATCTTTTTTCAACAGCGAACGGATGTGCGGAATGCAATCGATCAGTGAAAGAGCTTTCTCTTCGCAGGTTGTTCTTGTGATCTCGCCATCGAACGCATCAATCGATTGGGCATATTGACAGGCGCGTTTGAATTCGTCCAATAACCGGAGAAAAAGTCTGTCGATAGCGCTCTGGACAAAAAAGAGTATATTGGAGCGCGCCGGAACGCGTTTGCCAAAATAACCGGGGAAAAGGATCTCCATCAGATCATCCAGAATTTCCACCACCGGCGCCGTTGCCGGCAAGTTGACGCCATCGATTCTGTTGATGCCTCCCTCTTTTTTATATGTCTCGACAATGCGCTCCGCAATGTCCGTCAGTTTTTGACCCGCGTCATTCATACTCATCCCAGTTTGTCTCTATGAGAAATGATTTGTTGGGCTCTTCAGCCGCTATGAATTCAATGTAAGCATTGTGTCTGCAAAACAGAAGAAATTAATGCTGCAACCCTTGGCCGGCGCTCGCATCCAGCAGCCAATGTAGCTCACCATGCGACGGCTGCACGAGCGCTGCCGGATGCCTGAGACCATCCCGGTGTATCTCCTTGACAATGCCAGCCTTGTCCCCGCCGCTGACCATAAAAATAACCTGCCTGGCAAAGTTCAGCAATGGATAGGTAAAGGTGATCCGCCACGACTTTAATCTATCAACCCAATTTGCCACAACCAAACGACGGGATTCCAGCAGCGCTTTGGTGCCGGGAAAGAGCGAAGCCGTGTGACCATCGTCGCCCATGCCAAGGAATATGAGGTCAAACGCCGGTATACCCGTCGGCACGTTGAAATAATGCCGGATGGTCTCCTCGTATTCCATCGCCGCTTGCGGCGGATGTTTGTATGATGTCGGCGCCGGAAAGTAATGGTCTCTTGTTATTTCCAAAGGCGCCAACAGATGCGTATAGGCCGCGCCGCCATTGCTGTCCGGGTGGTCGAACGGCACATAGCGCTCGTCACTCCAGAAGAAATCAATATAGTCCCAGTGGATATCATCGGCATAGAGATTCACCAGCTTGCGGTAAAAAACTTGTGGCGTCGAGCCCCCGGATAACGCGACCGTGAACCTGCCGTTTCGTTTGATATATTTTTCCGAGAGCTCCAGGAACAGATCAGCGGCATAAATGCCAAGGCTCTCGCTGTCAGCCAATGTTTTGACCAGAGTTTTCATGCAGATACTCGGAGATAACGCGACATGTGTTGAGATATATTCGATCCTGCTGGAGAAAATCGAGCTCTGCGCAGAGTATTTCGGCATTACTCTTGCGAGTCATGGTGCAAATTCGCGAGAGTCGGCCGCCGCTTTTTTGCACAGTTGTTTGAATGCAGCCGTCAGGCATCGCCATGGCCGCCAGTATCACCGGTTTGCCATTCTCCTCAGCATAAAGTTTTATTTTATAGAGCCCAGTATGACCATCAATGATCCTTTTCCGTATTTTGATCGATAGCTGCTCTCTACGGCGCCCAAAGTAAATCGTTGCATCGTCCTCAAGCGAAATCCTTTGCGCAACGGCTGTGAGACTGAAAGAAAGCCAGCCGGCCATGAGGAACGCATCGTTCGAGAGCTTGTCACCCGAATAGATAATTTCAACCTCTTCCAGGCGGCTGATATATTTCAGGCGCTGGTCCGCGTCGAAAAATTGTGCGACAGCCTCGCGCCAATCGGTGAGGCGCGCCCAGCTCGTATCGCTTATTTTGCACTCATTGTCAAGAGCCAGAATGGCATCGATCGTCGTGCTCAATTCCCGGGCAGTCTCATATTCAGGCGAAGTGGTGACAATGAGGCGATCGGTGAATTGAAACAGGAGTTTCGCCTGGGGATTCATCAATGCATCCAACGACGTGCACCAAAAGTAAACCGGCAGGTCGGCGAGGAGCAGAGGCAAAATGGTTCCCGCCAAGTGAGCAGAGCCGGCATGACCGGTCTCCAGAGCGACCAGTTCGGCGGAAATTTGTGTCTGTTCTTTTGATTTTTGTGAAAAGGCTGAGATGCGAGCTTTAATCTCTGCCAGGTCGCTGTCGGGATTGAGATAGGCGATGATGATTCGCCCCGGATGGCTTGAGACAATTTCATGCATGTCGGCGAGCAGTTCGTCGAACAGCGCTTTTTCATTGAGCAGGATGATCAGGTTCAATGTGCCCGCCTTTAAAACCGCCTCATCACTGTCGGCGTCGCTGGTTTGCCGCCAGAAGGTTTGAAAGGCGGCCTCGATCTTGTCGAGGGCAATTTCCTCGCCGATTCTCACCTGGCTCACAGACGCCTCCATTCGCGATGATCGTTGCGCAGCAGATGATCCGCCTGGGTCGGTCCCCAGGCGCCGATTTGATATTGCGGTAATTCGATTCTGCCCAGCTGGTTCCAGCGGTTGAATATGGGATCCAGCAGCTTCCATGCCATCTGATTTTCGTCGGAACGCGTGAAAAGGGTTGCATCGCCGAGCAGCGCATCAAGGAGCAACCGCTCATAGGCATCCGGTGGCTTTTGTCCAAAGCTCGTGCCATAGCGAAAGTCCATTGTCACGGGACGAATGAGACTGGACGGGCCAGGAACTTTGGAGTCGAAACGTAACGAGATGCCTTCGTCCGGCTGGATGCGCAGGGCTAAAACATTTGAGCCCACCTGCGAGCGAGCTTTTTCGCTGAACATCTGCAGCGGGGCGTTTTTAAAATGGATGGCAATTTCCGTCACGCGTTTTGGCAAGCGTTTTCCGGCGCGAATGTAAAATGGCACGTCCGCCCAGCGCCAGTTATCGATGAAGAATTTCGCCGCAAAATAAGTCTCTGTTGCCGAGTCGGTCGCGACCCCTTCTTCTTCCTTGTAGCCTGGCAGTTGTTGTCCCATGAGCGATCCGGCGGCATATTGACCGCGCACGACCAGCTCGTCAACGTCACTCTCACGAAACTGCTTGACAGCTTGCAGAACTTTGACTTTTTCGTTTCGAACGGCATTCGAATCGATCGCTGCGGGCGGCTCCATGGCAAAGAGACAAAAGAGCTGCAAAGCATGGTTCTGCACGATATCACGGGTGATGCCGGTCTCTTCAAAAAAATTGCCTCGACCTTCCAGTCCCAGTGTTTCCGCCACAGTGATCTGAACATGATCGATGTAGCGGCGATTCCAGATGGGCTCGAAAATACCGTTGGCAAAACGGAAGACGAGGATGTTCTGCACCGTCTCTTTGCCCAGATAATGATCGATGCGATAGATCTGATCTTCTGTCAAAACGCTGTCAACCACCTTGCCCAATTCAATGGCGCTGCCGAGATCGCGTCCAAACGGCTTTTCAATGATGACGCGCGTCCAGCCGGAGGGGCTTTTGTTCAATTGCGCAGCGCCCAGGTTATTGATGATTGCCTGATATGTCGATGGCGGTGTCGCCAGGTAAAAGAGACGATTGCCGGTGATGCCGCGTTCATCTTGCAGTTTGCCTAGTAACTGCGCCAATTCAACGTGTGGTTCGGGCTGGTTGAAATCGCCCCGGTGATAATGAATGAGCGACAGGAAACGATTCATTCTATTCGCATCGTCAATCTCGCCATAATACTCCCGCAGTGCGTCGCGCATGTCATTGCGAAAAATGTCGTCATTTTTGTCGCGGCGTGCGAACGCGACGATCCTGAAATCCTGCGGCAAAAATCCGTCGATGTAGAGGCTATAGAGAGATGGTACAAGCTTGCGTTTGGTGAGATCACCCGTCGCCCCCAAAATGATGAGCGTGCTGGGCTGCGGTGTTCGTTTGAGGCGCAATCCGTCGCGCAAGGGATTTTGTCTGTTGGCCATGGTTGCTTTCTTTTTTTGTGGTGGACTGTTTTGTAAACAATTGCTCATGGGCTATAATTCCAGCTTTGCGATCACGAATTGCCGCCGTTTGCTGATCTGATATGACAGCTTGACACTCGGGCGACGCAGTGACTCAAATGCTCTTGTGATTTTACTTCCCGGCATTTCTCCATCACTCTTCTTTTTCTATTGCAAAACTTGTCTCACATGTGTATTATTGCAGTCAAAATCTATCTATCAACAAAGACGAACGATATGAAATGGTCAGGGATTTTATTTGCAGCTGTGCTGACAGGATTGTTGTGTCTTGTCTATGCAACGTGTATCGAAAGAGAGAATGTACAGATCGAAGAGATCGAGCTCAGAGTATTGCCGTCCGCTTTGGACGGCTTGCGAATTGTGCATATTTCAGATCTGCATATCGATAGCGTCACGCCCTATGAGAGAAAAGTCGCCCGCATGGTCAATTCCACAAAGCCTGACATCATAGCCATCACCGGAGATTTTTTCAAGAACCGCAATGTATTGGAGGGCGCCAATGCCGTCGAAAAATTACCGGCAAACATCGATCAGATCGAGTCTTTCCTGGATCAACTCCAGGCCAACATCGGCATTTACGCCTGTCGAGGCAACAACGATTTCAGCGATGACAAGGAAGTGAGCGACGTTTTTCTCGAGCGCCTGCATGAAACGAATGTGACGATGCTGACAAATACCCGTACAACTATAATCCATGATGGTCAACGCATCCATCTCCTGGGAGTTGATTTTCCGGGATTCGACAAATCGGAGATCGCTGATTTTTATGTCCACCCGAACGAAAGCGGGTATTGTATCGAATCCGGCGCTTCCACTGACAATTCCTTCAGCCATTTCATGATTCGGGGGGAAAGGACTGCCTGGCGCGATTACACCTTTAGCGGCCGATGCCGCCAGTTGCATGGGCGCGGCGGCATTGGCATCACCTTTTATTCGCAGCTCGATGCGGGATTTGATCGTTTTTATCGTTTGCGATATATGTCACGACCGCAGCGCTTCCTCTTCTCTCCGCACGGGGCGGCGAGTCCTCTCGGGATCACTGAATGTCCTCAGAGTATTTCTTCCCGGCAGTGGTGTCGCTTCAAAATTCATTGTTACTCGGAGGCACAAGGCGTTCGCATGCAGGCGCGCGTGTGGGCGGACGGTTCCGCTGAACCGACGGTGTGGCACGTGGATGCCATGGATACGACGCGTCAGTTTGAATACGGAACAGTCGGGCTGTGGAGCCGCGGACAAGATGTGCATCAATTCGATGATCTCTGCGTTGTCGACGCTTCGGGCGATACATTGCTGTTCGAAGACTTTGAGGATGGCGACGCCGCTGGCTGGCTGACCTATAATCATGAGGGAAGCGCTTTGCCCTGGCTCGCACAAGCCATCCCGGACTCGGAATTTTCGATGGTGCTCGCCCATAGTCCCGATCTGGTGCACTGGGCGGATTCAGCGAAAATTGATCTGCAACTGAGCGGTCATACCCATGGCGGTCAGGTGCAACTGCCGTTTTGGGGAGCTCTCTTCAGCAGCATCAAATTAGGACGAAAATACACTGAAGGCCTTTTCCAGTTTGATCACACCACACTCTACATCAATCGCGGCATTGGCACGGTGCTGCTGCCGATCAGATTCTTCTGTCGGCCGGAGATCACGGTCATAGATCTCAAGTCGGAGTAAATCGATTATAAATTGACCATCCGAAGGCAAACGGGTCGGAGGTCATCTTTTTTCAGTGATCGAGTCTCTTCACAACCACAACTGTCGCATCATCCTTCCATTTTGTCCGGTTGCCAAAGATGAAGGCATCCTCAAAGATGAGATCACAAATCTTTTTAGCGCTCTTTTGTCGATTCTCCATCACCCTCTTTTTCAGCTGCGCATCGTATTGCTCCTCATTCTCGGCCTGTCGCTCGATGATGCCGTCGGTGACCATCACCAGGACGCTGTCGCGTGGAATGTGAATATGGGATCTCGAGATATTAATTTCGGGTAAAAAGCCGAGGGTGATGCCGGTTGCCTCCAATTCATGATGGCCTTTGGGCGTGACGAGAATGGGCGCCGGATGGCCGGCGTTCGCGTAGAACAGATGGCCGTCGCTCTCGATTTCGCCGATAAAGAGCGAGACAAAATTGGTCGAAAAAGTGCTGCGCTGGATGACGCTGTTGAGCTTTTGCAGCGTATGAATGAGGCGCAGCTCCTTGGCCAGCCCCATGCGCAGACCAATGACCACATCGCGAACGAGAAGCGCCGCCGGGATGCCGTGGCCGCTGGCGTCGCCGATGCTGACGCTGAAGGAGCCATCGCCGTAATCATGGTAATCGTAGAAATCGCCGCCGACGAGCTCTGCCGGCTCAGAGTGTCCGTAAATATCATAGCCGGGAATTTTCGGCGACTGTTTCGGCAGCAGGCTTTTTTGAATTTTCACTGCCTGCTCCAGCCGCCCGCCGATCACATCGGTGAACAGGCGATAGTTCAGCGACGTGCGGACCGCGTTGAGAAAGAGGCTGACTTCCTCTCGCACCCAGCCGGCCGCGAGCTGAAACACGATCATCCAGTGCTCTTCCTGGTAGTGCACCCAGATGGCCGCCTGCTGGGCGGGCTGCTGCTGCGGCTTGTTGAAAAACGATTGGTTCAATTCCGGCTGGTCGTAGATATAGCTGCGATGCAGGGCGGCCAGGCGTATGGTCTCTGATTCGTCGCTGAAGGACTTGGTCCACTCTGCATACGGTCTGATCGGATAGGTGAGAATAAAGTCCTGACCTCTCTGCTCATAGATGCGGCCTTTTCGAATGTTCAGTGGGGCGGCAAAGGTTTTTTCGAGGATGTCGACGACGTGCGGAATCAGGTCACCCTCCGATGGCTCGAGGCGAATGGTCGCCAGGAGCGCATCGAGTTCGCGATAGAAAATTTTTGGATCTGTCATGCTCTTTTCGCCATGTGATGTCGAATCGCGGTCAATCTATTGAATTTTGCGGTGAAACACAAGTAGAGTCGCAAGCGGGTGGTAAAAGGTCAGTCTTTGGAAATGACGCTAAAGATCAACTTGGCGCGGCCTTTAGCCGCAATCAAACAACGTAACAATTACGAAAAGCTAAACGCAAAGGCGCAAAGGACCGCAGAGGTTCGCAGAGAAATTAGTTGAAGCAAAGCAATAAATGCTTGAGAAGAGGATTTGCTCCACTCTCAATCCCGTCACCACAATGAAACAAAGCACCTCGTTTTTCTCTGCGCTTCTCGGTGTGCTCGGCGGTTATATTATATATCTTTCAAGCTAAAAAAATTTGCCAAAATAACACGATGTTGCCGCCTTTTTTTTCGTAAAACATCAGCTGCGGCCACATCCTCACCCTGGGGAAAGAAGGTCACCCCGAGCAAAGCTGCGGGGTGACCAATCTTCATTTAATGTAGTAATGCGAGACCTGCGATCAGAAAATCGGCAGGACGGAGTCCTATCAGAAGGACATGAGGTAGCTGACCATAAGCATGACATCCGGCGCGCCGTCATCGATTCCGAGACCAATAGCGCCACGGACGCGACCATTCGCCTGCACCAGGTAATCGACGCCGCCGCTCAACATGCCATAGTCTCTATCCGTGATGAACAAGAGCTCGCCGACGATGGCCAGTACATCGGTCGCTGGATAAATCAGTCCGCCTGCCAAAAGGAGCGAGTTTTTGTATTCTGTTTTTTCCTCGAATGTGCCGCCAACGAGCTGGCCATTTTCAAAAGTTGGCGGAATGTATTCGTAATCTATTGTTTCATAAAAATCGAGCCCGACGGTGCCCGTGATCGCCATGCCGTTCGACAACGTATAGCGGGTCGCCCCGAAAGCGCCGAAATTCAGATGGCCGTAACCGGCCTCCTCAGCGCCGATGGGCAGTGTCACTAAACCGCCGGCGGCAATTCGCAGGTTATTCTGATTGAAGACGAGATAACGTCCGGCGACGGTCGGATCGGTGAGACCGGACGTCCCATCACCCTGTTCGGGATTGAAACTGGCATAGCCGAGGTTGGCGTTGAGCTCGAGAACCGGCGTGATACCATATCCTCCTTGAACACCCATGGCGAACATGCTGCCGTACTCATAGCTGCTATAATTTAAAAACGCTTCGCCATACGGATTTGACGCAATGGTAGCGTCGCGGTAAAAGTTTTGAAAAAGGTGGACCTCATCTGTTCTGTCTTTTGACATGCCGACAGTACTGAGGATGATGATGCTGGAGAGCGCGAGGGTGAATTTTTTAACCATGTGTTCCTCCTTGAAAAATGATATGAACTGCTCTAACTTTTTGACAAGCTGCGTCCGTACTGTTTTCCGTCTTTCGGCTCATTTAAAAATGAATCCTACGTCGTACTCGCTCCTCGCTCAGAGTGTCAAGCGGAGGAGCTCTTACGTTGCTGCACGAGCGCTACAATGAGGTGCACTGTCATGGTGGAGTATCCCCACGGCTGCTTTACATTTTACGCGCGTCCAGGTGCTAGCTTTTAAACGCCGAGAGGGAATAATTTATTTCGGGACGAATGACTTGTCGCGCGCTGCAATCATAAAATATCAATTTTTCTCGTTTTT
>JAFGJB010000253.1 GCA_016929295.1 Candidatus Zhuqueibacterota bacterium | reverse complement strand
GACGACGGCTCCAGTCTTCTTCAACAAAAAGGACCGCTGCGACACCGCTGCGCCAGCTGGTGTGCTGCGCAGCTCAACCTTCACCCAGTCGCACACATCGGCAGGCACCTTACTCAACACGCGCCCGTCCGCGTGCGTTGAGGTGAGAGGAATCAGCGAGTTCTCCTGCAAAGTTGTCCGCATCACGCCGCCGCTCTCATAGGCGCCTTCGAGAAAGACATTGACATTGAGAAGAACGTGGTCGCGTTCGAACAGGGCGAAATCTCCAAGGTGATTGGTGCGACATGTCACTTTATTCGATCCGGCATCGACCGTCCCGCCTTCGTACTGCCAGGTTGATCCGTTCCACCAATGCACCTGCAGCTTTGCCTCATCGAGCGCGCTGACATCTGCGTCATTATAGTAGAAAGAGACGTCTGCGACAAAATCGCTGATGCCGGCTCCTTTGGACACACTCCACACACAGTTGATATACTTGTCGTTGATGGGATTACTGAGGCAGCCATTTGTCTGCTGAACTGTGACGGATCCTGTGCCAGTCAATGCCGTGAAGTTCATCTGAACCTTGCGGCCATCGCCAAATTCGTTGAAATCATAGCTGCCGATGGCAGTAATGCTCTCGTCGTCCGAGATGAACGGGCAGCCACCCTTTGCGCTCAAGGTCATTGTCCCGTAGAGGACGGGCAGCATCCAGGCATCCTGCCAGGGTGCAGTGGCAACAGCAGTTGGCCACGCTGCCGTGAACGTTGAATCCGGCATATCGAGCGAATAGATGTGCGCACCCATAGTCCCGCCCGCCGCTGTGTTGATGGCGCTGCTCGTCAGGTCAATGCGCGCTTCATATTGAACATGACCGGATGCTGTTGATGCAGAGCAAGTGATGCCGACGGCGCTCATAGGGTAAGCCCAGTTCACACTGGAGGGCCAATGGCCGCTCAGTCCACGAAAGACAGGATTCATCGAACTGCCGCTCCAGGGCAACCACAGAGTGCCTTCTTCAGCCAGGCTTGTGGTTGGCCAGTTCAAATCGTGATTCTCATCAAAATTCAAACCCAGTTGGTCATCGGTGTTGAGACTCGTGTTGCCTGGATCGTCGATAGCCATATACAAATGATCATCATTGTTGAAAACATACAGCGTGGCAGTGCTTGTTGCGCCGGGTGCGGTGATCGTCACGGGCAATGCATTTATCCATTCATCGGTCTGAATTTGCCCGTTGATGGAGGGTACAGAGAATTTCCACGGTGATGTCGCGCTGTTTTGAGCAGATGGTTGCGCCGAGACTTTCAGGGATGCTTCACCTTCCTGCCCATTGTAAACAGCCTTTATATAGTAATAATAGGTGATGCCGTTTGTCGCTGTTTCATCGCGATAATAGAGACGACTAATATTGGACGCCAGGATTGAATAGCCGCTATTCTCAGCGGTGCTGCGATAGACGGTGTAGGAATCCGCCTGATAACCCACGGCCGCCGTCCTTGCCATGAATGCATTTTGCATGCTGCTCGAGCGCGTACGTCCGATGGCGGTGCGAGTCTTCACATCGGCAAAATCGCGCGTCGCTATTAAAGATGGCCTCAATTGCTGGCTCTGAACCGTCGCGATTTGCCCCGGCGGCGCGTCCCAGACAAGTGGCACAGCATTGTCATAATGACTGAAAGCGTGAACGTTCAGCGGCGCCGGTTTGCCGCTGCTGCAGCCATTATCGAAAAAATCCAGAATGTCGCTCATCAGCTCCGCTTTCGTATCATCGCCATCGGTCAGGCCGCCGAATTCGAAAGAGATGCCGATGGTGCGATATACCCCCGAATAGCCGATGCCGCATGCATAGGCGGGATCATCATTGGTGAATAAAACAAATGCGCCATCCAATGGTACGAGACGATCAATATATTGATGACTCCAGCTATAATTATAGCTCAAGTTTGCAAAGCAGGAAGCTCCCTGCAGCGTGCTCAAATCCGCTTCGCCGTCAGCTTCTCCATACAGATTGAACCATGCATGCAAACTGGTTGGAAAATCCCATGCCCAGGTATCGCCGCCTTCCATATAAACATTGCCGCCCACGCTCAGATGAGCAATGACAGCATCCACATCGCTGCCGCTGGTTAAAACATAGCTATTGGGATACACACTCAAACAGATGAATAAATAGTTGTAATTTGACAGAGTATAGCCGGACAACGTTGTCGTGAGGGCAGCGGATTTTGCATTCGCTGTCAATGCGCTCTGAATCGCCTGCGCACTGTTCGCAGCTGCACCGCCGGGATACCAGACAAGTGCGTCCTCGGCACGCAAAAATGGTGCGGAAAATAAAAGAACGACCAAGATAGATTTTGCAGTTTTGATCAGCATTCACGTTCCTTTTTCAATAACTGTCCTAAAATGTGGCATTCAGGCGGATATCCAATTGAATAAAATGAAATGCGAAAGGGAATTGCCGAGTCAAGATGCGTAAATTTTGCGAATACCGCTTCTTTTAATGTACGACACTTGAGCTGCTTTGCCGACATTTTCCTGCAAAAATTCGTCACGATTTCATTCGGAAATGGCGTCACGAATTCATTACAAGAGAGACATCAAAAGGCAAATTTTCTTCTTTTTATCTCTTCATCATATGCCTGGATGACGTCCTCATGTGTCAGGAATCCGAGAATCCTGCTTTCATCGCGATAGTCGACGACCGGTATCTGGCCATAGCCAAATTCGATGAATTTTTTCAACGCGCTTTTCAAGCTCTCGGCCGGCGTCACCGTCACTGGTCGAGTCATGAGATCCTGCGCAATGAGCAAGTCATCGACATCATTATCAAACAAGACAGCGCGGGCATTCCGCAGAGATATAATGCCGACAATTTTATCATCATGACCGACGACCGGGTAGCAGCTTTCTTGTCCCTCAGAAAACAGCGCCTGCATCCTCGACAAGGGCATGTCTTGTCGCACGCGCGGAACGTAAGCGGATGGGTGATAGACCTGGTCGACGACCATGTTTTCGAGGACATCAACAGTAAAATCTCGCAGATGCGAGGGTGAATCGGCCATCCGATTAACCTGCTTTTCATAAAGGGTCGCCCGAGATGTCGCCAAATAGGCTGTCGAGGAGCTCAGCATCATCGGCACGAGCAGCTTGTAGCCGCCGGTCATTTCGCTCACCATGATCATGGATGAGATGGGCACCTTGGCGGTGCCGGCAAAAAAAGCACCCATGCCCACGAGAACAAATGCCGCCGGATTGCTGATGAGCCCGGGAAATAGCCCGTCGCAGATTTGACCGAAGGCGCCACCCAGCATACCGCCGATGAACAGGGACGGCGCAAAAACGCCACCGCTGCCGCCCGAGCTTATCGTGAAAGAGGTGGCGACTATTTTCAATGCCATGGCGACGAGCATGAAACGAATCGTCAACTCACCGTTCATAGCCTGCTGCAAATAGCCATATCCGGAGGCGAGGACGAAGGGCGCCAGGAGGCCGATGAGTCCGACCATTATCCCGCCAAGCGCCGGTTTCAATTGCGCCGGGATTCTGATGACATGAAAAACACGATCGCGCATTCCATAAAAAATCTTGATGTAAACCAGACCGACTCCGGCGCACAGAAATCCCAACAGGGCGTAGAAGACGAGCTCGACCGGAT
Organism: Candidatus Zhuqueibacterota bacterium; assembly: GCA_016929295.1. Classification (GTDB taxonomy): domain Bacteria; phylum Zhuqueibacterota; class Zhuqueibacteria; order Residuimicrobiales; family Krinioviventaceae; genus Kriniovivens. The sequence continues at coordinate 3,384 of JAFGJB010000253.1, read as the reverse complement.
GACGAAATACAAATTGCGGAATATGGAACATCAATCCCCAACCAAATCTCGACGCAAAAATCGAATAGGCAACGATGGATGAGACGAGCGCCGGGATGAGTGATTTTGCTTCAAAATCGCGTTTGTAAAGGACTTCGACTGTGAAGAGCGCCCCACCCAGAGGAGAGCGGAATATCGCACCAATGCCGCCCGCTGCGCCGGCTATTAAAAGCGTGCGGCGTTCATCGTCCGTCAATTTCAGGATGGTGGCCAGATACGAGCCAAAGCCGGCGCCTATTTGCGCAATCGGCCCCTCACGCCCGGCACTGCCACCGGTGCCGATGGTAAAAATAGAGCTGATCGCTTTGATGAGAGGGACGCGCTTTCTGATGATGCCTTTCTTGTGATGAAACGCATCGATCATGGCGTCGGTGCCGTGACCCTCGGCCTCGGGCGCCCAGGTGAAAACCAGTATGCCGGATATCAGTCCGCCAATGGCGGGCGCGATCAACAGCACCCACCAGCGAATGGCGCCTCCAAGTGGTGCATGGCCAGTGACCTCGCCGGCGGGTTCGGGCGGAAAATAGTTCGCCCCCACATTCAGGATGTAATGGCTGAACCGACTGAGAGCCTCAAAAAACAGAATGGCGCCAATGCCGGCGACAATGCCGACAATGATGCTGGCGAGAAATAGTCGTCCACTCGCCTTGTGAATGTATTTTTTATAGAACCACTGCAGTGGTGAGAGCACTGTCATGTTTGAGTCCTTTTCCCAAACGTCCCCTTGCGACGCGCATCTCTACTATCACGCCGCATTTACCCTTCAGCGTGCTCAAAAATTGATCTTACGGCATCGGCGGTCGGGGCTTTGAAGATTTTGGCCCGAGTTTTGTCATCTTTGAGGATTTTTGATAATTTTGCCAGGACGGATAGATACTCGCTCACCGCTTTCAGCGGTGTTCCGAGCAAAAATAAAAGCCGGACGGGCTGGTCATCGGCAGCGCCAAAGTCGATTCCTTCGCGCAAACGAACGACCGCAATGGTGATCGCGTCAATGTGCTGCGTGCGAGCGTGTGGCAACGCTATTCCATTCCCGATGGCGGTGCTCCCCAGGCTTTCCCGTTCAAAGACAGCCTCTAAAAATTTGGCGGCATTGGAAACCACGCCCTCTTCGTCCATTCTGGTCACGATTTTGGTGATCGCCTCTTTTTGCGATCGAGCGTCCACATCCAGAATGATGAGACTGTTCTGCATATAATCAACAACTCGCACACGCGTCTCCAATAAAACGGAAAAAACACAACTCTATTGTTGCAGTCCATCTGCTTGATGACTGCACATTTTATAATTTAGCAATTGATTTTCAGAATGTCAACATTTTCGCGACATTATGAATGATGCAAGTATGTCCGATATTTCAAGTGACCGATGCATCTGGAACGGCAATCACTGGCGCCAAATCCCGGAACGATGATGATTCCATCCGTATTCGCGTTCACCGCGCATTCCGCTGCAACGCATTTCTCTATCCGGATGATTTCACTCTGTGGATTGGCGAGAAGATAGTCGATGTGCCAGTGACACTTTTTCCCCTTGTCGTAATGGCGGGCGAGGCGATGATTCATCCCTCGTTTGGCGCTGCCGGTATAAATATAAAGGCCGGCCGGAAAAAGGAACTCGCCCAGCCTGCCAATTCGGACAGTAATATCCTGATGAATGACGATGTGAAGCTGATACGTCTGCGGAGTATCAGATCGCTGCTCGGCCATTACTCCTCTTCAACCCGCGCGTCATATATATCTCCTCTAACCTGGCCATCGTTTTTTAGGTACACGATAACCACAATATCTTCTTCCCGGTTGATGATATCGCCATCAACAATCGAATCGTCAATCGTGATTCGCAGCGGCTCTTTTCTGTTATTGTGTCCTTTGCTGTCTTTGATAATGATGTCATCATGCACAATGGATTTACGAGTGAGCGCAACATCGCCGTTATAGGTCGTAATTCCATCTTCAACCTCGGTGCCCTGCAAATTCATCGATCCATTCACCGTCTCAATACTGCCATTAATATGAACGCCTTCTTCACAATGAATGCTGCCATTGACTGTATCGATGCCCGATCTGATTTCGGTTTTTTCGCCGACGCGAATACTGCCATTCACCGATTGCAGGCGTGCGACAGTGCAGTCGCGCGCAATTTTTATCGAACCATTCACCGTCTTGCAGCCGCCCGTCACCTCAGCGCCTTGCTCAACGACGATGCTGCCGTTGACCGATGTGCAGCCGCCAGCATGGCGCTCGCCTTCATCAATGCGAATGCTTTTATTCACCGTCGTCTTGGCTGAAACAGAAAAAGCGAGCATCAAAAAAACCAGCACAATATTGATCATAATTTTCATGACAATTCTCCTCCAAAAGCATTACAAACAAAAAACGGAATTCAATTCATATTGTTTCGTCGGTCGCTGGTTTCATCGAAGATATTTTTAGCTTGTTTTTTCACTCTGAATGTTACAACAGACTCTGAATGTAGCCTATATCAATTATAAAATTTCATCACAAAAAAGGTTCTTATGCGGCGAATCATCAAAATCCTGTTGAGCGGTTTGTTTTTAGTATGCGTATCTTGCCTACAGAAAAGTGACACGACCCCAAACATCTATCTTTTTTCCTCTTTCAAAGGCAATGGTGAAGATGGCTTGCATTCGCTCATTTCATATCGTATATTTACGATAATAGATTTAGGAGCAAATGATGATACAAAAAAAAGATCAGCTCGAAAGCGAATATAATGAAATCGCTGATTTTGCCAAAGCGTTATCACACCCGGCGCGCATAAAAATTCTGCATGTCGCTGTTAATTTAGAATAAAATTGAAGCGAAGGAGATTCAAATGAATATAAACGCATCGCTGAAAAATATCGTCCGGCACAAATACAGTCAAATAGCTGAACAAGCCAGCGGCTGCGGCTGCAGCAGCGGCTGTTGCGGGCAAGATGTCAGCTATTCAGTGTTGAGCGACGACTATTCGCAAGTTGAAGGATATATAAGACACGCAGATCTCGGCCTGGGCTGCGGTCTGCCGACCGAGCATGCCGGCATTGAAGAAGGGGATATCGTCGTCGACCTTGGCGCCGGCGCCGGCAACGATGCTTTCATCGCGCGCCATCTCGTCGGCGCGCGCGGTCAGGTCGTTGGTGTGGATATGACTCCGGCCATGGTCACGAAAGCCATCCTTAACACAGTCAAACTCGGGTTTGAAAACGTTGAATTCCGCTTGGGTGATATCGAAGAATTGCCCGTGGAAAATGACTATGCTGACGTTGTCATCAGCAATTGCGTGCTCAATCTGGTGCCGGATAAAAAGAAATCGTTTGCTGAAATCCATCGCATCCTCAAG
>JAFGJB010000252.1 GCA_016929295.1 Candidatus Zhuqueibacterota bacterium | reverse complement strand
TCTTCACCTTCGATGACCGTCTCGCGCATGGAGAAATCAATGTTCGCCGTGCGGTTGACCGAGACGACCACATCTGTCACGACCTTGACTTCATATCCCATCATTGTGGCGCGCAGGGTGTATTTTCCTGGCGATACGTTGAGGATAAAGTATTCGCCGTTGCCGTCCGTGGCGGCGCCTCGAGTCGTTCCGTCAATGACCACGTTCACGCCCGGCAATGGTTCACCGCTATTGGCATCGACGACTTGTCCGCTGATTTTTCCGGTCGTTTGCGCAAACGCGTTTTCAAGACCGAAAAAAAGACAACCGACGATGAGAACGAAAATGACACGTCTTGAACTCACGATCCTGACCTCCTTGCAATAAAAAATAGCAATCCTGTATTTACAATTGTAAGTTTTCGACCACCAAGCACACCGAGATCACAAAGATGAAACTTTTGTTTGCATGATTTTCTCTCCTTGTGCTCTGTATACGATCGCCCTGGATATCTATCCTGGGCGGGAAATAATGGGGGACATTTGTCCCCCTCGGACGGGTGTCCTCATCCATTGACCGTCCGGTACATCATCCCGTCAGGGGCACATCCCGTCAGGGGCACATCCCGTCAGGGGCACATCCCGTCAGGGGCACGAATGTGCCGAACGATCGGGATCGTATTTTTTTTTAAAGTTTTTACACATCCGGCAAATACGCCAATAATCTTTCAATATTTTTCAACGCAAGGCGCGGAGAACGCCAAGATTCACCAAGAAATGATACTGATTTTTCATTGCCTCGCTTATCTCGAGAGGTTTACGATATCGCAGCACATCCATTTTCTCTGCGAACCTCTGCGGTCCTTTGCGCCTTTGCGTTTAGCTTTTCGTAATTGTTACATTGTTTGGTTGCGGCCTATGGCCGCGCAATGGTCTCCGGTGAATAATCCAGGTTCAGATCAAATACCTGATTCCGTTTGCGCCTGTGCAGATTTCTCTGCTGTTAGCGCATCCGCCAATTCACTCAGAAGCTTTTCGTTATAACGTATATGATATTTTTTTCGTAATGCCTTTTCAATATCTGCTCTTTTGGTGTGCAGCCGCTCATTTCTGAGCTCACCTTTCACACTGCCGATCACCTTGTCAAAGCTGGCCTGCCACCGCTCTCGATGTTCTTCATAGTATTTTTCGGCATCGGCATCGGTAACATGGACCTTGTCCGCTATTTCCGCTTTCAGATAATCACTCAATAGCAGCCGGTGTTCCTTGTTGACCAGCTGATCCTGGATGAGGTCTGGCAGTGGTATCTCGCCATCCAGTACGTCGAGATAGAGGAGATACTGGTTGATCTGATCGTCCGCAAAGTGACGCAGATCATTTTCAGTAATTCGTGGCGCCTGGACATTCTGCAGCGCGGTATTATAGTTCGTGATAAAGTTGCCCAGGGTGACGGTCTCTTTGCCGATTTGAATGATCGATCGGCTCAGATCGGAGCTGTCGATCTTGTTTTTATCGATCCAGCCACGATTGTCCTGCGTGACATAGGCGGAAATCAAGGCCGGATAATATTCTGTATGAATCCGCACTTTATATTTTTTTTCGAGTTCATCCAAAAGCTGAATTTGTCGTTGATATCGAAAGAGTCCCTGCGATTCTTCGACAAGGGTGCGTTCAACGACATCAAATGGGGCCAGGTTTGGATTATTGCGCTTGCCATTCAATGTGATGATCGTCCATATTCCGGAATTGTAAATGGGTTCACTCGTCTCCCCCGGTTTCATCGTCTCCATCCCCTCCAGGACGGCCGGCGGTATCATCATCTCTCCATACGAGATGTCGCGGTATTGCAGCAACCTGGGAAAAGAAAATTCTCGCCCTTCTTTCGGCGGTTCTATTTCACCGCCATTTGAAATATGTTGATGTATCTCCTCGGTCATGACCCACGAGTTGGTCAGAACGAGATCAACATCGTATGTAAATTTTTTCTTCTGATAAAGTTGGCGCAGTTGTTCTGAACTGATGGCGATCACCCGGGATTTAATCGGATGATTATTGGCAATCGTATTGATCTTGTAATCGCTCATTTTTTGCTGGATGTCGGGATTCTTGTGCATGCCTTTATCATAGGCGTGCTGGATGAGCAGGTAGTCCGGTTCCAGGATAGTGGCGATGAACTCTTTCAGGAGGGCCGGGGTGAAAGAGTTTTGGCGGCCATAGTCGCTCGTCATTTTATAGCGGCGCACGAAAACATCCCGGCGCAGCCCGACATTTTTGATTTGCATGATATTGGCATTGTCGAAGGATTCCTGTTTTGTGCAGTCGAGAAATGCCAAAAAGATCACGAATGGCAAAACGATGGTTAACAGATTTTTCATATATTTTTTACTTTCCGGATACATTTGCAGCATAGAGTTTTTACAAGTTTTTCAGATTCATCTGTTAACCGCCGGGATCGCTGAGAGAGGGTATTATACTTTTTCTCTCTCTCGGCGCTTCTCAGCGACCTCGGTGGTTAGAATGATTCTTTTTCCGAATCTGGCACATAATGCACAAGGTTCAGGCTATATGGTAACGGCTAAAGGCCGCACTGTAAATAGGCCGGGGCAGGAAAAAGCAGCCCTGCCCCATGCCGTTCATTTTAAATGAATGATTACTTTTGCAGCATCATCTTTTTTACTTGCACACCGGCATCGGATTGCAGCTGGTAGAGATAGACGCCGCCAGAGACCAGATTGCCAGTGAAATCGGTGGCATCCCATTCAACATCATAGGAGCCGGCGGCCATGGTCTTATCGACCAGCGTTTTGACTTTTTGTCCCATCACATTATAGACTTCCAACTTGACCTGACCAGAAGGTACGGAGTAATTAATTGTCGTTGTTGGATTAAATGGATTGGGATAGTTTTGCGCCAGTACGAATTCCTGCGGCAGGGGATTATGATCCTTCACACCGGTCATAAAGGGTGTTAAATCGACTTCCTGGTAGACGATATCGACCAGCTCGTTCTGATTGACGCGGATGGGTATAGAGTTGTGAACACCGCCGCTGGTGTAAAAAGTATATTTATCCTCATAATCATCGGCATAGCACAAGTTCCGGTCGCGGCCGATGTAGGAGTCGCGATAGTACATCATGTGAATTTTGTTATCGATCACATCTCTGTAGACGGAGACCGATTGCTCACCCAGATCCGGCGTGTTGGAGATATTGACCGGAGCGGACCAGCTGGTGCCATTGTGCACGCTGATTTTCAGATCGGTATGAAAGGCAAAATATTGCGGACCAAAGGCACTGTCGACATCGGCAAGCGCCTGGTAGTTGCCCTGCATTTCTTCCCAGACGAGGACCAGATTGGGTTCGCCTTCCTGCGGATTCCAGTTGGCGACCAGGTCAAAGTTCGAAATCGGGCCGTCATCATAGTTCTTGCCCCAGTTTCCTGAGCCGCCGTGTTCCCATATCTCATCCGAGAACCACATGTATTTCTCGCCGGCGGCCGGGAATTCGCATTCCGCCAGCGTCGTGATAGTGTTGGAGACATTGTTCCAGTAGAGGAGCTGCGGTTTGGGATGCTCGCTGCCGTCGTAAAAGCTGCCGTTCACATCGCCGACGCACGCCGAGGAGTGTACTCGCCACCAATCATCGTGGGCCGGGCTGTAGCCCGGGAAGTGGCTCACCATATCGATATAGACGTCGACGTAGGCGGCATCGTAAACGACGTGCAGATTGCCCGCATTGCAGTAGCTGATTTGAATGTCAGTTTAGGGCTTGGGATCGTTGTTGGGGATGTTGGTGCCTTCTCTTTGGCCGGTCGTGTCATAGAGCATGATGACCGTGCCTTCCGCCACACCGGCCTCCCAGTCGTCCGGCCAGATTTCGCCGCCGAAGGAACCGATGGTGATGTCCACCTGGCGTCGCGGATGCAGACCGGCGATGGCGATTTTGTCACCATCGGGCGAGACCGCCAGGTCAGCGCCTTGCGTGGCGGTATTCATGTACCCTGCGTAGAAATCATTGGGATTCTTGCCGGGAACATTGCTGCCGGCATCCACCTGGTACATCTGGTAGATTTC
>JAFGJB010000251.1 GCA_016929295.1 Candidatus Zhuqueibacterota bacterium | reverse complement strand
TAAAAAAACCTGTGAGCGAGGATGGATAAAGAACCCATCTGACACGGTGGGCACCGCCTGAAATACTTTTTACGTCCACAAGATCCCGCAGGGAACGGTCCCGCACGGGATTAAGAGGCATGTAATCCGCACTCAGAGCTGAGTTCCCAACTTAAAGGTGTTGGTTCTTTATATTGTGCCGCTCACAGGCGCAATGATAATGTGTAAAAATTGTGAATAAATGTCAAGAGAAAGTTTGGAGAATATTACTCATCTTTGCGGTGTTATTTGAGATAAATCGCTCATAATAATTGCGTTTATGACGATTTATTTTTATTTTCATTCATAAAAGAATTGAGGGTGATGTGAAGATAAAAATCTATGCTTTTTTCCTTCTGGCGCCCGCACTGCTGTTCGCTGCGCCGGGAGAGATTCTGAAAATTGAAATCGAGGGCGATATCAATCCGCTGTCGGCCAAATTCATCATGGATAATATCCAGCGTGCAAAAGATGGGGAATACGAAGCGCTGCTCATTCAGATGGATACTCCCGGCGGACTGCTGTCGGCCACCCAGAACATCGTCAAGGCGATTCTGGAAGCCGATGTGCCGGTGATCATGTACATTGCGCCGAGCAGCTCCGGCGCTGTCTCGGCCGGCGTCTTTATCACCATGGCCTGCCATGTGGCGGCCATGGATGAGGGCACCAATATCGGCGCTGCTCACCCGGTGGGTATTGGGGGTCAGCAGGATACATCCAGGGTCATGGGCGAAAAAGTGGAAAATTACACGGCCACTTGGGCGCGCGGCATCGCGGAGAAGCGCGGTCGAAACGCCGAGTGGATCGAGCAAGCGGTGCGCAGGAGCGTCTCGGTGACCGAGCGCGAAGCGCTCGAACTGAATGTCATCGATTTGATCGCACCGACGCAGGACAGCCTGCTCGCGGCAATCGATGGCAGAACAGTCGAGCTGGCGGACGGCACGATGCACAAACTGGCGACCAAAGATGCGGTCGTCGTCGAACAGGAGATGAATTGGCGGCATCGCATCCTCTATCGAATCTCAAATCCGACCGTCGCCTATATCCTCCTCATGCTGGGCATCTATGGCATCTTTTTCGAGCTGTCGAATCCCGGTTCGATCATCCCGGGTGTGGCCGGCGGCATTTTCATCATTTTAGCCTTCATGGCATTGCAGACTTTGCCCGTCCGCACGGCGGGAGTGTTGTTGATTCTGTTCGCCATCATCTTATTCATACTGGAGATCAAAGTGACAAGTTTTGGAATTCTGACAATAGGAGGGATCGTGGCCATGTTTCTCGGCTCCATTATGCTGTTTGAAGAAGCGCCGGGTTTTTCCTTTCGCGTGGATTGGCGGGTGGCGCTGACCGTGACTTTGTGCACCGCCGCATTTTTTGTCTTTGCCCTGGGCATGGCGCTTAAGACGCGCCTGACGCGCGCGACGACCGGCGCCGAAGGCATGCTGGATAAGGTCGGCATTGCGACGACGCCGATCTCGACGGAAGGAATGGTCAAAATCGGCGCTGAACTATGGAAGGCGCGCAGCGACGAAAAAATAAAAAAAGGCGAGAGGATTCGTGTGCTGCAGGTGAATGGGCTGGAATTAAAAGTAGAGAAAATTGATTGAATAATTAAAGCTAGGAGGCACCTCATGTTTTCACCTCTGTATGTCGTATTGGTTTTTGTCGTTCTGCTTCTCATCAGCGCAATCAAGATTCTGAAAGAGTACGAACGGGGCGTCATCTTTCGTCTGGGACGATCCATCGGTTATAAAGGACCGGGCATCATTTTTCTCATCCCGCTCGTCGATCGGATGGTCAAGGTCAGTCTCCGGACGATCGCCATGGACGTGCCGCCTCAGGACATCATCACCAAGGATAATGTCTCGGTGAAGGTGAATGCGGTGCTCTATTTTCAGGTGCTGCATCCGGACAAAGCGATCATCGAGGTCGAAGAGTACCTGTTTGCCACCTCGCAATTGTCACAGACGACCTTGCGCAGCGTCCTTGGCCAGGCCGAGTTGGATGATCTGTTATCAGAGCGCGATAAAATTAACCATGAATTGCAGCGGATCATTGACGAACAAACGGACAAATGGGGAATCAAAGTGTCAATGGTCGAGGTGAAACACGTTGATTTGCCGGTCGAAATGCAGCGCGCCATGGCGAAGCAGGCTGAAGCCGAACGCGAGCGACGCGCCAAGGTCATCCATGCTGAAGGCGAGTTCCAGGCTTCGCAGACATTAGCCAATGCGGCCGAGATCATGGCCACGCATCCCCAGGCTCTGCAGCTACGCTATCTGCAGACGCTGAGCGAGATCGCCACAGAAAATAATTCGACAATCATCTTCCCGCTGCCCATGGATTTGATCGAACCGTTCAAAGCGGCAATCAGCAAGACAAAGCAGGCTTGATGAACATCGCGCCTCGATGGATGGACTCGCCGGTTTTGACTGAATCTTTTTTTCTGTTTTTGCATCTCATTTTTGTTTAAGACAGAAGGCAGGAAAAATGGATAATCTGGGAATTATTGTCGTCATCGCGGCGTGGTTCATCGTGGCCAAATTTGTTCTTCCCAAACTGGGAGTCCCCACCTGAATGTCGGGTGCCTGTGATCTCCCGGGTGGAGAAGAATCCGATGACAATCGTAGGAATGAAAAATCCAAGGAAAGACAGGAGATGTAATGCCGATATACGAATACAAATGCGCCGTATGCGGACATCGGTTTGACGTATTGCAGCGTCTGGGAGCGGATGGAACTGATCTCATTTGTCCGGTGTGCGGCGCGGAAAAGCCGCAAAAAATGCTCTCGGCGTTCGCCAGCAGCGGCGGTGGACACGATTCTTATGCCTCATCCGCCAAAAGCTGCAGCAGCAGCTTTGGCTGAAGCGTGTGATTCGCGGGCAGGTCGTCCGCTTTCATATTGATTTTGAATTGCAGGATGTTTAATTTGGCAAGGCAGGAAGATCAATCATTCCTGCCTTGCCTTTTTTATCAGAGAGGATTATGAATATGGGATTTATAAAGTATGTCATCGGATTTTTTCTCGGAGCAGTTGGCGGTTTTTCTTATTATTATTTTATCGGCTGTCGGAGCGGCGCCTGCCCCATCACCGGCAATCCCTTCATCAGCACCATCTGGGGCGGCGTGCTTGGAACGCTGCTGGCCGATACCATTGCCGATTTGTTCAAAAAAAAGAGCACCATATAACTAGAGGACAATATGCGCATGCGGATCCCCCTTCTCTGTTTGACGACGGTCGCACTTTTGCTCACTGGCGTGTCTGCGCAGGAACTTGAATCGAGTGAAGCATGTGCCGATTGTCATGTTCAAGCTGTTGCAGACTGGCGAACATCGCGGCACGCTTTATCCACCGCGGCGACAAATCCGTTTTACGCTGCTATGCTAAAGTGGGCAACGTCTTCGGATGGCCAGCCGCAGGAGAACTGCGATTTATGCCATATGCCGGCGAGATCTCTGGCCGCCGCTCCGCGATTGGAAAATGAGGGCGTGACCTGCGATGTGTGCCACGCGACAGAACCTGACGGCAAATGGCTGCGCGTCAATCCGTCCGGGGTGAAATTCGGTCCGTATGACGATGCCGTTTCTGTGGTTCACGAGAGTCAATTTTCCGAGCATCTGGTGTCTTCGCGTCAATGCCTCACCTGTCACGGCAATCTCGCAAGTGCGCATGGCTTTGCCTTTTGTTCCACACAAAAAGAATATCTCAGCAGCTCTTTCAGCAAGCAGGGCATCACCTGCCAGGATTGCCACATGCCGTCCATTCAGGGTGTGACAGCGGAACTCGGTAAAATTCGCCAGGTTCATTCGCACAAGTTCTATGGCGGCTACAATCCCGAAATTTTGCGGAATTGTGCCAAGATTGAACTGGAGGTGCGGGGCGATTCGACAGAGCTCACCATTGCCGTCAAGGTGATCAATCGGACGGTCGGACACGCTTTGCCGACCGGATCGCCCATGCGCGCGGTCTATCTGTCGCTCAGGGCGCTTGACGCCAACGGCAAGGTGATCTGGCAAAATTACGCGACGAATCCGTTGCTTGAAGATCCGGATGCGGTGTTCATGCGCCTTCTCGAGGATGAAGCGGGCCGACCAGCGCCTCCCTGGCTCGCCACTCACATCAAATTCGACCAGCGATTGCAGCCGGACGAGACAAGAGAACTGTTGTACAGAATATCTGGATTGAATGTCGCGGATATTTTTGCGACGCTCTATTACCGGCTGGCGCCGCCGGCGCTCTTGCAGAAATTGAATCTTGATATCGAACCCTATTCCAATGTCGTGACGATTGCGACGGCGCAATCGAAAGCCGTAACCAAATGATGAGTAGAACAGGAGGGTGAAATTGCAGCAAAGATTTTATCGTACGTCGCGGATTGTCATCGTTGTCGTTTTAGCTGTGATGGCAATCGCCTGGGCGGTGGTCGGAGAAAATGTCGAGTCATTCTTTGCTCCATGGCAATTGCCCAAGGTCTGGGTTGCGGCGGGTCTGGCGCTCGTCGGCACTCTCCTGCTGGTGACGTTAAAGTTGAATCAGGCGCTGCGTTTTTCACTGATGATGCTGGCCTTCATCTCATTTGGAGTGTTGAGTGTTCTGCCATTGGGGAATTTCAGCCGCGGCATGGGATTGCATCCGAGTCCCATGTGCGTCATTGAAAAACCGTTTCTTTTCCTCAACGCCGGGCGAGCTGTTCCGACTCTTTTCTTGTCACTGTTCGCCTTCATCGGCCTGCTCACCATCATCAGCAACAAGAGTTTTTGCGGCTGGACCTGCCCGATTGGCGCTTTGCAGGAGCTGTTCTATAAAATACCGCTGCCGAAACCGCTCAAGAAAAAAATACCATTTTTCATCTCCAACTCGATCCGTTTCGTCGTCTTTATCACCTTTATTGTGCTTGTCTTTACCATCACTTTTTCGCTCTACCAATATGTCAATCCCTTTCACATCCTGCACTGGCAGTGGAGTTGGGAGCTCATTATCCCGATTGTCATTGCGCTTATCGGCGGCATTTTTATTTACCGTCCTTTTTGCTACTTCGTCTGTCCGCTGGGACTATTCACCTGGTTTCTGGAGCATCTTTCGATTTTAAGAGTTAAAGTGGACAAAGAAGCGTGCACCGATTGCAAGGTGTGTGTGAAAAAGAGCCCGTGTCCGGCCGTGCCATCTATTCTGGCGATGAAAAAATCTCGCCCTGATTGTCATGCGTGTGGGGTGTGCATTGAGGTGTGTCCGGAGGAGGCGCTAAGGTTTAAGGTGTAAAGAGTGAAACGTGAAACGTCAAACGTGAAACGAAAGAACTCTTATTTTTGCTCTGTACCACACAGCTGCAACATTCTGGTTTTATGGAAATGTTATCAAATCCAGACAAATAAGAATATCATGGATTGTGCAAGTCTGTTCATTCGTTTTATTCGTACGACATTTGTGGGAATGTGGGCCTGTTCAATAATCGAAATTTAGGAACCTCAGCTTCAATATATGGAGAAATTACTTCATAATATATCTATATATTGACATTGCAGTGCTAAAAAGTTATTTGTTGAACAGTCTCGATTTGCCAAAAATGTCGAATATATCTTGACAAAATTATGATAAATTTGTAGATTACATTCATGCAAATTTATAGAGATATACTCAAAGAAATTGAACCGCAGCTCGAGAAACGAGAGATCATTGTCATTACAGGCATGCGGCGTGTTGGCAAAACGACATTGCTGCAAATGATGTATCAAAAGATCGAAAACAAAAATAAAGTTTTTATTGATCTTGGCAATATTTTAGATCAGAAGATATTCGAAGAAATAGATTATAGTCAAATATGGGCGAATCTCAAAGCATATGGAATTACCAATAGAGAAAAAGCCTATATTTTTTTGGATGAAATACAGGCGAAACCTGAAATTGTAAAGCCTATCAAATATCTATATGACCACTATGATGTAAAGTTCATTTTGACAGGTTCAAGCAGTTTTTATTTGAAAAACTATTTTCCCGAGAGTCTCGCTGGACGAAAAATCACTTTTGAACTTTATCCGCTATCATTTAAAGAATTTTTGCGGTTCAAGGGAGTTGAGAAAGAAACATATGCAAATTTCAAAGATAAAGAGCACAATAAAAATCGTATTCTTTTTCACCAGTTTGAAAAGTTCTACAGTGAATATTTGAAATATGGAGGATTCCCCCAAGTTGTCTTGACTGAGGAGGAATCACAAAAGAAAATTTATCTCAAGGATATCTTTAATTCTTATTTTGAAATGGATGTGCGACGAATGGCAGATTTTCGTCAGATCAATGCTTTTCGTGATTTGCTTTTGCTTCTTTTGCAGCGCGTTGGCGCAAAATTGGAAATATCAAAGCTTGCATCGGAACTAGGGATATCCCGAGATACAGTTTATTCCTATTTGTCATTTTTGCAGGCGACCTATTTTATATTTTTATTGTCACCTTTTAGCCGAAACGTCGATAGAGAAGTATCCGGAACAAAAAAAGTCTATTTTTGCGACAATGGCATTATTTCTTTATTTGGCAAAGTTACCGACGGAAGCTTGCTGGAAAATGCCGTCTTTCATAACCTACGTTTTTATGGCAACGTGTTCTACTATCAAAAAAGAAGTGGCGCTGAAATAGATTTTATACTGACGGACATAAAGACCGCTCTTGAAGTCAAGCTGAGGGGAACGGAAAAAGATTTGTCAAAATTAAAAAGGATATCAGATTCTTTAGCGCTCACAGAAAACTATATTGTCTCAAAAAAGTTTTCATCCGACCGCGGCATCGTTCTCGCCCATGATGTATGATTGATGAGGGTGGAACAGCTCGGAAGGTGAAACGTCAAATGTGAAACGTGAAACGTTGAAAAAAACTACCGTCTCACGTTTGACGTTTGACGTTTCACTATGCTTCAAGCTTCAATTCCCGCATCGCTGCAATTCGCTGCAAAACCGGTGGATGCGAGTAATTCAAAAACGCATAGAACGGATGTGGCGTCAGGTTTGATAGATTGTTGACGCTGAGCTTTTTCAGCGCCAGGATCATGGCATCGCTGTCGTGCGTCGTCTCGCAGGCAAAGCGGTCGGCCTGGTATTCGTGTCGCCGCGACAGCCAGCTAGACGCGATCGACAGCAGCAATTCAATCGGACTGTACAACATACCGAAAAAGATAAAGCCGGCATAGATCGACATGTGCTCCATGTAAAACGCATCGAACAGACCCTGATGACTGATAAAGATGGAGAGCAGATAGAACATGACACCACTATGCAGGATGCCGGCTAGCAAACGGCGAATGACGTGTTTCTTTTTATAGTGGCCGATCTCGTGCGCCAGAATGGCCACCATCTCCCGGACCGTATGCTGGGCGATGAGCGTATCAAAAAGTGCTATTCTTTTATTCTTGCCGAATCCGGTGAAGAATGCATTTGATTTCGCCGAGCGTTTCGAGCCATCCATTTTGAATATACCGGCGAGCGCGTAATCGACCGAATCGGCATAATTCATGATGCTGCTCTTTAGCTCCCCCTCTTCCAATGGCTCAAATTTGTTGAATAGCGGCATTATCCATATTGGCGCGACATAGCTGAGGATCAGGGAAATAACTGTCACGACCCCCCAGCCGACCAGCCACGCGCTTGAACCGAGATATTGAAATATCGCCAGCACACCAGCCATGAGCGGGCCACCAATGACGACGCCGAGGATCAGGCCTTTGAGGCGATCCAGGATGAATGTTTTGACCGTCGTCTTGTTGAAGCTAAAACGTTCCTCGAGCACAAAAGTGTCATAGATGCTGAACGGCAGAGAGATCAGCGATCTGGCGACAAGCAGAATCGCCATATAAAGCAGTCCGGTCAGAATCATGGCCAGGTCAAGGCTGCGGACAACATTATCCAGCCAGTTAAAACCACCTGTGAACCAAAAGAGCAGGAGCACTGCGACATCGACGGTGGCGATGATAAATCCCAAACGCGTATTCGCGCGCAGGTATTCTTGCGATCGACGATATTTTTCGTCGTCGTAAAATCCTTTGAACTCCGGCACCGTCGTCGTTATATTGCTGAGATTGAGGGCATCGGCGATGCGCGATAGCAGAAATTCGAACAGAATTGTGCCGAGTATGATGACGCCATAGATGTTCATCCGTCGTCCTTTTTGTAGACTTAGCAGACTAGAAAATCTTTGCCTTGACAACCTGTAAAAATCGTTTCGCCGGTTCAAACTTGGGTTCTACATTGAGCGCTTTGTGACAATTCTGCACTGCCTGGACATAATCTTCAATTTCGCAACAGACCTGGGCGCGGCCCAAATAAGCCTGCGGCTGGGTTGCGTCTACTTCGATGGCGTGATCAAAGTCCTCGAGGGCGCGATCATACATTTTCAGCATGCGGTAGGCATGGCCGCGGTTATAGTAGGCTCTGTAATTCCTTGGATTTGTCTGAACAGCGCGAGTGAAATCCTGGATGGCTTTTTCATATTCGGACTGGACAAAATAGACCATGCCGCGGTGATTGGAGATGATCGAGCAGACCTGATCTTCCGGCTTGGCATTCAATATGAATGAATAGTATCGCAGCGCCTTGCTATAGTGGTGTTGGCTGTGAGCATCGAGCGCTTCGAACAGCAATTTATCCAGGGAACCGTTGCTGATATCTTCGATCGAAGCCTCATTGTCATCCGGCACTGATTGATCAATCTTGACAATGTCCTGGATGCCCTCCATTGTGTCGATTTTCTCTTGCAGGGTCTGCCGTCTTTTCTCATCCCGCTCCTGTCGCTCTCGCTGATGCTCACGTATCTCCTGAAAAATCATGTCGGACAATGTCAGGCTCGCATTCAACGACGCCAGTTTTCTCTTCAACGGTTTGTTGAGCGGCGAGTCATCGGATTTGTAGATGAGCTCATGCTCGACTTCGGCCCAGGCATCCTGCAATTTTGTCCGTAGCTGGATTTCGCAGCATGGCTCTGTATAGGGCATTTTCCCCTTGACTATCCCGTCGGGCAAGCGGATCAATAAATGGATTGAGTCATAGCCAAATTCATATGCCTTGCGATTTTCACCCTTTTCTTCTATTTCCACAACATTGAAATTGTTGACCAGGATTCTCTTGATTTGATCCAGATCGCCGATGAACGAGGTGATGATTCGAATGCCGATCAGATCTTGAATGACGACGGGATCGCGCTCCTCATTGAATTGCTTGAGGATTTTATTGAAATAGCTGTCAAATGTCTTGACCCGAATTTTGAATGTTGCGTTCAGACCTTCGTCATTCAACAGTTTTCTCAGCTGACGACTGATCCTCGCCTGCGCCAATTCATATTGCGGCCGAAAATGGTCATACAATAGCTTGGTCTGCGCCCGAGACGGGATGTCGTCAATGCGTTTTTTCATTTTTGACAGTGCCATGGTGCCGCGATGGATTTATGTTTCATGTGCTGCTGACTGACACTCAATATATGAAAAATGTACGTCAATTGAAAACGATATGCATTCGTATAGCATCCTGCGGGGATACGACGAATCATTTTTATCTCCCCTGGTGAATCAGGAATGGCCCGTCGCCAATGACATCATCGGCGGAAAAGCTTTGCAGCGGCAATGCGACAAGGGCTCATTTTTTTTTGCTGTATTTCAGAAATTCTTGCTGAGTGGCGATGCCGATATAGCCGGAGTAGATGCCGCCGGTTTTCCCCGCGTCGTATACGCGCACGGCGATGATATTGGCCACGCTGGTTTTGACGAGATAGGGAGGGATAAAGTAGGCGCGCTCGATATCTTTGAATCCGCGGAATTGCGCGCCGCCGTCAACGGGAAATTGCCCATTCTCGCCGATTTTGGCGCCATTGAAGTAGACCTGATCGATATCGTTTATTTTGCCCAACATGAGGATCAATTTCTCTTTTGCCAGCTTTTTGGTTATTTTCACCGCTGTTCGATACCAGGCATAGCCGTCATGTCTGGGGTGCCCCTGTTGTTCCCAGGTTGCGGGCACGGCGATGGACTTCCAGCTCCCGTCATCGTAATCGACAGTCGCCCATTCCCAGGCATCGCCCGTCTTGAATTTCCACATGCCGCTCATGTCTATCTGCAGATCGACAACATCTTCGCGCGAGTAGATGCCGATGTCGCCATGAACGATGCCGCCAACACCGTGAGAATCATAGACGCGCACGGCAAGGGTGTTCTTTTTGCCGAAATGGATAAAGTTGGACGGGATTTCGTAAAGTCGATTGACATCATACGCCGTCTGATAGCTCGGCGGAAAATCACCTGTGCCGCCGATGAATCGACCGTTCAGGTAAGTGCGATCGACATCATCGATTTGCCCAAGTTTCAAATAGAGCACCTTGTTGTTGAGATGCCTGGGAATTGTAAAGGTCAGTCGATACCAGCCATAACTGTCATAGCCCGGAAAACCCTCATTTTCCCAGGCGGCCGGCACATGAACGGCGACCCACTTTGAATCATTATAGTCGGGGTCCGCGTATTCAAGATTATCACCTATTTCAAAGACCCATTTGCCCTTGAGGTCGACTTCAAGCGTCAGGTTGAGGCCGAAGAGAGCGGATGTGTTGGTCAGGAACAATGCGTACAAGAGCTGCAAGACGCCTTTTTGTCCGCGGTCCCGGCGTTGAGAACGAAAATGCGATTTATCCCAGGCACGGTTCATGTTCAACTCGCTGATCTGAATTTTTCCAGCAAGGCGATATCATTCTCATAATCATAATAAGTGTCAATCGTCAGGCCGATGATGGACTTGCGATAACCGAGATATGCTTCCAAAAAGTTCTCTTCGGTCTCTTTTTGTCGCGTTAATGTCTGCAGCAGATCGCGCAGAGAGATCTCGCCGCCGGCGTATTGGTCGATGCTCAGTCCGGTGATTTCTTCAGCCATCATCATGTTTTCCTGCATGTTGAGCGTTCTTTGCTGGTATTCCTGCAGGTTCTGATAGGCGCTCTTGATCTCCGATTCGATCCGGCTGCGCGTCTCTTCCTGATAGAGTTCGGTCTTGCGTATGGTCATTTCCTGCGCTGCAATGCGCGCTTTCCGTTGCCCCCAATCCCAGATGGGCACATACGCATTGACGGTCACCGAGTAGCTGTTGTCAAATTCATTCCACAACTGCGTGCGGGTTTCGTCCTGTTTTTCCAAACCATAGGTCATTTCGACATCCATGCGAAAGGAATTCCAGCCCTTCACATTTGTCAGATCAATTTCATTTTTCCGGCGACTTATATCCAGCAGACGCATGCGCGGCCGCAGGGTGTGGCCATATTGGATCGCCTGTTTTAAATCGACTTTGATCTCGGTGATTTTGATTTCGGGAATGATCTCGAGAGTATCCGATTCATCCAGTCCCAAACGCTGTTTGACGCGGTTGGCCTGGAGGCGGAAATCGCTCATATTTTGCGCTCTTTTTTCCATCAAATTGGTGAGTTCAACCTGGATTTGAATGCAATCGATGGATTTTGAGCCATTATTTTGTTCAGGGCAGTTGATGATCTCTTTGACCTGTTCCAGGTTGCGAATGTGACGCTCGAGGATTATGTCAGTATAAGAAAAGTTGAACAGCGAATAGTAATCGCGCGAAATATTGTCAATGAGCTCGACCTGATCATCGAGAAATTCCAGCTC
>JAFGJB010000250.1 GCA_016929295.1 Candidatus Zhuqueibacterota bacterium | reverse complement strand
TCGCCGTCGCGGTCATCCGGAAAGAGCGCATCGATATTGACGCGCTGCACATCGCGCTTGATCTTTTCCATCAGGATGTAGAGCCCCTTATAATCGCCGTTGATGACCAGCTCGCAGAATTTCAGCCGCGACGCATAGCGTCCCATCGCCCGACCCAGATGGAAGGTGATAGCGTTGCGCAGAAGGCTCTTGTCGCTGTATGGACCGTACAAAATCCAGTCGTTTTCCTCCGGCATGCCCAATAATGACACGTTGAGATTGCCGCCGTTCTCATCCTGTGTCTCAAAACCGTATGATTTTTTCTCAAAGCCGGCGGACGACGAGCCGCGGATTTCGATGCTGATGCGGCTCTGAAAATCGCTCGCTTGATCGATGACATTGCGACCGCCATCCGCAGTGTCTTTGATCTCCAGTCGCGCTGGAATCCGCACCTGATTTTCGATGGCCTTGCCTTCGGTATCGATCAGAAGAATCGGCAGATTCGAGGATATAAACTCGAAAGGCTCTTCGAACCAGGACGGCGTCGGGCGATAAGAGGCCGTCGCCGCCGTGATGGCCAGCGAGAGATAGGGAATCGCGCTCAAATCGGATGACGTGGCGCTCTGGTTGTGCACCTGAATCGCCAAGAGGTTGTCGCCCGGCTCGAGCAGGGAGAGCAGCTTCGACCTCTCGATCACGTGGTATTCCGGTTGACCGCCGCTGTACATCCTGGCCTCGACCGCGCTGTTCGCGACCTGATCGTGCGGCGGCTGATCGCCGACGACGCCGATGTTGGCGCGCGCGATCTCCTGGCCGTTCAGATAGGCGACGAACGCGTCGTCATAATCGATATTCAAGACCGCCCTGGCGATGACCGAGGTGTCGTGAATGGCAAACGAACGGCGCATGTAGAGGCTGATGACCGGCTCGATGATTGTCCGGTCATCGTCGTCGCCATAGCCGATGCCGCCGGCGCCGGTCAGCCAGCCGCTATCATCGAAATCCACGTCGCGCCAGCGACTATCCGGCTCTGCTGCGCCGGGAAAGTAGCGCCACAGATCTTCGGCATAGATGACCGATTCCCAGTGATCGATAGCCACCTGGCTAAAGCCAGGACGCACGACGACAAAGCACAGCAGTGCGGCGTGAAACCAAAATTTTTTCAATGTCCGCAGAATCACCCATTCACCATCTTTCGAGCTGAAAAATGTCAAAATCGTCAGTCAAAGATCACCTGAATTTGTCCATCCTTTTTGCCGAGCTTTACTTTCCTGCTCACTCCGTTAGCGGTGATTTCATAATCACCGTAAAAAGCCGCTGTCTTGAAGACGCCATCTGCATCGGCGCTGCCGGCCGTCTTGGTCCACCATTTATTGAAAACCAGCTCCCGATAGGCGAGCGCCTGCGGTCGCGGCGACCAGTCCTCCCGATACATGGCCGCGTGCGGCTGCCAGTGGCCTTTGGCCCAAAATCCCCAGGTCACAATGGCTTTTACGCTGGGATGGGCGAAATAGATTGGGAACAGGGCACGCAATTGCTCTGCCTGGAGGCGCTCATCCTGAAAGATGAAGAGGTTCTCGGTGATCTTGATGGGCAGGTTGAATTCCGCCAGGATGTCGAGCCATTTCTGCACGTGTTCCGGCGAGGTGATCGACTCGTACGAATGGGCCAGGTGCGCCTGGCAGCCGATGCCATCGATGGGCACGCCGCTGGCGAGGAAAGTGCGGATCTGCCAGAGATAGGTGTCCGCGTTAAAGCCGCCATCGAGCACGCCATAGTCGTTCAGATAGAGTTGCGCCTCCGGATTCCCCATCCTGGCCCACAGCGCCATCTCGTTGATGATGCCGGAGCCGAGACGGCGACGGAAAAAGTCGCCGTGGATCATCTCGTTGTTCAGATCAAACTCGTCAATGCGGCCCTTGAAGTGACGGGTCACATCCAGGGCGCGCCGTCCGACCGCGGCGCGCAGCTCATCGGCGTCGAGCTCTTTCAGCCAGGGCATGACGTATTTGTCCTTTGCCCAAAAGATGCAGTGACCGCGCATCGGTATATTGCGCTCGGCGCAGAGCTCCCAGATTCGGTCGGCGACTGAATAATCGACGGCATTCTCCTCCTTTTCAGTGGCATACCATTTCAGGGCATTTTCGTGCACGGCATAGTTGAAATTTTCCGACAACACTTTCAGATACATGTCGCGATCCTGGGCTGACATGGGATGCGCGTCGTTCTCGGCCAGCGAGTTGGGGATGGCGGTGCCGAAGAGAAATTCGTGGCGCAGCTGCTCCACCCTGACCGGGGCGCCCGGTTTGGTCTTGACCACAATTTCGCCCATCCGGTGCTCGGCGATGCGCGCGGCTATGGCCGCCGGCGTCACCTTCGCTGCCGGGTCCTGAGCTAGGCCGATCGTGCTGAAAAAAGTCATCAACACCAAAAACGAGAAGCTGAATATTGAATTCATAGGCGTTTTCTCCTCTACGTTCACTGCAACAGCTTTTACTGCAATCCCAATGGGTGAGGGGGCGTCTGTCTGCGATCTATTTCACCCTCACCCTGGCCCTCTCCCTCAAGGGCTCGTCTTTACCCATATTTTGAACTCTGGACACTGGGAGCCGAGGACTTGCTCAAGTTTAGATGTGGCGCCAATATTATATACATTTCTGTCATACCATCCAATCGTAGGATGCCTAACCAGAGTGACTTTGTGCCAGGGTCGCCATCTGATTTACGTCCCAGAAAGCCGCCGAGGCCGGCGAGCATGTGAATCGCCTCCCGCAAGGTAGGCGGTTTTTCGGGCAGAACAGGATTTTGAGTGCTATATGTGACCAGTGCTTTCCACTCTGGCTCTTGAAAATATACGGTGCACGGTACGTCGGGCACTTCGCGTCCGAGTTTGGTCAAGTGGTAAATTCGCCAGGCGACAACCATGTCTATGGCCAAACATGTTTCTATTCGATCTGCGGTTCCCAATTGCCGTTCTTCTATTTTGCAGCCGCTTTTCAATGTTCTGTGATATACCTCAATACCCCAACGACGTGTATACCAGGTGAGTTTTTCACAAGCGTGCTCAAAACATGTAACTGGAATGGTCGTCAGCAACATCCATTCCAGTGGTTCTTTGACATCATCGGGAGGATCAATCTCCTGGGCCAGAACAGCCCATACCGTCAATGATTTGGCTGATTTATTTCTCTGAGGCGGTTTCAGCACGACCTTTGCATAACGAACATCAAGTTTTGCAACACGCGCTTTTCGTTTTTCACGACGCGGCACTTGAACATGTTGACGGCCTGCTACGGGCTGACTTTGGATCACGTGCCAAAGTTGGTTTTGATCTTCGGCTAACAGACGATCATGTCGTGCTCGTACCAACAGCTCTGGACCATCAGGATCGTCCTGAGCCGTATTGAACAGCTCATAAATATCAGATTCACGATCACTGACAGAAACAAAAAGGGTATTGGAACACTGTTTTTGCGCTTTGCATACAGCTTGGAAACTTTTCAGCCATTTATAGCTTTCTTTTTCTTCAATGGATAAATTGTGACGGTTCTGTCTTTTTCCAAACGTATCGGGGTCTCGAGCCCAGCATTGCACATCCAATAGCCCCAACGGCGTTCCCGCTTCGTTGAAGACCATTGTATCGTGGAGCAAAAGACCAATGATACCTTCCTTTTGCGTTGATATGGGACCAAGTTCTTGTGTGGCCGGATGCGTACTGTAATTAAGACTGGTTGTGTCCTGCACCGCCAGCACAAGCTTTTCCTGCTTCGAACGCTTTAGAGTTGATTCATAATGTGGTGCTAATATTTTATCCATGGTATGAGCATCCTGTACAAAAAAACGGTACGCCGCTTTGGCTTTTGCATGAGTTCCGCTGGATTGCGCAATGCTGCCCTGTGGACAGGCATAAAAATCTCTGGCGATGGTTAATAATCGCTTGACGCGACGATCATCTCCTAATTGGGCGGCGCC
>JAFGJB010000249.1 GCA_016929295.1 Candidatus Zhuqueibacterota bacterium | reverse complement strand
CGACGATCATCAACGGCATGACCGGCAGCCGCTTGTTCGAGCTGAAAGGACGCGCGGAGCACACTTTCAGCTTTGTGAAGAAAGAAAATTGAATATGCCGGACGGGAGATGTAGACGGACATTCGTCCGAGTGGGATAAATATCCCGCTTTATTGTCCGCCCAGGACGGATGTCCTGGGCGATCGTGCGGCTTCTATAATTTGGTTGCGGCCGAAAGCCGCGCCAAGAAATCTTTATTCTGCTGTGAAAAACGAGGCTATATTACCCTGCCTCAGTGAAAAACCTTCCATTCGCGCTTGCGAGCAAAATAATCGGCTGTCATCCTCCGGACCTGGCCGGACAACGCCACCAACGCAATCAGGTTGGGAATCGCCATCAGGCCGAGCGCCACATCGCCAAATCCCCAGACAATTTCGAGGGAGACGATGGCGCCGATGAAATGCGCCATGACGAAGACCAGTTTATAGGGCAGGATGGCGCGCGCGCCGAACAGGTACTCGACGCTGCGGTCGCCGTAATAGGACCAGCTGATGGCGGTCGAGATGGCGAATAAAAAGACCGAGAGGGTGACGATCTTATCCCCCCACGGAAAAATGGGCGAGAGTCCGGTCTTGAATGCCAACGCTGTCAGCGGCGAACCGTTGAGTCGCGCCCCGTTGACGATGACCTCATGCGTCCCGGTCGAGACGATGATGAGGCCGGTGATGGAGCAAATGATCAGCGTATCGACCAGCGGCTCAAGCATGGCGACGACGCCTTCGCGCGCCGGCTCATCCGTCTTGGCCGCCGCATGCGCGATGGGGGAGGAACCTTGACCGGCTTCATTGGAGAACAAGCCGCGCTTCACACCCCACAAGGCTGTATTTAGAAAAAGCATGAAACCGCCGCCGGCAAAACCGACCAGCTCGGCCCGGGGCGAGAAAGCTTCGGTGAAAATGATCGCAAAGGTCGGGAGAATGCGTCTTGCATTCAGCACGAGAATCAGCAGTCCTGCCAGGAAGTAGACGATTGCCATGAAGGGCGCCAGTTTTCCCGCCACCTTGCCGATGCGCTTGATGCCGCCGAGGATGACCAGAGCGACCAGGGTGGCGAGCACCACGCCGGTGAATAATCTCACCAGCTCAACCGAGATGCCGAGGAAATTGACGGGCGACAGCAGGGCGCTGTCAGCAGACAGGGCTGACTTGAACTCGCTCAATATCTGATCCGCACAGGTGAAGGCCTGGATCGAGTTGCCGGTGCCCATGGACGAAATGACCGCAAAGGCGGCAAAAGCGATTGCCAACGGCTTCCATTTTGGACCGAGTCCCCTCTCTATATAGTACATCGGCCCACCGCTCGCCGAGCCATCCGCATGGATGGTGCGAAAGCGAACGGCCAGCGTCGCCTCGGAATATTTGAGCGCCATGCCAAAGAGTGCGGTGACCCACATCCAGAAAAGCGCGCCGGGACCGCCGTAATAAATCGCCGTTGCGACGCCGGCGATGTTGCCAATGCCGACAGTCGCGGACAGCGCTGCAGCCAAAGCCTGAAAATGGATGATATCACCGGCATCATCCGGATTGTCATACTTGCCGCGAATCACAGCAATTGCATGTCGAGTCTTGAAGAGCTGAATGAAACGAAGGCGGGCGGTGATGTAAATGCCGGTGCCCAGCAGAATGACGACCATCAGCGGCATGATCTCCGGCCATCCCCAGACCACGCTGACGAGTGATTGGATGAAATCGCTTACTTTTTCCACTGCTTCACTGCACTCCCTGTCTGTTTTTTTCTCAATGACACCGCCCTATCACTCGGCGCGATAGGGCGCCTCTCCATGCGGGACGTTTAATGAATCGTGTAAGATAGCAAAAATTGGATGAAACGCAAGTTCGAGGTTGCCGATGAAATTCGGCAACTTGCAGATTTATCTCACCAGCGGAAATTCAGCAATCCGCAGCCGGGCGCAGCCGTAAGGCACGAGTTCCACGGTTTCAAGTTCGGTGTCGACCGTCAGCCGACCTGCGGGTGGATCGTCCGCCGAGTTCTTCTTCAATCCCCAGAATGGGATTTTTTTCGCCGGCATGCGGAAGACGATTGGCGCTTCGTGCTGCCAGGAAACGTGGCTGTCCCATAAATCCCAGTAGACCATATCGCCGCGATCGGCAAAAGGATAGTCGTGGATGAGGAAAAAATCAACCGCGACATCAACGGCTGGATTTTCTGGATCAATGGCCAGACCATAATTCCAGGCCGAGAGCGGCCTGATCTCCCAGTCGCGCGAACCTTTGTACGGGATGCTGGCGAAACTCTTCTCGGTGAAAGAGATCTCTTTGAATTCCTTTTCGATCCGCAGCGCAAAGTAGAGCGGCCCCCGTCGGATGGCGACGGCGTCGTTGTATCTTTTTTCTGTCGTCACATGCATTGGCAAGACCAGCGTCAGAACATCGCCATCCCGCCACTCCCGATTGGCGACGAGAAATCCATCTCTTTCTCCGATCTCCGTCGCGGCGCCGTTGAGCTCGCAGGAGCAGGTTTCCGCCCAGCCGGGCAGACGAAGATAGAGCGGGAATTCGGCCGCGCGCGGCAGGCTGATGGTGAATGTGAGCGTATCCGCAAATGGATAGTTGGTCTTTTGCGCGATGGTCACCTCGACGCCGTCTCCTGCTTTCGCCGTGACCCTGTTGGGTCCATAGAGCATGGCCGCCAGACCATGGTCCGGCGTGGCATACCACATGTGCTCGACAAATTTCGGCCAGCCCTGGTGCATGTTCGCCAGACAGCACGGATAATTGGGCATGAGGCCATAGAGATTGGCATAGTCGCCGTTTGTGCTCCAATCTCTCTTGGCAACCGTGCAGAGCACCTGATTAGTCTGCTGGTCGTATTGATGCGCCCAGCAGTCGGGCGTCATGGCGCCGGGCAGAGCGTTATAGGCGAGCAGCTCCAGCCGATCGGCAAACGTCGGATCAGCGAAAATCTCGATCAGCTTTTCCAGTGCAAACATGGACTCGACGATGGCGCACAGTTCTGTGCCCTGGGTGGGTCGCCGACCCGACAGATGTTCATCGCCGGAAAAGCGGCCGCCGACCTGGCCGTGCTCGGCGTCATATTTTTGCAGGGCGAGATAGACGGCATTTTTATGACGACTCTCTTGCGATTGCTGGTAGTAGAGCCCCGGATATTTGAACGCCATGGCATTATTGACGACGTGCGCCGTCAATCCGTCCGCCTCCCAGTTGTGCGGCACGCGCCCTTGCCGCACTGCCTCTGCATCCCAGGGGAATTTTTCATAATAGTCGGTCCAGTCCGGGCTATTTTCAAAGATTTTCTTGATGGTGTCGAGTATCTTGTCATCCCCGGTACGGCGATATAGCCAGTAGCCGGTGACCGCCTGCTCCATGGCGCGCTGGCCACGCCAGTCATCGGCCGGGAAATCCGGTTGCATGGCGGCCAGATAGTCAAAATATTTCTTCAAGAGTTCGAGCGCCCGGCCATCGCCCGTGGCTTCATAATAGCCGGACAGCACTTTCATGGCCACCGATTGCGGCCACGTCTCCCACGGCTTGCCCGGCCCAAACCAGCCGCTCTCCTGCTGGCTCGCCAGGATGCCCTCGATGAACGGCTGCGCCTTGGCCTTCAACGTGGAATCGTCCAGAAGATACGCCAGGGGAACCAGGCCGTCGAGATAATAGGGTGTGCGCTCCCAGCTGTCGCCGCCGTCGTCGCCCTTCCAGGCTGACTGGACGATGTCCAGCCAGAATTCATCCAGGTGGCCGGTGAGTCCGTTCGCTTGGGCGCGCAGCTGAAGCTCGAGCCAGCCGGCCGGTTTGACCGAACCGAGCGGGAGTTTGATGAGTTTATTTTGCTGCAGCTGTTGAGAGTTCATGGGATTATGACTGTCTTGCGAAAAAGTTGTAAAGCATGAGCATAATATCAGAGCGATAGCGAGATGTTTCATAGAGTGCCTCTCCAACCGTCTCATCAGGGGTGAAATGGAATGATTTCAAGATGTTGAATCATAGCGAAATGCTTGGCATTACCGGTAGCCAGCGGCAAACCTTTCACCAGGCACGTTGAAGAAATGAGCGAATCTGCCAGTTGCAGCGAATGGCTCAAAAAATAGCGCTCGATGAGAAACATTGCTTTGACTGAAATTTCTTCATCAATATAAAAAATACGTGTATTCCATTGACGAAAGGCTCTTCTCAGCTGATTAAGCTCATTTTTGTTGCGCATTCCTTGAACAATTTCTATATAGGTGACCACCGATACGGAAAATCCTTGTTGATTTTCTATAAAGGTATAAGCGTTCTGGTTACCTCGCATATACCAGATGAGGACATCCGTATCAATGAGCATTAATAGCGCGCCTTCCTTAATGATCTCACATAATCTTCCACGTCCGTGGATTTCGGCTCATCCCGCCAAATACCGAACAGGTCATGAGTTTCATCTTGAATTCGATCTGTTTCCGCCTCAAAGGGGACAAGCTTGGCAATATCTTTGCCGCGATAGGTAATTATAATTTCCTCACCCCGAGAGACAGCCTCGAAAAGTTCTTTTGCGTGAAAACGTAAATCTTTTGCGGTCGCTCGCATTATTTTTTTCTCAATCATTATAGTTTATACTTTAAAATATAAACTCCGCTGCTCGTAAAGTCAAGGATATTTTTTTTCCGTCAATTTTTGAATACGATCTTTGCACTATTTCGAGATCAATACAAAGCCTGTGGGGCAAGGTTGTGGTCAGATCACCTGTTTTTCCTCGCAATTATTCGTAGCGTGCCGCCCTTCACCAGATCGGCATGACTGAGCGTGGATCCCAGCTTGGCGCCGTTCAGGCGCATCGATTTTATATAAATGTCCTCATCAGATGGCTTGCTGGTCTCGATGATAAAAGACGCTCCCGGATGCCGATCGCTGTCCAGATCGATCTCGATCCGATCGAAAAAAGGCGTCGCTATCTGATAAACAGTGCTCGCCGGACAGTCGGGATACAATCCCAGCATAGCCCATACCAGCCAGGCGGAGAGAGCGCCGGCATTATTTTGCAGTGGCAATCCATCATGACTGGTGCTGAAATGTCTGGCTATGACCTCTCGGACTGTCTTTTGCGTGCGCCATTCTTCACCCTCGACATAGTTGAAGAGAAAGGGGCAAGCCATGTCCTGTGCCATTCCAGGATCGAAATAATCGTTTGCAAAGATGCTCTGCAAACGAGTGATGAACTGATCTACGCCGTGCAGATCGATGAATCCCGGCATGTCATGTGGCACAAAGAACGCGCCATGCCATGCAGAAGCGTGCCGACGGGCGCCATCAGCCGGCAACTGCGCGGAGCGATACAAACCGACAGAGGGATCAAAAGGTTCCAGCCATGCGCCGTCGGTCAAACGGGCGCGGAAAAAACCGCTGTCGACGTCGTAGAGGTGCCTATAATTTTGACTGCGTTTGTTAAAAAAATCTGCATCTCCGGTTTTCCCCAGAGCCTTGGCCATCTGCGCCATGGTCCAATCGGCTAATGCATATTCGAGCGTGGCGGCGACCGATGCCAACGCCTGCTCGGCTGCACGAGCGTGTGAGGTCAACTGTTGCTCCGGCTCAGGCTCGTACGGGATATAGCCCAGCTCGTCGTATTGTGCCAGCGCGGGATGGCGCGTAATGTCACTCTCCTCTACTTGCGCGTGCTGTCGCATGATTTCGTACGCTCTGTCAACGTCAAAATTGTGCAGGCCTCTGCTGTAGGTGTCGGCTATGACGATCACCGCCGGACCCGCGCCGGCGGGCAGTTCACTGTTGGGCAGATGACCACTCTCCATGGCCATGCCGATCATGGAATGAATCATATCGAGTTGTCTGGCCGGATATAAAGTTGCGAGCAGGGGATGCAGGGTTCGATACGTATCCCATAATGCAAAGCCGCTGTAGCGATCCATGCCTTTGACCGTGCCGACCGCATCATCGTCACTCATCAGGGGATACTCATCGTTGACGTCGTTAATAATATGTGGCTGCAGCAGGGAGCGGTAGAGTGCGGTATAAAACAGGGTGGCATGTTCTGCAGATCCGCCTGTGATCCTGATTTTTGCCAGCTCTTTTTCCCAGGACGCGCGCGCGTTCTGCCTGACGAGGGCGAAGGAGAAAGAGGGCTGCTCAGTCTGCAGATTGAGCCGCGCATTGTCAATGCTCACGTATGAGATGCCGACCTTGACCTGTATCGCATTGCCATCCAGAGTGCGAAAGGAGAACACCGCTCCCACCTCTTTGCCCGTGACTTCATCGACGCTCTCGGGCAGCAGCCTTTCACCATCAAAAACCCCTCCTCCCATGGCCGTGCGATCGAACTGGGCGACAAAGCAGAGCCGTCGGCGACCGGGATCGATGAGCTGACTCTGTTCCACAAAGCCGACAATTTCGTTTGGCGCTGTGATGCGCACCCAGCCGTGGCCGAACGGATCCTGGCTCAGATCGAGCACAATGTGGGCCCAGCCGTTCTGAAAGCGAAAGCGTGACAGAGCGGTTCTCGGTGTGGTGGTGAAATCAGCAAAGATGCGATCCTCAGCCAATGTGACCTTGTAGTAGCCGGCTGAGGCGGCTTCGAGGGAGTAGTGATATCTCCTCTCATTCGCGCGCCAGCGCCGTTCTCCAAATACGGGCATGATCAAGATCGATGATGGCGGACATTCTGGATCTGCGACTGCTGTGTGCGAAAAACCGTATATATATTCATCGCTGTTTTCGTATTGCTCTGAATCGCCATTGTGAGCGCTCGTTCTGTCTGCAACAAACTGCGGCGTCATCGTCACCATGCCCCACGACGTTGCTGCACCCGCAGAGACGCCCCGGTTGGCTCCGCCGATGAGAGGATCAACATGGTCGAGCGGATCAAATGATTCACCAGGCACATTTTCGCAACAATGGAGGAAAAGCAAACCCATGAAAATAAGGATCAGAAATTTTATCGGCATAAATTCACTCATGTACTTGTTCGCAACCAATGTAAAAAAAAAAATAATAGAAAACAATTATGAGTGAGGAACAAGTCGACGCTGAATTCGTTAATGAATTAAATTCAGCACTGGTGAAATTTGCTGGTATTGCAGGTTTTTCTGTATAATATTTGTTATATTACCACAGTCAAGTAGGTATTAACAGAGAAAAAAAATGGTCACTCGTTCCTTACGTATCCGTCTCGGCATTTTCGTCACGCTGGCGCTGACTGCTCTCTTGCTGTCGATCATCGCCATTGTCGCTCCAAAGATTCTGCAGCATCGCGATATCTATTACATTGCCTTTGAAGATATTTCGGTCACGGGCTTGCAGGAGGGCAGCGCTGTCAAATATCAGGGCTTGCAGGTGGGCTATGTGAGCGACATCAAGATTGATCCGCTCAATATTCGGCGCGTCATTCTGAAGGTCAGTCTCGACCAGGGCGTCCCGATCAAGGTCGATACGCGCGCCGAGATCAACTTTCTCGGCATCACCGGACTGAAGCTGATTGAGCTCCGCAGCGGCAGCCAACTGGCTGAATCGTTGCCGCCCGGCTCGTTCATTCCGGCCGGACGATCCCTCACCGATGAAATCACCGGCAGAGCGGAGGTGCTCGCCGAAAAGGCTGAGCTCATACTCAACAACCTCATTCGCGCGACCAGCGATGAGAATGCGGAGCGCGTGTTGACCATGATTGATACGGTTGCGCATTCGATGGAACTCTTGAATCAGTTTGTCAAATCCAATCGTGAACCGTTCCATCAGACTCTGAGCGGCGCCGGACAATTCATCGTTGAACTGGATTCTCTGACATTTTATGCGACCAGCCTGCTGCAGAGCTGGGACTCTTTTGCCAAATCGGACAGGTTGGCGCAGATTGTTGACAATTTTGCCGCGGTGACAGAAGAGCTGAAAGACGCCGAAGTGGTGCGCTTGTTTGGCGAAATCAATACAACACTCGAACAGACCAATAATATACTCAAAGATGTCGAGATCAGTTTTACCAGGAGTCGGTCGGATCTCGTCTATACAATCGAAAGATTGAAGGAGACTGCTGATTATCTCAACCAGTTTTCGCGCCTTATCAGTGAAGATCCATCCATCATTATCCGTGGCGCCGAACCCAAGAATGCACCCGATTTTGACCTGGAGAGATGAGATGAAATTCAAATTTCTGTGCCTTGTTATAGCTGTCTTACTCGTACCGCTTGCCTGCGGCAAGAAAATTAACACGCGCCGTTACTATGTCCTGGAATGTACCGGCAGATCGCCGCAGGCACGACCGGACACCGCTCTTTTCAATGTCAAAGTGGATGTACGCGATTTCCGCGTCGCCCGCGCCTTTGACCAGACGCGCATGACGCTTCGCACCAACACCAACGAACTTGATTACTATTTTTATCACCACTGGGCGGTCAAACCGTCGCTGGCAGTTGCGGATTTTGTCTACGATGTCATCGAAGCGAGAAACATGTTCAGTGGCAATGTGCGCGGCATTTCCTATAATCCTGATTACATCATCCAGGGTGATATAAAGAGCCTGGAACGACTGCAGGAAGACAATATGGCGTTCACGCACGTGCATATGGCGATCGAGCTCATCAATGCCCGGACCGAAAAGACCGTCGTGCAATACGAGGAGGACCAGCGGCTGGCCCTGGAACCGGTGAAGAGCATGAATACTTTCGCCGGTGTCACAAGCCAAATATTAATGCATTTCACCGATAAATTCATCGAGCAGGTGCAAGGCTATCTGCAAGCACAGCCGCCAGGAGGGCGATGATGCGGATCGCTATCTCCGAAAACAGCCTGACTCTTGAGGGAAATCTTGATCTGCACGCCGCCGGCGAACACCACAAGACGTTACGCGACTGGCTGGTAAAGAAGAGGGATCAGGATATCTATCTGGATCTGTCTGGCGTGAATTCTATTGACAGCGCCGGCGTGGCTCTCGTGGATGAACTGCAGAGTCAGGCGCAAAGAGCCGGAGCAGTGCTGCATCTGGTCGATGT
>JAFGJB010000248.1 GCA_016929295.1 Candidatus Zhuqueibacterota bacterium | reverse complement strand
TTTTTTGCCCTGAGCTATTTTTCCCTGTACCTGGATTACTTTTATCCCAAAGGCGGCGTCGGCACTTTGGCGGACGTCGTCAAAGATAAAATCATCGAATTTGGCGGTGTGATAAAGACAGGGACAACGATCACCGAGGTGCATGCTGATGAATGTTTTGTGAAAGATCAGGACGGGATCAGTTACCAATACGACAGCCTGATCTGGGCGGCTGATTTGAAAAACTTTTACCGCATCATGCAGACCAAAGGGCTTCCGCCCCCCATCAGAGCAAAGGTCAAAGAGATGGAGGACAAGGTGCTGCAGAATCGCGGCGGCGACTCGGTTTTCTCTCTGTTTTTGCAGGTGGATGAACCGCTTGCAACGTTCGCAAAGATTAGCAATGGTCATTTCTTTTACACCCCATCCAGAGTTGGCCTGGGTGACACCCTCGGAGCAGAGCTCAATGAGCTGCTGACCAATGTTGAGGGTAGCGACAAATCGCGGATTCTGGCCTGGCTGGACAAATATACCAGGCTCAATACCTACGAAATTTCAATTCCCGGCCTGAAAGATCCTGATCTGACTCCACCGGGAAAAACCGGACTGATCATCAGTCTGCTAGCAGAATATGAATTGTTTAAAAAGGTGGAGGATGCCGGCTGGCTCGATGAGTTCACTGCACACCTGGAGGAGCGGATTATCAAGGTCATAGCAGATTCCATTTATCCAATGCTCAAAAACAGGATTATTAAATACTTTTCTTTTTCTCCCCTCAGCATCGAAAAGAGAATCGGCAGCTCAGAGGGCGCCATTACGGGTTGGTCCTTCATCAAACCAGTGCCCGTCGTCAACAAGATACAGTTTTCCGATCGTTCGGTGCTGACGCCGATTCCCTCAATATTTCAGGCTGGACAGTGGGCCTACAGTCCGGCCGGCGTGCCCATGTCCATATTGACGGGAAAATTAGCCGCAGATAAAGTATTAAAAAAATAGCCGATCATTCGCCGGTATGTCCCAGATCAGCTGACTGCGCTGGCCCATGACCAGTGTGATCTGCCGCAGGAACGCCGGCTCGCGCCGCCAGGGCGTGTGTCCCAGCACAGTGACCTCGCCGGACGACGGGTGCAGCAGGCCGGCGAGCATTTTCAGCGTCGTGGTCTTGCCCGCGCCATTGGGGCCGAGAAAGCCGACGATCTCGCCCGGCGCCAGCGCAAAGCTGATTTGGTCGACGGCAGCGATCTTTTGCTTGCGTCGATGCAGCAGACTGGCGAGCGCCGCGCCGACTCCCGCTTCGCGCTCGGCGACGGTGTAGGTCTTGCACAGATCGAGAACACAAATGACCTCTGATTTTTGCACGGAGAATCCTCTCCTTATGCCGATGTGCGGGGTGTAACAGCAGCGCCCGCCATCTGACGATCGACTATCATATCATCATCCGCTACCTCACCGATCGGCAGAGGCAATTGCGCATTGTGCTTTTGATAATTCTGCTCCGACAGCCTCGCATTGGCGTTCGCGTAGCAATAACGGCAGTGGTGCAGGCAGCTGTCATAAGCGCCGATATCGACGCTGCTGACGCAGCCGCACGCCGGGCGCTGGTATTTGTCCTTGCCGATGTGTAAGTAGCGACCACAGAGCGCGGCGATCAATCTGTCATCAATGCAACGGGCGGGAAGAATGCCGAGAGACGACAAATCGATTTTTTCCGCACAGGTCTCCAACTGCAGATTACATCTTGCGGCGATCTCTTGCAAGGCTGCGGCGATCGTGCGCATCGTCCGATCATCCAGCGGCAGCGGCTGGAGCGGCCGCATATTGTTTGCGCATCTTTTATATGGGTCGTAGAAACTGATGATGCATTTGCTGGTCAAGCCCGCCAGACTGTCGGCGAGAGCTGCAAAGTGAGAGATGTGATAGTCAATATCGATCGTATTTGTCAGTAAAATCGGATCATAGCGCCAGATGACGCGCTCTTTTCCGAGCAGGATTGACAGTTCGATGAACGTGCTGACGAGATTCCTCTTTGGCGGCAGGTTGATTTCGATCTCTGCGTCGTAGGGAGTGAGGGTGAACTGAAAATAGTAGCGATATCCCGGATCATCCAGCAGATGCAGATGCGGCATGAGCGGCGCGGGATTTTTCGACCAAAAGACGATGCAGTCGATGCTGCCCGGATTCAACAGAATCCTGCTGACACTTTTTGGCCTGAAGGGATTCCGCACCAGCAGATAGCCGGCTTGTATTCGATTCAAGAACCAGGTGCTATAAAATGCCGGGATATCTGTTCGGCGGCTTGCGCTTAAAATCATGAGGAACTGCTCTCTTGTCCCGTGCGCGCTGGGCTTGATACTGCAGCAGTGCACGCTGCTGCTTTATCTGCCTCTTACGACTTGCAACGCTTCGACCCGTCGTTTGAATTCGGCCGTCTCCCGTTGCACCTGTTTGATGAAACTGTTGTCTTGCACTGTGCCGATCGCCGCGGTCATCTCCGAACGGTCGCGGAACGTCTTTTGCCGAAAGGGATTGTCGTAATCCTTCTTGCGGCTGGCGAGCACCTGATCGCACACATAGTCCTG
The DNA here is from genome assembly GCA_016929295.1 of Candidatus Zhuqueibacterota bacterium. Lineage (GTDB taxonomy): Bacteria > Zhuqueibacterota > Zhuqueibacteria > Residuimicrobiales > Krinioviventaceae > Kriniovivens. Next base: position 10,782 of record JAFGJB010000248.1, on the reverse strand, counting down.
AATCTCGACAACTTTTTCCAGGGCCGCTCGCCATTGATCGTCCGAGATCGTTTTGGTCCCGAGCAGATCGGCAAGGGTTCTAAAGGCGTGCTTTTGTTTTTCCCGGCTGTATTTGCCCCAGTGCGCATCATAGTATCGATGGATGTCGTCCCAGCTGTTGAGCTTCTGTTCGGCAATGCCGGATCGTAAGCGCTCGACAGCCTTTTGCGTCATGATCTGTCCGCCCATGTTGATCCATTGCCGCTCGCGTCGGCCCCTGAATTTTTTCTGCGCCTCGGCCAGGCTCTCATCCGTCGTCGAAAAATAGTGCAGCATATTCGTGACAGCGTAATAGTGCAACATATCGCCATAGGCGTGATAGCCAGCGTAAGCCTTGAGAATGACGGTCTTGCGCTGTAATTTTTCAATGTCATCAGCAGCGATATCGAGCGCATCGATCTCCTCTTTTGCGCCAGCCAGGAGCCGGCGGCCAAGCGCCTGCAGTTCCTCGTCGCTTTTCTCAGCGCCGGCTTTATTTTTTTCTCGCAGGGCGGCCTGGGCCGTCCATTTTTCCAGCAACTGGCGCGCGGCAAAGATTTCCTCGATGGTGTCCGGCGCCAGAGAATCAAACTCTATTTTTTGCACCTTGTGCATTCGCTTGTCGCGAGAGCCAAATTTAGCCGCATTCCGCACAAAGGCGTACATGTTGTAGAGCCACCAGAACGCCGGGATGATCTCCAGCTGGTTTTTCGCGGCGTTATTATTGACCAGGGCAAATGGCAACGGGATGTCCAGCTCGGACGGATAGTCGGCCTTGGCCAATAAGGTGAACGATGCAAAGCGCGACGGATGCTTGACGCTGGTGCAGAGCCCGGGCCAAAAGCCGCGTCCCGCTTCCAGCTCATTGTCATTCGCCCGACTGTTGTGATTCGAGCCGATCGTGGCGCCGGCCGCCATATTGCTCTGGCCTTTCACCACCGCAGCGATCAAAAATGAATTGTTGTGGTGCTGCTCGTGCGCCGGAAAGATGAGGCTGTTCAGCACTTCGCAGCACGACACCGTCGAGTTGGCGCCCAAAAAAGAGTTGATGAGTCGCGCGCCGTATTTCAGGCTGGAATTATCGTCTAAAATAAAGCGAACCGCCTTGCAGCCATAAAATATATGACAGCCATAGCCGATGATGCCGTTGACCAACTCGACGCCCTCGCCGATCTGACTCGGCTCTTCTGCCGATGAATTGATGGTCAGATTTTTGAGTTTGTTCGATCCTTTGATATAGCAGCAGGCGCCGACTTTGACATCTTTGAGAATGCGCGAGTTCTTGATGACGCATTGTTCGCCTATCTGGCCATAGTAGCCGCGTCGGTCGTCAAACTGCTCCTGGGTGATCTCGAGCAGGCGTTTTTGCAGCGCCGCATCATCCCGGTATTTGGCCCAAAGATAAGCGTCTGCCGAGATCATGCCGTTAAAGGGCGCCACCCGGCGGCAGCCGCATTCATTCATGAGATCGAGCCACACCCGAATGTCCTCCGATTCACCCTGTTTGATGATGCCGTTGCCGAATTTGGCATGGTTGGTGGTTTGCATTTCGTCAATATTGAAAAGAATGCAACGATCGCCGATGATGTAATGCGACAGGTAACTGACATTGTGAATGGCCACGTTATCGCCAATGTCGCTGGCAATGATCATGCTATTGGTGATGCCGATCGGCACCTTCAGATCATGATGCTCGAGCACCGCGTTTTGTACACAGCCGATTCGCACCAGCCCGAAGAACTCGTTGTTTTGAATCTGGTTGGGATCAAATGTCTCCGTCACCAATATGTCATCCCAATTGCTCGATGAATTGTCGTTTTTGACCAATATCTCGACTTCGTCCGCGCGCAGACGTCGCCAATGGCGTTCCGGCCGGCCATTTTGCATATTCCTCAGATAATATTCGTCCACGCCGGCGGGAAGGTATTCAGGCGGAATAAAATCTTTGACGATATTTTCGGCAGGCAGAATTGTAACGTTATCCATACTCACTCCTTGAAAAGATATAGGGACAAGCTGACAGGCAGGGTGACTGTCAGTTGCTACAATATAGCAAATTTATGTAAAAAATCAAGGCCGCAGCCAGCGAGGCGACGCCCTTAAAAAATCTTTTCTTTTTAGCAAATAACATGTAATTTAGGGCATTGAGCAGAGCCCGCGTGAACGGTCGAACGATGCTCTTCGCGATCCCGCAGAGGAAATGTCGCAAGGGAGCAGGGACGATCTCTGCACGAAAGGAAGGCAGCCGATGCACCCTGTTCATCCACATAAAATATTTGTGTTGCTTCTGTTGAGCGTCGCACTGGGGGCGACGGCCCCTCGCATCAGCGTCGACGTCACACAACCGGGCGCGGCCATCAGCCCCACCATGTACGGCATCTTTTTTGAAGACATCAATTTTGCCGCCGATGGCGGACTCTATGCCGAGCTGGTGAAAAATCGCTCCTTTGAATTCGACTGGCCTCTGCGCGGCTGGCAGGTCATCAGCCGAGACGGGGCCAAAGGTCGAGTGCTAATCCTGCGCGATGAAAAGTCGCGCAATCCGCGTCATCTCCGCATCCAACTGCCACAACAAGGCAATGGATTCGGCCTGATGAATGAAGGATTTCGCGGCATGGGCCTTTGGCAGGACGCCGATTATCGTTTCAGCGTTATGGCGCGCATCATCGAGGGGGATATCACGGCGCTGCGCATCGAGCTGGTCGATGAAAACGAGCGGCCGATCGCCGAAGCGCGACTGGAGGGGTTGACGTCGGTTTGGCAATCGCATCAATGTCAACTGACGTCGAACAGCACGACGAGTGCGGCAAAGCTGAAAGTGTGGATCATCGGCAGCGGTGTACTGGATATGGATATGATTTCTCTCTTTCCAAAAGAGACCTGGAAAGCCAGGACGAACGGCCTGCGCGCCGACCTGGTGCAGCTCCTCGCCGATCTGCAGCCCGGCTTTTTGCGTTTTCCCGGCGGCTGCATCGTCGAGGGCTTTGATTTGTCGCAACGCTACCAGTGGAAGAACACCATCGGTCCGCTGGAGGAGCGCGTCGTCACCATCAATCGCTGGAATTTTGAATTCAAGCACCGGCCGACGCCGGATTACTACCAGTCCTATGGCCTGGGTTTCTATGAATACTTTTTGCTGGCCGAGGATTTGGGGGCTGAGCCCATGCCGATCGTGAACTGCGGCATGGCGTGTCAATTCAACACGGCCGAATTGGCGCCCCTGCATCAGCTCGATCCCTACATTGCGGACGCGCTCGATCTGATCGAATTTGCCAATGGCGCTGCCGATAGCAAGTGGGGCGCGATTCGTGCCGAGATGGGACATGTCGAGCCCTTCAATATGAAAATGATCGGCATCGGCAACGAGCAGTGGGGACCGCAGTATATCGAACGCTACGTCAAATTTGCCGATGCGATCAAGAGCAAGTATCCGCAGATGCAGCTCATCGCCGCCACCGGCTCGGATGCGACCATTTTTCCCAACGGCCAGGAGGAAATTGACTATCTGTGGTCGCAGTGGCGGAAACTCGAACCGGACATTGTCGATGAGCATTTTTATCGCGCGCCGGAATGGTTTCTGCAGAATGTCGACTGGTACGATTCTTACGAGCGCAGCGGGCCACGCCTTTTTGTCGGCGAATGGGCTTCGCAAAGCGTCGGCGTCGGCAGCCCGGACAACCGCAACAACTGGAAATGTGCCCTTTACGAGGCGGCCTTTATGACCGGCCTGGAGCGCAATGCCGATCTGGTGACCATGACCTGCTATGCGCCGCTCTTCGGCCATGAAGAGGCATGGCAATGGCGCCCCGATCTCATCTGGTTCGACAATCTCACCAGCTACGGCACGGCCAACTATTACGTACAAAAGCTCTTCAGCTGTCATCCCGGGACGCGACTGCTGGAGATCGGCGTCGAGGAGAGTCCGAAGCAGGACGATGAGACGAAAGGACTATACGCCAGCGCCACTCTGGACGAGAAGAGCGGTCACGTCATTCTCAAGGTCGTCAATGTGACCGATGATGTGGTCGAAACGACCATCGACCTCAACGGTGTGAAAAAGATGGGCGGGAACGCGACCGCCATTCTCCTTAGGGCGGATTCCCTGACCGATGAGAATTCACTTGAGGAACCCAAAAAGATCTATCCGCAAGAGAGCTCATTCGAACTCACTGACGCTCGCTTTGACTATGAATTCACTCCTTTGTCATTGACAATTTTGCGAGTGCCGATAGAATAAAAATGAGGATCTACAATACCTTGAGTGGCTAAAAGTGAATCAGCGAGAAACTATGCTGATGAATAATAAAAAAAACATAGGCCAAGCTCACTTTACATGATTGGTCCAAACTCACGCAGAGAGTCGCCAAGCCGCAAAGGATACGCAAAGAAAAATTAAAGTATTATTCTCGTGATGATCGATCTGACAATGACATATGTCTGATTGTCCGAGGCATCATGCAGAGCGAATTTTTTTTTTATTACTATAGCATCTCTGTGGTCGAAGATATTATGACCCACGCGATTCGTTATAGAGCCAAAAATGAGAAAGGTATCGCATGAAACACGAAGCACTTTATATTCTGGGATGGATCTTTTTAGCAGGTGCGCCCATGATGGCTCAAAATGAGGGGGATGTTCCCGTGCAGGTGAAAATTGAAAACGGCCTCATCGAGGGATTCCGCGATGCGGAGGGCCTCGAACTCTATCTGGGAATACCCTTTGCCCAACCGCCGGTGGGCGAGAGACGCTGGCGCGCGCCACAGCCTGCCGAGGCGTGGGAGGGAGTTCGATCAACGAAAAAGTTTGGCCCGCGACCGAAGCCGATGATCCAACGCCGCCAGTCATGATCATCGATGTGGAGTCGAAGGCCGTTGAGGCGCCAAACGACGGCCGTTATCTCTTTCTGGACAAGGCTTATGGAAATGAGTAGAGGTGTTTATATGCGACATAATTTGTTCCAATCACTCGTCCTCATCCTGCTGACCGGCGCTCTTGGGGCGCAAGTCTGGACGCCGGATCTGGGCGACGGCCGCTACAAGAATCCCGTCGTCTTTGCCGACTATTCAGATCCGGATGTAGTGCGCATCGAGGACGATTTTTACCTGGTGGCCTCCAGTTTCAATTGCATGCCGGGCATACCGGTGCTGCACTCGCGCGATCTGGTCAACTGGCGCATCATCGGACACGTGTACGAAAAGCTGCCGCTGGAAAAATATGCCAAGCCGGCGCACGGCCAGGGCTCATGGGCGCCCTCCATACGCTATCATGACGGCCTGTTCTACGTCTATTTCTGCACGCCGCACGACGGTCTATTCGTCGCCACCGCCACAGATCCGGCCGGTGAATGGCAGCTCGAACAGATGGTCGACGTCGAGCTGTGGGAAGATCCCTGTCCCTTTTGGGATGATAACGGCGACGCCTATCTCGTGCGAAGCAAGCTGCGCGCCGGCATCCTCTATCTCCATCGCATGAGCCGGGACGGCAAGAGAATATTGGACAATGGCACGATCATCTTTCAAAACGAAGAAAGGCAGCCGACCATCGAGGGGCCGAAATTTCTGCGCAAAGACGGCTATTATTATATCCTGGCGCCGGCCGGCGGCGTGCCGACCGGTTGGCAGACGGTCCTGCGCTCCACCAATATTTACGGACCCTACGAGGACAGGATTGTCCTGCATCAGGGGGAGACAGCCATCAATGGGCCGCACCAGGGCGGACTGGTGGAGTTGGCATCGGGTGAATGGTGGTTTTTGCATTTTCAGGATCGCGGCGCTTACGGGCGCATTGTTCATCTGCAGCCGGTGACCTGGCAGGACGGTTGGCCGCACATGGGAGCGGATATCGACGGCGACGGCATCGGCGAGCCCGTGGAGGAATGGCAAAAGCCGGATGTCGGCCGCTCTTTTCCCGTCACCGTGCCGCAGACAGCCGACGAGTTTGACGCCGAAGAGCTGGGATTGCAATGGCAGTGGCATGCGAATCCGCAAAAAGAGTGGTATTCGTTGTCCGAAAATCCGGGACATCTGCGTCTCTATGCGGTGAAGAATATCACTCAAAACGGCAATCTCTGGTTTGTCCCCAATCTGCTGCTGCAAAAATTCCCGGCACCGTCCTTTACAGTATCGACAAAAGTCAGCTTTCATGCCGCTCAAAATAATGAAAAGAGCGGACTGGTGATTATGGGCAGGGAGTGGGCGTTCGTCGCATTGAGCAAGACAGCCGATGGGATGCGGCTCGGCATGTATACGGGCACCTATTTCCAGGGCGATGACAGAACCCAGCTTGTCGAGGATGTTCCCCTGGCGGGGTCGAGCTGCTGTCTGCGCGTTCAGGTGGACGAAGGGGCGGTCTGCCGTTTTTCCTACAGCATTGACGATCGCGATTACCGGCCGATTGGCAGCGAATTCAAGGCGACGCCGGGCGTGTGGATTGGCGCAAAGGTGGGACTTTTCGCTATCAATCCAGACATGTCCGAGAGTCAGGGATATGCCGATTTTGACTGGTTCAGATAAGATCGAGCGCACACATGATGCAAATTGACGCATACAAAGACATCATCGCCACGGCCGGCTATGCGGTCGAATCGGCCGGCGTGCTGGCGATCATTGGTGGTTTTATTCTGTCGACGGCAAGGTTTCTCCGTTTCCCCAGACGTCTGTCGACGAAATTGGCCTATATAGATTTCCGCCGCAATCTCGGCCGATCTCTTTTGCTGGGTCTGGAATTCCTCATCGCCGGTGACATGATCAGGACGGTGGTGGTCTCCGCTACATTGCAGAACATCCTCGTGCTGGCGCTCATCATCATCATTCGAACTTTCCTGGGCATCACGCTGCACCTGGAAGTCGAGGGTCGCTGGCCCTGGCAGGAGGCGGCGGAAAAAGAAAATAATTCTGAATAGTGTATGGACTATGACGAAGAAAAAGTCGATGAAATGGTGCTCGCCCTTCTCCATCTAACGAGCTCGCGCGACCAGTATGCGACCAGAGCCTGGAAGGGATTTGACCTGCGGGTGATGGACAGATTGTATCAAAAAGGTTATATCGGCGATCCCAGAGGAAAAAGCGCGTCGCTTCTCTTGACCGAAGCGGGCGCCAAACTGTCGGAAGAACTGTTTTGTAAATATTTCGTCAAAAAGGATGGAAAAAATGTTTGAAACGCCCAAGAGTCCTTATCTCGTTCCGTTTGACGGCTCGTTTCGCGCCGCTCGCGCCACAACGCAGCCGCCGAAAAAGAGCAACAAGAAGGAGAACAAGCAACGTCTGCAGGAGCTCATCGAAGAGATGCAAGAGTTGCAGCGCGTCCTCTATGCGCACGACAAATATGCGCTGTTACTGATCTTTCAGGCCCTGGATGCCGCGGGCAAGGACGGCACCATTCGGGCGGTGATGAGCGGTGTAAATCCGGCCGGGTGCCAGGTGTTCTCTTTCAAACAGCCAACGGCGGAAGAGCTGGATCACGACTTTTTATGGAGAACCGCGCGCTGTCTGCCCGAGCGAGGACGCATCGGCATCTTCAACCGGAGCTATTACGAAGAGGTGCTGGTCGTGCGCGTCCATCCCGAATTCATCCAGGCGCAGAAACTTCCCGAGCCCGAAGCGATGGCGCATTTCTGGGAGAGCCGCTTCGACTCCATTCGCGATCATGAAAAGCATCTGGCGCGCAACGGCACGGTCATTTTGAAATTCTGGCTGAATGTTTCGCAAGACGAACAGCGCAGACGTTTCATCGATCGTATAGAGGCGCCGGAGAAAAACTGGAAATTTGCGCTCAATGATGTGCGCGAACGCAACTTTTGGGATGACTATATGAAAGCTTACCAGGAGGCGCTCAACGCCACTTCGCGCCCCTGGGCGCCCTGGTTTGCTATCCCGGCGGACAGCAAGAATTACATGCGCGTTGCTGTGGCCGAGATCATCGTCAAAAGCCTCAAAAAGCTCGGCTTAAAGTACCCCATTGTCAGCGAAGAGACAAAAGCGCAATTTCAGGAAATGCGCGCGATGCTGGAAGATGCAGGCAAAGGTATAGCGGCAGCGTGAGGGTAAATTATGCATGAAGCAGCCGGGCGGAATGAACGTGCAGGAAAATCGGATGATGTATAAGAAAAGATCAAGTATTTCAATCTAACGTTTCGTCTCCGACTTGCGATCAGTGGACTTTGAATCAGGTGAATCAAGGTTAAGACAAATAAAGCCAACCGGCAATACCGAACAATTTATATGCTTGGTTAATGCTCTCATCATGAGCCAAACGGACCACCGTAGGCACCTAAGTCATTTCCAGAACCATAATGATCTGCGTATTCCAGTGATGGATCACCTGCATTTCTACAGGGCGAACCTAAAGACAATCTATAATCATAGTCAAATAGTTAAGCGGTCTAATCCTTCACACACCGAACAGAAAATCCATCCACTTTTTTAACAAAGCTGGTGGAGATAAACGAATAATAGCAGGACAACTGGAGATCACATGCATTGCTGCTACCGTATTCCTCTGTAGAAGACCAAAAGAGAGCGTAGAAATTCATATTTAAATAATTGCCATCCTGAAAGCGATACCCGCCGGGCAGCGCAGAAAAGCCACTCTCGTTAGTAGCCCCGATGTTGGGTTCATTCCATAGCGTTGTATCTTTCATTTTGCCACCAGCAACTTTATCACCGCCAAGAAAATTTATTGTGATTTGCCACTCTTCATTCGTGGGCATGTGCCAACCAACCGGGGCGATATTGCGGCTGTCTTTGACTGCGAACCAGTTATACAGACGGCCATAGATTTCAGCGTTATTCCCATTGTTGTCATAAGTACAATAACCGCCTGTGTTCAAATTCACCCATTGTATGCTATCGGTTACATGAGGGATGGCTTCACCGTTGCGGTAGCGGGTTACCCTCAGATTTTCCGCCATCCACCACTGATCACCGATTTTGACGGTGCGATAGATATTTCTATCAATGTCGGTGACGGTTCTGATGACCGATGCATCCAGTACTAAATTTCCGGTGATGTTCAGATCTCTCTGTTCATAGGTTTCAATGTCTTCACCGGTGATCTTTATAATGTACAAATGAACCGCCTGTTTATTCAAACCGTTATTGCCCAATGTCGCGGATGCAGCTGCAGGAGAGGATTTGATCGACCGCAGATTATAATGGCCATCGACCAGCGTCATTTTTCTCACTATTCTACTCCCGTTTACCGCCAATGAATAAATATAAACGCCTGCCGGAACGCCTTTGCCCTCATCATCCGTGCCATTCCAGATAACCTGGCCTGGACTATATTGAAAGCCATCAAAGAGGGTCTTTACTTTGCGTCCCAGCACGCTGTAAACTTGAATACTAACATGGGCGGGCTGTGAAATTTCATAACCGATCAAAGTCGAAGGATTAAATGGATTGGGGTAATTCTGCAGCAAGAAAAAATTACACGGCTTTGCCGAGGCATCGTCAACTCCCGTCGTATTTATATGGATAGCGTATTGCCCCTGTTCGTTGGTGTAAGAACTGAAAGAGCGACTGGAAACAGCCTGATCTGTCACGGTGACCAAGGCGTTTGCCACTGGCTCTGCTCCGTTGCCCAAATATTCTGCGCCGTTATCGGTCACGGTTCCCTGCAGTACAATTTGAGAAAATAGAGTTTGAAACTGAGCAGCAGAGAATAAGATCAAAAGTACGATCTTTTTTTGAGTATGCATGTTTTCTCGTCCCCTACACAGCATTGATCTTAAACAAAAGCCGCAATCTGTTCAGCCCTCTTCGCAGCGGTAATCATCACAACGATCGTCGCAAGCTCGTGGAAGGTGCGTTGCACCTCCCATTCATCATTTCGATTCCAATCGTCCATTTATCTCGTTTCAAAATCGGATAGCTCACGGGCCTTTTGGCCCGAATCCTACCTGTGGTCATTACCCGAATACTTGTGCTTAAATTAAAAAAACACAATCAAGCTCTATGCAATGGCTAATTTGTGCTTTCTTTGATAAAGATCATGGCATTCCCCGGCTGTAGTTGCTCTGGATTGATATTGAATAATATGAAATTAGTCCAATATTATCAAATGCTTTTTACAGGGATTATTTAATATTCACAAAGTTGAAGAACACATGAGAGTTTACAACCAGAACAAGGATTACAGGATGACCATGATTGTGGAAATCATGGCAATCCTTGAATCAGGTGAATCAAGGTTAAAAATGTCTGAACCATGATGGGAAGGATTACAGGATGAGCATGATTATAGAAATCATGAAAATCCTTGAATCATGTGAATCAAGGTTAAAAATGTCTGAACCATGATGGGAAGGATTACAGGATGACCATGATAGTGGAAATCATGGCAATCCTTGAATCAGGTGAATCAAGGCTAAAAATGTCTGAACCCTGATGGGAAGGATTACAGGATGAGCATGATTGTGGACATCATGGCAATCCTTGAATCATGTGAATCAAGGCTAAAAATGTCTGAACCCTGATGGAAAGGATTACAGGATGACCATGATTATGGAAATCATGGTCATCCTTAAATCATGTGAATCAAGGTTAAAAATGTCTGAACCATGATGGGAAAGATTAAAGGATGACCATGATTATGGAAATCATGGCAATCCTTGAATCATGTGAATCAAGGTTAAGACAAATAAAGCCAACACATAACATCCTGTATTGGCTCAACTTGCTCAGTCGGGGCGGAGAGATTTGAACTCTCGACCTCCTGCTCCCAAAGCAGGCCAGACGAGAATTTGCACTTATTTCTCTCGCACCT
>JAFGJB010000247.1 GCA_016929295.1 Candidatus Zhuqueibacterota bacterium | reverse complement strand
GCCGATATCCGGAATATAGCGTAAAAACTTGGCCACCTTGTCAAAATAAGCCGAATCGTACTCGTCGCCTTCGATGATAAAGTCCGGGCCGTCGCCCAGTTGAAAGCCGCGGCCAAAATCAGTCGGGATGCCGCCGATCATGAATCCCGGTTTTCGGTCGGCCCGATCAAATATCCAGGATAACATCGCCGTCGTCGTCGTTTTGCCGTGCGTGCCGGTGACGACGATGGAGCGTCTGCCGCGAATGACAAATTCGCGCAGGGCATCGGGCAATGAAATATACGGGATATGTCGATTGAGGATCTCTTCGATTTCCACGTTGCCGCGCGAGATGACGTTGCCGACCACAACCAGGTCGGGCGCTGTTGCGAGATTTTTGCGATCAAATCCGCTGAATACCTTTATCCGCTGTTCAGCCAAAAAATCACTCATCGGCGGATAGATGTCTTCGTCGACGCCGTAAACATCGTACCCCCTGGCCTTCATCATCGCTGCCAGGGATGCCATCGCTGTGCCGCAGATGGCGAGAAAATAGATGCGTTTTTTATCTTGCAACTGCCCGGAGCACATCATCCCTGATTTTCCATTATAAATTGCATCAGTGCCGTATAAAACTTGCTCAAAGGAAATCCTACCACGTTGTAAAAGCAACCCTCAATACGATCGGCAAAGACAGCGCTCTGATCCTGGATGCCATAGGCGCCAGCCTTGTCCATTGGATTTTGGGTGGCGACGTAACGATCGATCTCCCAACCAGCCAGGTCGCGAAAATGCACTCTGGTCATGTCATAGTCGCTCATCCTGCGGTTCGTCGGTCTCTCCAAAAGGGTAAAGCCTGTGTAGACCCGGTGCGTCCGGCCAGCCAGGCGACGGAGCATTTTCTTCGCCTCAGTTTCATCTTTTGGTTTGCCCAATATTTCCTCATCCAAAACCACGACCGTATCCGATCCGATGACGATGCCGTTTTCAACGTGGTGGCCAACGCTCATCGCCTTGGCGAGCGACAGTGCGCACACGTGACTCGGCGGATCGACTTCCGGGATGTCGTCTTCATCAATGGCGCTTGGCATAATGTCGAAATCAAAACCGACCAGCTTCAATAGTTGTGCTCGCCGGGGCGATTGCGATGCCAGGATCAGCTTTTGTGAATACATTTTTTCGTGCACATCGATCATGGGCGCCGTTTGTCCTCGCTATCAAGCATGATGGTCACCGGCCCGTCATTGATGATCTCCACAACCATGTGGGCGCCGAATTCGCCGGTTGCCACTGTGAAGCCGCTTTCCTTCAACAACTCGACAAATCTCTCATAGAGTGGAATCGATATCTCCGGCGGCGCGGCGTCGGAAAAGCCCGGCCGGCGGCCACGTTTTGTATCGGCGTAGAGGGTGAACTGCGAAATGACCAACAATTCTGCCCGGACCTCCAGCGCCGAGCGGTTAAACTTGCCGTTGTCATCCTCAAATATGCGCAGATTGACAATCTTGTTTGCCAGGTAGACCGCTGCAGCGTCATCATCGCCGTTGCGCACGCCCAATAAAATGACAAGTCCTGGCCCAATCTGGCCGATCATTTCATCGTCGACGGTCACCGAACCTTTTTGTACACGTTGCAAAAGTGCGCGCATGTTTCGAACTGACAACGCTGGCCACGGCGGAATCTCGGACACCTCATTTGCCTGTGCCCGCGCCGCAGCTTTTGTCTCCTTTAATAGCGTCCAATATAAATTGCCGCCAATCCGATCAGCATATCCGCCTTGAGCAGCGCGCTCAACAAGCGATAGTTTGATCGCTGCGGCTTTAGCCACATGGACAGGATGGTGAACAGCAAGACTGCATTGACGCCGGCATTGACGACGAGGAGATACCACGTTCCATAGATGCCGAGAAAAAATGGCGCCTGTGTGACCAAAATCAATGTGCCCAGAAGGATCGTCACTAAAATTTGCGCCGGACGGATGCCATGGCGAATTGGCAACGTCAGCGCACCATCCTGTCCATCACCTTCGACATCCTCCATGTCTTTGATGATTTCGCGCCCAAAGTGCATGAGGAAGGCGAAGAGTGCGGGAAAGATGGCATTCTTCACTTGTTCAACGGCGGCGCCGCCATAGATGAATGCGAAAGCCGTCGCCAGGCTCACGGTTATATTACCGATGAGCACTCGGCGTTTCAGCGATGCGCTGTAGAGATAGAGCAGCGCGGCAAAAATCACGGCGATGATCAGGGTTGCCTCATTGATCAATGCGCTGCTCAACACCCCTAATAGAAAGAAAATAATCGAAAAAACAGTCGCCTCTGCAGGCGTAATCTCACCTTTGGGGAGCGGCCGATGAGGCCGATTGATTCGATCAATTTCAAGGTCATACACATCATTGATGGCATTCGCGGCGGCGGTCATAAAGGCGCCGGTCAAACATGCGAACAGTACGATCTCCCACCTGCTCCACCCGCAAATAGCGATGGCCACTAGTATGGATGCAAAAGAGATGACCACATTTACGGGGCGCGCTAATATAAAAAATCCCCGCCATTTTACGCTCAACCGGGGAATCTGCTCTCCACTGCAACTTGGCGTTCAAAGTCATAAAATGTAAGATTAATGGCGTTAAAAAACAAGATTAATTTCATTTTCACTTGCCAGGCGATTCAGACGGGATTCGGAACATCGATGAACTCGACCGCCACTTTAAATTTTTCCGCCAGATGTTCGCCCAGGGCGCGGACGCCGAGCCGTTCCGTCGCATAGTGGCCGGCGGCGATGAAATGAATGTTTCCTTCTTTGGCCAGATGCATGGTGGGTTCGCCGGCTGAACCGGTGATATAGGCATCCAGGTGAAGATCGATGGCCTCCTGTATAGAGCGCTCCGCACCGCCTGAGCAGATGCCGACGCGCTCAATCTGCGGCGGGCCATAGGCAAAAACGAGCGGCTCGCAGTCGTAAAGCTCTCTCAGCACATGCAGGAGCGCCTCAATTGAGCAAGGTGGAATTGATCCCATACACCCCACCCGGGCAAACTCGGCGCAGTCGGTCATCGCCAAAGCCCTGGCCGCGAGGGCGTTATTGCCGATCTCCGGATGCTTGTCAAGTGGCAGATGGTAGGCGAGCAGCGTCATTTCGTGACGAAAGAGCGTCTCAAGTCGTTTCTTTACCCCCCCTTTGATGATCGGCGTCTCTCGATCCCACAACAGGCCATGATGCGCGATGATCATATCGGCCCCGGCGGCAGCGGCTCTTTCGAAAAATTGCAGTGAAGCCGATACGCCGGTGACGATTTTTGTGACAATCGCCTTGCCCTCGACTTGCAGTCCTTGCGGACCATAATCCTGAATCTCTGCAACTTTTAAATAATCATTGAGATAAGTGATGAGTAGATCGCGCTCGATCATCGTGCCTCTCCGTAAGTCGGGATCATTGTGCGGAAGTGCCTGCCTGGCCGGCTCAAAGCAACACCTCGCGGCCGCTGCGGGAAGATTCGTAGATCGCCAGGATCAATTGCAGCGGACGCCGGGCAACCTCGCCGCTGACGACGGGTTGGCGTCCCGTTCGAATGGCATCGACGATATCCGTGAACTGCCGAACAAAGGGCGTGACATCAATGGCTTGCGGATCTGCGGCGCTGCCCGAGTCGATGTTCGCAGCTGTCTCGGGAGCACGGCCTTTGCTGTGAAACAAGACCATTTTGTCACCTTCGATGCTGAGCGACCCCTCTGTGCCGTGAATGTCCAGGCGCGCCGGCAGTCCCGGGTAGATCGCGGTCGATGCCTCGATGACGCCCAGTCCGCCATTGTGAAACTCGACCATGGCGATGCCGATATCCTCAACCTCGATGTTGTGCGCAAGTGTCTTTGTTTTTGCCCAGACGGATTTCACCGGCCCCATTGCGGAGATGAGCAAATCGATGAAATGGATGCCCTGATTGATGAACGCACCGCCGCCATCCAGCTCCCGGGTGCCGCGCCAGGCGCCGCTGTCATAATAGGATTGCGGTCGAAACCATTTGATATAGGCATCTCCCTGGATCAGCCGTCCCAGACGGCCGGCCGCAAGGATATCTGCCATTTTTAGCATGCCGTCCATGAAGCGATACTGACTGATGACGCCAAGAATGACATTCTGTTCCTGGCAAGCGGCGATCAAATCATCCGCTTTCTCCAGGGTCACATCGATCGGTTTTTCAACGATGACATGCTTGCCGGCTTTGGCCGCCTCGATGCCGACCGCCGCGTGCAGTCCCGAGGGCAACAGTATGTCGACGGCATCGATATCATCGCGCTCGAGCAGCCGGTGATAGTCCGTCTCCCACTGCAGATCGTACTGTTCGGCGAATGTCCTCGCCTTTGCTTCATCTCGCCGGCAGACAGCGATGGGCGCTGCGCCGTCCGTCTGCTGCCAGCCAATGACATGACTCGGGGCGACGTTGCCGGCGCCGATGATGCCGATGCCAAGTGAATGATTCATGCAGTCCTCCCGTCCGGCCATTCATCGCAGCTCAAAATTAATTTTGCGCGAAACCGAATCATTTTTCGCCGGGACAAAGGCGGTGACGCCTAATTCATAAATGCCTGGCACATTTTTGCCGAGATCGAGCGCAATATATTCGATCGATGTCGGCGTAGCGCTTTCACGTTCCACCTGGTTCGATATGGAAGGTTGTGGATTGCGGAAAATTCGACCGATTTTGTTGATGACTCCTTTGGTTCGTTCTTCAAGCAATCGGACATCATAGCGGACGACGAAATCCTGCTTTTTATTGTTCCCGGCATCCAGATTGTAAATTTCAAAATAGATGTGAACGGGATTTTTTCGATCGTACAGTTTGCCGGGATTGGGAATCACCGTAAAGCCGTTCTTGTAAAACATGTCCTGCTGTTGCGCCGGGCGGATTGATTTTGCCAGAACCAGGCCGCTCATTTTCAGCTTGTCTTCGGTATAGTCAGAGACATTCAAGCGGAATTTGTAGCCGCCGATCGCCTCATCATTCGGCGTACGAATGTCCAAAGCAATTTGATAGTCACCCGCCGGACCGGCGAAATCAAATTGCGACGGCCAGAAATCCAGTTTCGCAGCCATATCGGCAATGTCCTGGATGAACACATTCTCATGGATCTGCACGATCGGATCAAGCGTCAGGTCGAAAACGGCAAAATTGATGCTGACGCTATCCTGTGACGTGTGCGATGCATTTTCGGGCAACACGTCTTTTGGAACCAGCGAAAAGTAGAGCTCGCACCTGGACAGATCCGGCCCTTGCCGAAAAGTGGCCATATAGAACGGGAAATAAATCGAGCGGAGATCTTTGCTCCAGGAATGTTGATCCGTGTCCATGCCGATCTTGACCAACGCCTGCGATTGCTGTTTCATTTCCTGATCAATCGAGAGCGCCTCCAAATAATTATCAGCTGTATAGAGACGGCCGAATATCGGGTCCATATTGAGACGGCTTTCCGCCATCTCCCGCGGGATGGATGGGACAAAACGCCAATTGTTGCCCGCCTGCGTGTCGTCCTGCCAAAAATGAAAGATCAGTTTTTTATTCAACTGTCCGCGAGGATGATAAACCCATGTTTCATTCAAAGGTCCGCCGGCAGAAAAGGCGCGATCATCGGGTTCCCCATGCCGGATGTAGACGAGACCCTTATCATTGAACTTGTCATTCAGGCCAAAGACCTTGGGAAACGACAGATAATTCAGCTTGTCGGGATTGTTCACCTGCGAGCGCACGCCATCAAAAAAGTAATTTTGTTCCGCGACGATGACACGGCGCACGTGCTCGATCATTCGGTAGTTAATTTGCGACGCCGGCATCGGATTTCTACCGAGCCACAGCTTGGTAAAGAACTCATGCTTCGCTGCAGCACTGTTCAGGTCACGATACTGAAACCACTCTGCATCCGATAGTATAAATTTGACATCCTGAAACATGAGCTCAGCGTCCACATCGCTACGGATGCTCTGGACAGCCTTTTGGTAATAGTATTGGCAAGAATCTTCCTGGCCCTGTTGATATTTGACCTTTGCATGGGCAATGCAAAGCGGCACTCGTATGTCATCCAGCGTCGTCTCGGAGAGCTGCTGCAACAGCGCCTCCGTTTTGACAAAATCGTTTCGACGCCGATAGCTCTCCGCCAGGTAGAGAGAATTCCTGTCGCCGTTCCTGCCCAAAGCCCACTCGTGCAACTCTTTTGGCTCATTGAAGAGAAAAGACTCATAGAAGCGATGCACACCGACGTACGATTTTTCATCCGGATCGTACAACAGCTGGCGCTCTGCCAGTTCGACCGATTGATCGTAATCTTTCCAGTATTTTTTCAGCAAGGCATAGTGATAATAGACATCTTTATAGGGGCCGGCGAGATCGAGTACGCTGTTGAAATGACGCTCCGCTCTGCGCCAGTCACGCGATTGTAATACAAAAGCCTTGTATTTGCCGGTTTCACGATAGCATATGCCGAGATAATAGTTGGCTTCAATATCATCACTTTTGCGTTCGATGATGTCATTGAACCAATCCTTGGCGTCGCCCCACTCTTCCAGCGTGACATTTATTTTACCCAGATAGGAAAGCACAATCAGGCTATCGGGATGATCTCGCTGCAAATCGCGAAAGGCCCGTTCCGCCTCCCGCAAGAGATCAGCCCTGTAGAGACGAATCGCTTCGCGAAAACGATCCTGATAATCATCGGCAAAGATCTCCGCGCTGATGAGTGACAGGATGAACAAGAGAGCGAGAGGTTTTCGAAAAAATAACATGCAAAGCCTTTCAAAACACGAGCGCCTGATCATAATATGAAAATTATGCTTGAAACACAAGCATGAAAATAAACAGGCAAATCCGATCGAAATGTGAAATCGCGGAATTTTAGGCACATAAAACGGATTATATCTGGAGACCAATAAGAAAATTTATGAGGAGAAAATGATGGACGTCAAGACAGCGATAGAAAAAAGATACAGCGTGCGAAAATTCAAATCAGAGCCGATTCCGCTCGAGGACATCAAAGAGCTCGTGCGACGAGCGGGTTTGGCGCCGAGCGTGAACAATTCGCAGCCGTGGCGGTTTTTCGCCGTGACGAACAGGGATAAAATTGCCGCCATAGCGCAGATCGTTCATGAAAAGGTGCATGCGGTCTTTGCAGAGGCCGGCAAAGCCAATGTGGCCAAGACGGTCGAGCATTTTTCGACCATTTTTGAGAATGCGCCGGTTGTCCTCTTTGTTGCCAGTGAGCCGTACAAGGCAATAGCGGATGATGTGATGGATCACGACCGGATCGACGAGATGCGCCGTCATCCGAATATTCAAAGTGTTGGCGCAGCCGTTGAAAACATTTTGCTCTCCGCCGTGGATATGGGTTACGGGGCGTGCTGGCTCAGCGGTTTACTGGTGGCGCGCGCCGAGTTGGAGGAAGCGCTCGGTATACAGTCGCCGCTGGAGCTCATGACCGCCGTCGCGCTGGGAATTCCTGATGGAGAGCCCAGGAAGCGAGAGAAAAAATCATTGTCCGAGATTTTCGAGCTGGTCGAGTAGATCATCCATTGATCATCGATGATTTGCTGCCGAGAAATCCGGGCGGCCCGATTTCATCGCAGAGCAACTGTTATTATCTGCGGGAGATGATCAAACGCGCCGATGTTTTCCAGCTCTGCAGTTACAATCTGCACGTCATCGGAGCAAAAAATGTGATCAATTCGTGAGCTGTCAAAAGCAAACGCTCGCAGAATATCGGGTAAAATGACTTGCATGCTCCATTTGCCAAATGTCGCACCCAGGCCCCATCCTGCTGTGGCAAAGGCGTTCTTGAAAGAGTGGGCGTACAGGCGGTAAATGTAGCTGTTCGGCGTGTCATTAAAATCGCCGGCAATGATAATTGGACCATCGAGCGACTCGGCATAAGCGGCCAGTAATTGCGCCTCTTCCTGTTGCTGTCTGTAGGCGCTTGCCAGCATTTTGTAATGGTCGGTAGAGTCCGGCGCGGCCAGATAATCGCCGAGGTGTCTGTACGCGTGATGAAAATGACAATTAATCACGTTGATCTGTCGTCCGTGCAAAAGAATGACGGCGTGATTGGCCGAATGGTATGTTTTTGCTGCGGTTTTGAGAGGAATATGATCGCCATACAAAATCTCTTTTCGCGACAGAATCATCACGTCATTTTTGCCAAACCGCGACGCCGGCGATAAAAAATACGGATAGAGATCACCCAGATTCTTTACAATCACCTCTTTCTCTCGAACGGACAATTCCTGCAAACAGACAATATCCGGAAAACGCTTGCGGATGAATTGAATGGTCCGCTGGTCATCCAGCGCGGCTTTGGTGTTGATATTGAAGGAGATGAGACTGAGTGTCGGGGTCGATTTCGTCCAGGAGGGGATCAGTTGGGACTGGTAATGAATGACCAGACCCACTAGAGCGATGGCAAAGAGAGCAAAATGCACGCTGATGGTGCGGGATCGATAGATATGCAGACCCCATAAAAGAAAAAAAACAGCGATAAATAAAAATTGAACACGAAACAACAGCTCGACATTGACGACAACGCCGGTGCACAGGATGATCAGTAGAAACGAGATGATTTCGCGAATGATGAGCCGTCTGACGAGTCTGCGAATGAGCAAAATGATATAAACGGGCGCAGCGATGGCTAATGGAACCCAGAGCATGTCATTCAAAATGCTGGCGCCCATGTGAAAAACGGGATGTTCACCGACGATAAAGGCGCGAGCGGGATAATTCCAGATAAAAATTTCAAACAGGATATACAAAAGCCAAAACATGCGTCTGCGAGCTTTCATTTTCAGGTTTTAGATAATATATCAACGAGGCATGGAAACTGCAGATAGCAAATATGGCGGGATTACTGCGAATACTCTGTGCGGTCAGAATGTCTGTCACGAAGACGGCCTGAATCGAGGCTGTAACACAAGGCGATCCAAAAGGAACAGTCCGGCGAATGCGACGACAAGCAGGACAAAAATTCCGTTCAACTGGGTCTTTGCGAGCACATTTTCAAAGGGCGAAACCAGCTCTAACGCCAGGCTTTTGAAGGCACTCGATGTCGTCTTTGCCGTCGCCGTCAGGGTATCGACCTGCACATAGGCTAAAACAACATTGATGACCGCGATGGCCGCGGCGAGGGTAAAAAATATCTGCATCAGTCCAAATTGCAGCGAGCCAATGGCGCGCTTGTG
>JAFGJB010000246.1 GCA_016929295.1 Candidatus Zhuqueibacterota bacterium | reverse complement strand
CGATGCCAGAGCGACGGTCTGGCGCTGGCGGCCGGCATTTCAAGCGGATTTCCAGGCTCGAATGGATTGGTGCATTAAATCCGCCGGTCAGGGCAATCGTCCGCCGGTTCCGCTACTGCAGGGCGATTCTGGACGAGACGTGGTGCAAATGTCAGCGCAGCCGGGGCAGGCTATACGCCTCAACGCCGCCGGCTCCTGGGATCCGGACAACGACCGAGTCAATTTTCGTTGGTTCATTTACCCGGAGGCCGGAACGGTCGACCAGGACATTCACCTTGTCTCAGCGAATGAGGAAACCCTGCTGAACCTCCCAGGCGACGCAGCGGGAAAAACGATCCACTTGATTCTGCAGGTCACTGACAACGGCGAGCCGCCCCTGACGCGTTACCGGCGGGCGATTATCCGCGTTGGCGACGGAAATCGCTGAAAGAATCGGTAGAGATGGGCATGGCGGCGTGCAGTGTAGTATCCACTTGGCAAAAAAACGTCGGCTGTTTTTCTTCTCGCTTCAGCTTCATTATTGCCAATAGAAAAGAGATCGCTAAAATGTCATTTTAGCTTTTCATCCGCGCGCGATTCGCAATGAAAAAAGATGACAATAATTATCGCATAATGAGAACAACTCTTAAATGGTATCATTATCGTTACTTCTATTGTCGTAAATTTCAGAGAGACCGATCTTTGCTCGTCGTCACTGGCCGCAAAATGAAAAGCCAGGCTGCATGGCATGACTTTACTCTCTGCAAGACTCTGCAAGTGTCGCAGAGATGCGCCTGTCTGTAATTTTGAGCAAAAAGGCTTGACATCCTTAACTGAGTTTGTTATTATAAATTATGTGGATGGGCGGCTTTTCGCACAGGGCGACAATGATCTTGATGAAAAACAATTTTGCTATCGCGCAAGGCTGGATTGCGCATTCGCAATATTTGCAAAGAATAGAGCCTAGGAGAGAAAGATATGCACTTTGACAAGCTAGGGATGTGGATGGCTGTGACTGCACTTATTACCACCACTGCTGCCGCCCAGACCTACAGGATGACAACGCCCATCGCGCCGGGCGTCGCTATACCGGACCGGCTCGAAACATCCATCGGCACGCTGAACCTGACCGAAGGCTATCCGGCTGCCGCGATGGTGGACAAGATCAATGACTACCTCGACCGGGCTGCCTTTTACTACTACTTCGCCACCGGCGTGCTCCCGACGATGGAGGCGAAGATGGTGGGCGTCGGGTCGCAGTATCCGTGGGCGGAGCATGACTCGCAGGGCGACCCGTTCGACGGCGCCAGGACCTACAAGCTGCACCTGCCGCCGAAAATCCCGGTGAAGGATTTTTGGTCGGTGATTGTCTACGATAACCAGACTCGCTCGATGCTGCAGACCGATCAGCAGTTTCCGAGCATGAGCAGCCAGAACAAGAACCTCAAGATCAACGCGGATGGATCAGTGGACGTCTGGTTCGGACCCCAGTCACCGCCGGGAAGGGAAGACAACTGGATCCAGACGATTCCCGGCAAGGGTTGGTGTCTGATCCTTCGCCTCTACGGTTCGTTAGAATCCTGGTTCGACCAGACATGGCGACCCGGCGAAATCGAACTCCAGGATTGAAGCGTCGCTTTTCAGACGCACGCAGTGAGGGAGCGCGGTCCTACGACTCGTTGCAAGACGATGCGAAAAGTGTTATCTTTGATAAAGTCAATCGCCATGGGCGACAAAAAATAAAGAAATACTATAAATTAGAATTGATCCTGTTGATGTTTAGCTTCGCCGCATAATAAAGCTGCATCTTGGCAAACTGGCTACGCTGTCAGTCATTATGAGGGTATTGGCTATGTACGCAAGATTTCTATGCCTGCTTATCTTTTTCGTTTTCACAAATAGTTCATGGAGTAATCCCATAAATTCGCGGACGGGGAGTGATTCACTGCTTGGAAAGCAACCGATTTCGAGCGACTCAAAATCATTTAAAAGCGAACGCGCCGCTGATTCAAATCGATATTGTATTTGGATTATGCAAGGAAATAACCGGATATTGGTAAATACCATATCACCGCATGATATAACATCCTTGGCGTTTAGTCCGTTGCCTGGAACGAATCTGCCCGGCTTTAATTTCTCTTATATTAAAGAAAAAGATGATTATGATGATGGATCAATATTTGTCCAGCTTTTTTTTAAATTGGGTGCGAAATACCTCTATTTCAAAGGCGGCGTCGATGTTTTTTACGTCATAGATCCCGAGGATGGACCCGGAGGTGGAATTTTGCCATGCGCTGAAATAGGTCTGGGGAAATTGAACAAAATCTATCTGTCCGCCGGAATTTTAAATGATCTGTTTTTTGGTATGAAGAGTATAAACTTGCATTATGTGTTTGAGGATAATCTGTCCAGTTTGATGATTGGTCAAGCGTTTGGCGATGATGGAAATTATCAAGGCTTTGCATATAAAATAGATTGCAGGCTCTGGCGTGCGATGGTGATAAGAGTTCAGGGGAATGCCCATTTTGCCCGAAAACTATTCGGCCAGCAAATTGGTCTTGGAATCGCTTTTTAAATTTTGAAACAACCAGGCGTTCGCATCGTGTCAATATTTTTACTATATTATCGGTAGTTAAAGGTGATCATCTCTCGCGACATTGCAGAAAAAATGATGACAAGACCTGAAGCTGAAAAACAGTCGCAATCCGCAAGCTTTTTTCATGATGGCATAAAGGGCGGCGCGCTCGCCGGTTTTCTGCTGGCACTGCTGGTCATTCTGACCAGAAGAGTGAGCGGCTTTTATCAGCTGCAGATGATATCTTTTCGCACGCTGTGGCCGCTCATGGTTTTCTTCGGCAGCGCATTTGGCGCGCTCGCCGGCTTTCTCTGCTGTCGCTATGCACTCCTCTACTCGAGTCAGATGCGGTCGTCACGGCGATATCTCTACGGCGCTCTATTGTTCAACTTGGGCTTTGTGATCGCCTTTCTCATGCAGCAGCTTGCCGCGCGCGACGCCTTTGGCCCGCCGGGTTGGTACACCTTCCACGATCGTATTGGCGGCGGCCCTCTCGGTGAACCGGATTTTGAGTCACTAGCCAGCGGATTGCTGGGTGGCACCTATTTTCTCTTTCTGTCGCGCTATCTGGCCAGGCAGCAGTCGTATCATTACCGTGATCTGCTGCTGACGAGCATCAAAGTCACTCTGCCTGGCGTCGTCGTCTGGTCTCTTGTCTATTTGCTCTATGTTCTCGCCAGTGCTGTTGGAATCCTGCATGAAGACTATGTCCCCTGGCGCTCATCGGCTATTTTCATCGTCGATTTTTCCCATCCCGAGCGCGTCCTGCTGCACACCGTCATCTGTACTGTCTTTGCTGCGATCATCCTCACCTTTAGAAGAAGGACGATGAAAGTGCAGAACAACCATTACAGCAAAAGAGATCAGGAGTTCATCGACAGAACGACGGCTATTTTGCTGCAGAATTTAAACGATCCCGACTTTGGTCCGCCACAATTAGCGCGCGCTTTGAATATTTCCATTGGCCATCTGAACCGCAAGCTCAATTCGCTGACCAAGGTGAACACCACCCGCTACATTCTCACCACCCGCCTCGAAAAAGCCGCTCTGTTGCTTCAGCAAGACGTTGATACTATCTCGCGAATTGCCTATGATGTCGGCTTTAATAACCTGTCGCATTTCAATAAAAGCTTCAAGCAGCACTTTAAGGTGACGCCGTCGGAATACAGAAGAAAAAATACGCCGTGACCTCTGCTGATCCTCACCGCATGTATTTCTAACATCATATTGTGTCCGCACAGCATTACCACTTGCCTGCAGCGTCGTGGTTTTCTGCTTTGGAATTCACTAAAATAAAAAAATGATTATTTTATTACACTAAAAAAGGCTTGAGTCGCAGTGGCCGATGGACAAATTTTCGACTAATGGGAAGCCTTGGGGCCACCGTACCAGGCATCCAGAGTGGTCGCTCCTCGCATAATGGGTGCTGTTACAAAGGAGATATTTTTCAAATCGGAGGACAGGATCATGAGGCATTTTTCGATGATACCCAAGTTCTTTCTTCTTATCATTCTGCTTTTAGTCATCTTTTGCTCCAAAGAAAATAGTACTGAGCCGGATTCTACGCCAAGGACTGTGGCAAATTTTAAAATGGAAATGAGTGATAACATTGTACCCGTAAATGTCAGTTTCATTAATCAATCTAAGGAGGCAGATTCTTTTCGGTGGGAATTCGGCGATAGTACTTTTTCGACAGATGAAAATGCTATGCATTTGTACGAAACAGCGGGGAGCTACAGTATCAAGCTTGTGGCAATAGGAGAAAAAGGCAGTGATTCATTGGTTTCAGTCCTGGAATTAATTGATCCGCCTGTTGAAATATTTCTAAATATCGGTGCAGCACGAATAAAATTGGGCGATCCGTTTTCCAAAGTGGTCAATCTGCACGGAAATGACTTTACAGAAACTCAGCATAGTGGTGTAAATTCTTACTATTGGTTAATAGAATATAAATCGAAGGGACTGGCATTTTGGACAGATATTGTCACAAAAGAGGAATTAAAGCTAACAGCTACAATAACTATGATTAATGTTCAATCCCCTTATAAGGGCATAACTCAAGAAAGCATTGGTATTGGAAGCAGTCGATCGGATGTTTTGGCGGCGTATTCCGGTGTTTATGAGGGACCAAATTATCTGCATTATCGAGTTGGCACTTCGTATTTCGAATTTAAAGATGATAAAGTACGCGGGATTCAGATTGATAATTAGCGGAAAGACGATATTTCCACGTAATCGTCGGCCATAGTTTTCATCTGCTTATCCTCGTAGAACACGCTTTTGAACAAGACAAGCTTCTTGCACCGATTGGATTTTGGTAATTTCAAATCATTTCACCTGTCTTGTTCAAAGTTTTTCGCGCAGAAGGAGGAAAATTCCATGAAAAATGTAATACTTTTTTGTATTGTTGTATCGTTGTGCTTTTTGATGAGCTGTAGCAAAAAGGCGCCGCTGAGTCCGGACACTAACGAGACGTCAGCTACTGCAGCAGACATGGCGGAGAGCATCTCGCTGCAACTCGTCGAGCAGAGCTGCTGGATCTTTGATGATGCGGCACGCTCGGCGTCGACAGATGAGACCGCACTCGCTAAAAAAAGAGTGGATGCAATAGCAGCAGGACGCCTCATCACCTGCAACCGGGTGCCCATCTCCGGCAATATCGTCCATTATTCATTTAAAATTTACCTTGGGCCGAGCGCACACGATGTAATTGGCTTGCATCGCGTCGTTAAAGAAAAACGACCGATGCAACCCATACAGACGAATAAAGCATTTTTCTATCAGCACGGCGACTGCAAAGATTTCAGCGGCATGACGCTCCCAGGCGTCCGATCCGCGAACATGGCGAGAGATTTCGGCATTGCAGCTTTTCTGGCACAAAACGATGTCGATGTCTGGGGCATTGATCAGGCCTGGACACTGACGCCGATGGATATCGCCGAATCGTCCTTTATGAAAAACTGGGGACTGCAAAAACAGGTCGATGATTTACGGATGGGCATGTCCATTGCCCGCTTCACCCGTCTGTTCACCGGCAGTGGCTTCATGCCGCTGATTTTGTGCGGCTACAGCAGTGGCGTCATCACCGGATTCGCCTTGCTCAACGAGGAGACACAATTGCCGCCAGCGATGCGCAACGTTGCGGGATTTATTCCGGTGGATGTGCCGGTGAAAACAAATGACCAGACTGTCAAGGAAGTCTTTGCCGCAGAATATGCCAGAGTCAAGGAGCTCATCGACACTGGTCAGTATGCGGACATGGTGGCCTTCACCTATGCGGCTGATTTCGCGCGCAGCGATCCGGATGGGGAGTCGCCGATCATTCCCGGATTTACCAATATGCAGACCGCGCTCTTTTTTGGCGCCGGACCGCTGTGGGGAACCATCCATTATCACTTTCTCGCCGGCATCTGGCAGGATGAATTGCCGGTTGATTTCGAATATGTGACGGTGGATCAGTGGCTCGATTTTATGGCGGTGGCTTCGCCCTGGGAGGCGGCGCAATTCATTGCCGACTATTGTCTGATGATCGCGGATATGGAGGATGTGCCGTTTGATGATCATTTTGCCCAGATCAAAGTGCCCATCTTTGTCGTTGGCGCCGCTGGTGGCATGGGGGAGTACTGCCTGTACGGCGTGACGCTGCTAGGCAGCTCGGATATCACCCATCATATCGTGCAATTCAAATCAGCGGAGAACGCACTTTATGATTTTGGCCACATCGATCTGTTTTTAGCTCATGACGCTGAAGCCAATGTGTGGCGGCCGATTTTAGAGTGGATTGAGCATCACACGCCATAGATATTTATTTCCACCATTGCGTTCAGGAGGGCATTCGAAAACGCACCCGTTCAACCTGCTCAAGCAGACGAGAGGAAAGCCAAAGACTTCCAAAGTCTTGAAGACTTTGGAAGTCTTGCGTTAGACAGCTTTATGTTTTATAGTCTTTTCCCACCTCAAAGGCCTTGGCAATGACATCTCCGGCCTTGATGTACGGGCCTTCCGGCATGAAGAACAGCAGCGGATCCATTTTCTGATAATCAGGGTTATCCCCGGAAAGATACCTTTTCTCGCAGTATATCTGGACAATCTCTCCGATGACCAGCACTGTGCTGTTCAATTCTTTGCATTCCAAAAGCTTGCACTCGATGTTGCACGGGCACTCTTTCACCATCGGCGCGGTTGCCAATTCGCCATAAAAGACCTCAAAGAGAGAAGACTTGTCCACGCGCGAACCTGAGTAGAGTCCACAATAGTCTACGATCTCCGCCATCTGCGCAGAAGGAATGTTGATGCTGAACGTCTGATTGTCCTCTATGCCGCGCCTCGTATAGTGCGTCTTGCTCATGCCGGCGCCCAGGAGCGGCGGATCATCTTGCAGCATGTTGAACCAGGCAATGGTAAAAAAGTTTGGCTTGCCGGCAACGTTTGCGCCCAAAAGCGCTATGGGAGTAACCAGCGGCGGCAGTTTCCATCTTGTCTTTGTTTTTTGCATTATTCAACTCTTTCCTTTTTCCGAGAATTGGCAACTATTTGCTTTTCCGCGGTGACAAACCAGAGATGGGGCATCTCCGGCATGGTGACCGGGATGACCGGATAGGGCCAGCGGTCGTAATTCGCCGCAGGCGCGCCGGGTGACGTCAGGATTGCCCGGCAGTCGTGCGCTGCGAGAAAGCCGACCGGATCATCCATGCTGCCGATCCAGGGCGCGCCGCAGCTCGCCTGCATCTCAACCCACCTGCTGGTCAAGGGCGAGGTCAGGGTCAGCTTGTTGATGACATCAAAGCCGATTTGGCTGGCCGGCGCCATCAGCTGCAACACCCGTTCAAGAAGAGCGGTCAGATGGGTATCGGACAGATAAAAAAGAAACCCCTCCAGCAGCCAGACGGCCGGCCGGCTCGCAGCAAATCCCGCTTCGGCGAGCGCCTGTTCCCAAGGGGAGAGGAGATCGACGGATATGGTGCGGCGCTCGCATTTCGGCTGGGCCGAAGCGAGCGCATGGCGCTTGAATTGCAGAATCGGCGCCTGGTCCAGCTCGTAAAAACAGGTTCCCTCAGGCCAGTCCAGACGATAAGCGCGCGTGTCCAGTCCCGCTCCCAAGAGGACAATCTGCCGAATACCCGTCTCTGCGACGGTGCGCGTGAGGAAATCATCGAAAAAACGCGTGCGCAGGACGATTGGAATGACGCTGGCTGCCGAGCGTTGCTCGATCCACGCTGAACCCTCTTTATCAGCCAAAGTGGCCGCCCAGGGATCATGAAACAGGCGATCCTGTCGCCCGCTCTCCTGGGCGCGCACGGCGGCGGTCCAATATGCTGTACAAGTCAGCAGGCGAGTCGGACTGTCTGCAGATGACATCGCTCTCTTTCCTCCACATCTAGCTGGTGAATGATGAGATAAAGAATCGAAGCACTGGCCAAAACCTTGACACTACGCAGAGGAAATGCCGGTCGTCAGGCAGCATGTGCTCTAGTCCAGGCTGGATTATGCACTAAAGATCACATGGTTAAATTTAGAATTATGCAGATTAGGTGTCGAGCAAAAAAGTCACCATCATATTGACTTGATACTCTGCGATTTTGCCGTCCTCGACGCGGACATGTTGCTCCTTGATCCAGACGCTCTTGACGTTGCGCAGCGTCTTGGTGGCGCGTTCAATGCCCAGTCGGATGGCGTCATCAAAGCTCTTGGTCGATGTGGCACTGATTTCG